>JAVZQA010000029.1:0-14075 GCA_038881315.1 Methanomassiliicoccales archaeon
AGATGGGTTGCCACACACGCGGAGGCAAAGAGCGAGTGCAGTATGAAATCCCTCCTCCCTGTTGCATCCATGGAGTTGTCAAAGGTTCTGCTGAAACCCAGCAGCTCAGCCGTCCTCTCGGTTGATATATCATGTCCTGTTCCAGCTATTGCGCCTGCACCAATGGGACATTCGTCTGTGATTTCAAATGCATGCACCACTGTCTTTGCATCCCTGGAAAGTGCAGTGAAATGGGATAAAAGCCAGTGGGAGAGATAGACAGGTTGTGCCCTCTGAAGGTGAGTGTAAGCGGGCATCGTGTCCTGTAGATGCCTCTCTGCCTTCTTCAGAAGTACTTGCATCAGGCTGTTCAGAAGCCCGTAGATTGAGAGGAGCTTTCTTCTGGTATACAGTCTCAGGTCAAGTGCTATCTGATCATTTCTGCTCCTTGCGGTATGCACCCTTGCCCCCGTATCTCCCAGCGCGGAAATGAGGGCAGCTTCCACAGCCATGTGCACATCCTCTTTTCCACGCAGGAGCGCCTCCGGTTTTTTAGCATAGACACCATGGAGACGCCTGAGCTCCTTAACGAGGAGGTGTGCATCCCTTAATGGTATCACATGGCGCTCCCCCAGCATAGTCACATGTGCGATGCTCCCCTCGATATCGAAGGGCAGAAGGATCTCGTCCTCCGGCGATGAGCTGTACGCGAGAAGCGCACTGTCAGCCGGAAGGCTGAATCTTCCGCTCCAAAGTTGTTTCGCGGACATTGGAAAGGGACAACTCCTGCAGCGCAGTTCTCATCCTGCCGGCAATGGGAAGCGAGAGAATATAGATGAAGCCTTCGGATGCCTTTTGGTTGAAGCTGTCTCCGACACCATAGGTGGAGAGATCCGTCGCATACAGACTGTGGTCAGAACTGATACCCGCCACACTTACAGTTCCCCTTTGCATCCTCACCCTGACGTATCCACTCACATTCTCCTGACTGGTCTCTATGAAACTTTGCAGTGCCTCCATCAGCTCGCTGAACCACATGCCTGTGTAGACGAGCTCCGAAAAACGCTGCTCCACCACGGACTTGAACTGCAGCATCTCTTTCGAAAGCACGAGCGACTCGAGCGCCCTATGAGCTGTGATGAGCGATATCGCTGCAGGACATTCATAGTTCTCCCTCGACTTTATGCCCACCACCCTGTCCTCCATATGATCTATTCTACCGACGCCGTGCCTTCCGGCAAGTTGATTCATGCGTCTGATTAGCTCCGACAATGGGAGCTTTTCACCATTGAGTTCTACTGGAATGCCTCTTTCGAAGACTATTTCTGCATACTCCGGCGCAGAAGGCCACGTTTCAGGGTGGCCTGTCCACGCGTATATCTCCTCCGGTGGTTCGGTTGCAGGATCCTCGAGCTCTCCCCCTTCTATGCTCCTCCCCCAGAGATTTTCATCTGTGCTGAAACGGGAGGGAACCGAACTGCGCAGTTTTATCCCCTTTTCCCTAGCGTAAATCTGCTCCTCCTCCCTGTTCATGTTCCATTCCCTGATAGGTGCTATTATACGCATTTCAGGTATGAGCGCACGCAGCGTGAGTTCGAAGCGCACCTGATCATTCCCTTTACCGGTGCATCCGTGAGCAATGTGTGTGGCGCCCTCGTGCACCGCCAGCGCAGCAATCTTTGCTGCAATGAGAGGTCTGGCAAGTGCCGTGCTTAGAGGATACTTTCCCTCATACAGCGCATTTGCCTTTATTGCGCTTGAAATGAATTCGTTTGCAAACTCATCTGTCGCATCCACGACATACGCCTTTGCTGCTCCGTTCTCCAGCGCGCGTTGAGACGCCTCCCGCAGATCCTCCTGCTGCCCAACATCCACTGTCACCGCAATAACCTCCGTGCCATACTTTTCCTTAATCCATTGTATGGCCACGGATGTGTCAAGTCCGCCCGAATAGGCCAGGACGGCAGTGCCCTCTTTTCCAGCGCTTTCCTTTGCCATCAGTCGCGCGGAGCAGTAAGGGTGGATTAATACTGCTGTCTCCTCTATTACAGCACTTGCGCTTTAAGTAAAGAAATTAACATCATCTGATCATCTGGCTAATTATGTCATAAGCCCTGATCATCTGCGAGTCGTCAACTACAAATGTGGTCTCGGTGTTGCAGCTCACCATCTCCAGGCAGTTGATACCTGCCTCCGACAGGGAGGCGGAAAACCTGGTCAGTACGCCGGGTGTGTCCACAATGGATTCAGGGCTCTCAATGGTTATCTCTCCCAAACGAGTGACTGTCTTGAGAACAAGCTCCTGCCCAAGCGCATGCAGCGCGTCTGCAAGCAGTTCCTCATCCAGGATGACTGTTAGAACCTTGCTTCCCTGCTGCACGGTGAGAAGTGTGTTGTTCTTTGTGACAAAATTCTGCTGAAGCTTCTGCAGTGCCTGCAGTGTCCTGGGCTCGTTCCTGGCATTGATCAGTGCCATCTTTGACTTGAGTTTGACGCGGCTGTTCTTTATGATGGACATGATATCCCCTTCACGCGTGCGTCTGCTCCTCAGCTCAATCTGGAAGCGCCTGCAGGCCATCATGACGGCCTCCTCATTCTTCAGACCGGTCTCCTCCATGATTTTGCGCGCGAGGGCGGAGAAGTTTATTATATCATAATGCAGGCAGTCCAGTATGCTAGGATGTTCCATTATGTAGTCTCTCGCTATCTCCGCGGTGCTTTTCTCCTGTAAGTGCCGTGTCACAGCGGGCAGATGTTACACTTGGCTTAAAAACTCACTGATCGGAGAAGGACCTGCAGACACGCAGGAAGCCTTCCACCTCCTCAGTAGTTATGACCAGAGGCGGTAGCAAACGAACTGTGTTCTCATGCGTCACATTTACAATATAACCGCGCTGGAGCGCATAATTCCTGAATTTTTCAGCCACACCGTCTGTCATCTCAATACCTATCATCAGTCCCTTTCCTCTGATGTCGCTGACGAAATCCGTCCCTGCGAACGCCTCCTGCAGCCCATGCAACAATTCCGCACCGCGCTGCTCAGCTGCCTCAACTAGATGGCAGCGTGCGATTTCATCAAGCACCGCGTTTCCTGCAGCGGTGCACAGTGGATTGCCTCCAAATGTGGAACCGTGATCTCCAGGACCTATGCTCTTGGCTATTTCCTCCGTGACGAGCGTTGCACCTATGGGCAGACCGCCTGCAAGCCCCTTTGCCATTGTAATTATGTCCGGGCTACAGTTCCAATGGGTGTGGGCGAAGAAACGACCTGTCCTGCCCATGCCTGTCTGAACCTCATCCAGGATCAGGAGTGAGCCGTTCTCCTTGGTCGCGGCTGAAACACGCTCAAGGAAATCTTGCGGGGGCAGAATGACACCCCCCTCCCCTTGAATTGCTTCCACAATCACCGCTGCAGTCTCCCCGTTGAGCTTTGAAATGACGCTTTCCGCATTTCCGAATTCGAAGAAATCCACCCCTTTGTACAGGATTGGCTCAAACCCCTTCCAGTAGCGCTGTTGACCTGTCAGGGAGAGGGTAAATGCGGTTCTTCCATGGAAGGAGTTGACTGCACTGAGCAGCTTGCTGCGTCCTGTGTGTTTGATTGCAAACTTTATCGCAGCCTCATTCGCCTCAGCACCGCTGTTGGAGAAGAAGACTTTCGCGTCCTCCCTCCACAGGGAGGCAAGATTGGATGCGAGCTTCTCCTGCTCCTCTATCTCATAAAGATTGGAAACATGTATGAGCGAAGAGGCCTGGTTGCATATTGCAGCTGTGAGCCTCGGATTTGAATAACCGAGTACGTTGACGGCTATACCGGCAACCATGTCCACATATTTGCGCCCAGATGCGTCATAAAGCAGGCTGCCCTTTCCTCTCACAAACGAAATCGGAAGCCTCCGATAGTTGTTCAACAGGTGACTCTCTTTCAAACTATGCTTCAATCTCAGTGCCAACTTTCCTTCCCTCCTTTATTGCCTTAAGTTCCTCAATACCGCCCTTCATTATCCTTACCTCCCTGACACCCGACATGCGGGCCTTCAAGGCTGCAGTGACCTTGGGAAGCATCCCCTCCACTATCTTCCCCGTCTCAACGAGCTCAGATGCATTCCTCTCCGAAACAGACGGGAGGACGGCACCATCTGCCATGATACCCTCGACATCCGTAAGCAGCAGCAGACGACGTGCACCAAGGGAGGCAGCCACTGCTGCAGCCAGTTCATCCGCATTCACATTGAGAAATTCATGTGAGGTGGAGAAAGCAACGGGGTAGAGCAGTGGGACAAAACCCGCATCTATTATGGAGAGGAGTTTATGCCCATCCACCTGTGTTTGCCCACCCACAAGGCCTAGCCCCTCTCTGCGAGATGAAAGCGCAATGCGTCCTGAGAAGGCTGGCATTGGGAGGACATCTGTGCCGTGCTTTAGGAGTGCAGAGGCGAGTAGGCAGGAGCTGTGAGAGAGGGACATCAGCACTGCATCCATCACTTCTGGCGTAGTCACCCGCAGACCCTGGCGCTTCACAACAGGAAGGGAGAGTCTGGCGCATAGAGCGTCAATTTCCTTACCTCCCCCGTTCACTAGCACGGTCCTTCCATGTGTGTATTCAACATAATCTGCGAGCGCTGCGGCGAAGGCATTGTCGGTGAGCAGCGACCCGCTTGCCTTGACCACGTCTATATCATGTAGAGTACGCTGAATTGATCCTGACATAGTCATAGCTCAAATCACTCCCATAGGCCACTGCCTCTGACTGTCCGCTGTTCAGATATATTGTGATCGCAACGGTTCTCGCCCTCATTGCCGCCGCAGCCCGCTTCCTTTCCATCATTACCTTCCCGCTTTCAATGACAGGTACATCGCCGATTTTCACAGACAGACGTGAAAAATTGATGTTGCAGCCTGAGGCACCAAGTGCGGAAGCAATGCGACCAATATTCGGATCTCCACCGAAGACCGCACATTTCACGAGTGTGGAATGCACCACAGCGAGTGCTGCCTTGCGCGCTACCTCCCTGTTTCTTGCCCCCTCGACATGCACCTCCAACATTCTCGTTTCCCCCTCACCATCCATGGCCACCATCCTTGCCATTGAGGAGAGGAGGCGGTGCAGTGCCTCCTGGAATTCGCTGTCCTTCCTGACGACGGGCCCCCCGATCCTTCCATTCGCCATCACTATGATGCTATCGTTGGTGCTCATATCACCATCTATATTGACCATGTTGTAGGTGTCCTCGACACACTTGTCCAGACAGCTCTGCAGATAGCGCCGCTCAACGGGTGCATCGGTTGTTATAAAGCCGAGAGTTGTAGCGTGCAGGCCTTGCATATCAGGGGATATCATACCAGAGCCCTTTGTCATGCCGCCCAACGTGAAATTCCTGCCGTCCGAAAGACTGGCAGTCAGCGATGTTTCTTTTTTGACCCTGTCGGTTGTGAGTATAGCCTCCGCAGCCTTGGAAGCTGCAGACGGGGAAGCGGAGAGACGCCGCGCAGCTGACCTGATACCGGCAAGCACCTTCTCCATGGGAAGCGGAACACCTATTATGCCTGTGGATGCGACTGCCACCCTCGTTGTGTCGACATGCAGCAGACGTGCGGTCTCCTTGCACATGCGTTCTGCATCTCTTACACCTTCCTTGCCGGTGAGGGCGTTTGCGTTTCCGCTGTTTATAACAACTGCATTCAATGTAAATTTGGAAAGGAGAAGGTGGCGTGCCGATACCTCTATGCTTGCGGCCTTGAGTCTATTGGATGTGAATACCGCTGCCGCAGCACATGGCCTCTCTGAGTAGATGAGGGCGATATCATTCCTTGGAGCCCTGCGCAATCCTGCCCTTGCATAGCCACAGACGAATCCCTCCGGGGCGGTGATGCCCCCTCCTTCGTTCAATTCAGATACCCGTTCCCACAGAGGGCCTCAGGAGTCCTGTCTCCTCAGGCAGCCCTGACATCAGATTCGCGTTCTGGACAGCCTGACCGCTTGCACCCTTAAGCAGATTGTCTATGCAGGAGAAGATCACACACCCACCACCAACTGCGGAGATTTGCAGCAGGCAGTGATTCGTTCCTGTAACTGCCTTCAGCGAGGCCTCCTCAACAACATGAACGAAGTGGCTTCCGCCGTAGTAACTGCGGAGTGTGGTCAGGGCTTCGGATGCATCCATAGAGGGCAGGTAAATTGAGGTCATGAGTCCCCGCACCAGCGGAACAAGATGTGGCACAAACATAATTTCAGATGTGAGACCTGCACCCCTGAGCTGTCTTTCAATTTCCGGTATGTGCCTGTGCTTGCCTACTGAGTACTGCTTTACATTCTCAGCGACCTCTGCATGATGATTGAAGGCAGTGGGTTCCTTACCGCTGCCCGATGTACCGCTCTTGGCATCTATAATCACGGGTCCTTCAATTTTTTCAGCAAGCGGAAAGAGTGCCAGCAAAGCTGCCGTTGGATAGCACCCTGGATTCGCAACAATGCGCGCAGATGCGATTTCGGATGCCATCACCTCGCTCAAACCATATACAGCTGCATCCAGCCCCTCTGGGTCGGTATGCTTGATACCATAAATCTTCTCGTAAACTCCTGCTGGATGCAGTCTGTAGTCAGGTGACAGATCAACCACTTTTGCTCCCCTTTCCACCAGTGATGGTGTAAGTTTCATGCTGTCCCCGGCAGGAAGGCAAAGAAATGCCACATCGGGTACCTCTGCAGGCGATGAGGAGATCTCAACTTCGCCGCATGCCACTGGCAGCGGTGTGAGCGCCTTGACCTTCTTCCCGTCAAACTGTCTTGATTGTGCGACCTCGATACTGAAGCATGGGTGACTGTCGAGCAGCTTGAGCATCTCCATACCCGTGTACCCTGAAATGCCGTAAATGCCAGCGGTCAGTGTTTCAGTCATTCAAATCGCGTTCAGTTGGAGGCAGGTAATAATTTCAATGTCATGCTTCGTACAACTGCAGGCACAATGTGTCGAGAACTCAACTCAGATGCCGGCAGAGATAAATTTTAATGTGCAGTTCATTACACCCAACGTGCGCCGCTGGCTTGTAAAAGAGGAACCGTCCCACTACAGTTTCGAACAGCTTCAGATGGACGGAGAAACACTCTGGGATGGAGTCAAAAATAATCAGGCACTGAAATACATGAGAGAGATGAAGCAGGGGGATGAAGTGCTGTACTATCACACCGGCGATGAAAAACTGGTGGTGGGCACAGCTGTCGTTTCGAAAGTCCAACAGACCGAAAAGCAGCCGCTCATCTACATTAGAGGGGTGAAGACACTGCGCCCGCCAGTGACACTAGCCGAAATCAAGGAAAGCGGACGCTTCGCAAATCATCCATTGGTGAGACAGCCGCGTCTCTCTGTAATGCCCGTTGATGACGAACTCTGGGATTTCATCACCTCGGGGAGGTGATGTAGGCTGAACAGAACGGGTGTCGGTGGTGGAAGCTGGGAGACAAAATGGTTCCTGATTAATCTGAAGGCATATGCGCAGGTTGGTGCAGCTGAGATAGATGACATTGCGGATACGGTTGTCAGAGTGGAGGCAGAAACAGGGGTAAGAATTGCAGTATGTCCGCCTGCGGTCTGGATTGCCAGGGCATCTTCCAGGGGGGCAAGGGTGCTGGCGCAGCATGCAGATCCTGTGGAGCCCGGAGCAAAGACTGGTTTCCTTCCCGCAGAGCTCCTGAAACATGCAGGCGCGTCAGGTCTGCTCCTCAATCACAGTGAACACCGCCTCCAGCTATCGGATATTGAATTTCTGGTGAGAAGGGCGGAGAAGCT
Source organism: Methanomassiliicoccales archaeon (assembly GCA_038881315.1). GTDB lineage: Archaea > Thermoplasmatota > Thermoplasmata > Sysuiplasmatales > Sysuiplasmataceae > JAVZQA01. Next base: position 7,767 of record JAVZQA010000029.1, read on the forward strand.
CGGACTCATGAGTGTGGTGTGCGCAGACACACCGCCTGCAGCACTAGCCGCTGCAGCGCTCAGTCCGGATATAGTTGCGGTGGAACCGCCTGAACTCATAGGTACTGGCATCTCTGTGTCAAAGGCTAAACCCGAAGTGATCACTGACACGGTGTCGCGTATCGAAGGCCTTTTCCCGAAGGTCGCAGTGATCGCGGGGGCTGGCATAGTGGATGCTGCTGATGTGAGAAGGGCTGTGGAACTGGGGGCGGATGGAGCGCTTGTGGCATCCGCTGTGGCCCTTGCACCGTCGAGAAGCAAGGTGATCGAGGAGATGGCCCGCGCGATGCTTTAGAGCTTTGAGCGCGTAGCTTCCAGTGCTTCCCTTTCCTCCTCCCATATCCTGGCGCCAGTGGTGTCGAAGACGATTGTCTTCATGTTGGTGAATTCCTCTATGCTGTAACCGATGCCTTCCCTTCCCAGACCGCTGTCCTTGACACCGCCGAATGGGAAGAAACCGACACCGTGAGAGGGATAGTTGTTCACAGTTACCTCTCCCACCTCAAGGCGCTTTGAGATTTTCCACGCATTGTTGAGATCTCTTGTGAAAACAGCAGAATCAAGACCGTACTCTGAACGGTTCGAGATCTCAATTGCCTCATCTATTGTCCCGAATGTTGCCACCGGCACTACAGGGCCAAAAGTTTCGTCCCACATGATCTGTGCGTCGAGCGGGACATCGAGGAGCAGTGATGGTTCCACATAATTTCCATGAGCCTTGCCGCCATGGACAAGTTTTGCACCACGCTGCACCGCATCCTGTATCAGACCTGTGACATGCTCTACCGCCTTTCCGTCAATGAGCGGACCGATACTGCTGCTCTTCTCCCTCGGATCCCCCTCTTTCCATTTCACAATCTTCTGCTGGAGCAGAGCGTAGAATTTCTCAGCGACATCCTTCTGCACGAGAACGCGGCTTATGGCATCGCAACGCTGCCCTGCGTTCTTGAGCGCACCTGAGAGCACCTTATCGGCCGCACCCTCAAGATCAGCGTCACGCAGCACGATGGCAACCCCCTTTCCACCCAGTTCCAGATGTATCTTCTTTATGCCTGAGATCTTGGTGAGTTCCTTGCCAACACCCGTGCTGCCTGTGAATGTAACCATATCTATTGCTGAATTCTCCGCAAGATAGCTTCCTATTGCCCCAGGCCCGGTCACAAGGCTCAGCGCTCCCTTGGGTATGCCAGCAAGCTCCATCAGGCGCACCATGAGAATTGCAGGCAGAGGATCTGCACTGGGTGGCTTTATGATGACTGAGTTGCCAGCAAGCAGAGCAGGAATTGCCTTGGTAAATGTTATGAAGAGGGGATAGTTGAACGGGGAGATCGCGAGCACCACACCCACAGGTTCCCTTATGATGAGGGCAAATTTACCCACATTCTCTTCGGCCCAGTCTCCCGGGAGATAATCACCGTATATCTTCCGTGCCTCCTCAAAAACGAGGTTCAGTCTGTGGATCGTTGACTTTATTTCACCGTCTGCATCCGCAACTGTCTTCCCGTTGTTCAGGACAATAGCATCCCTCATCGCATCCGAATGCTTTTCGAGCAGCTGGGCGGCACGTGACATGACTGCAGCCCGTTCGACCGCAGGCATGCGCCTGATGAGCTGCCTCGCCGCGAGTGCGTCACGGAGCACAAGGTCACATTCCTTTTCAGTTGCCTTGGATATCCTTGCCATGACACTGTTGTCTATTGGTGACCTCACGTCAAGGAATTCATTTCCCTGAGGGAAAAACCATTTCCCGCCTGAAAACAGCTTGAAACGCACAATGCCATCACTTCCCTTCTCATATATCCCGGAGAAGGGTTCCGGAAGATTCAATTCCATTCACTCTCACTCCTGTGTTGAATGCGGATTACTTAATGGATGCATTTAAACGTTAAGAGTGGAATAGCCGCCTGCACGGCAAAAACATTAATTAATGTCTTCATGTAGGCGCACTATAAAGGCAGGGGATTCGGACGCTAACTGCCAGACAAATGCTTGAGGTAAGGTCCAATGGCAGGCGGCCATATCTGATTGGCCATAGGGGAGATCCATGCAGCGCACCCGAGAACACGCTCGCCTCTTTCCGGCGTGCCATAGAAGTGGGATGCGATGCGGTGGAATTTGACGTGCACCAAAGCAAGGATGGCGGCCTGGTGGTCATGCATGATGAATCCATGCAGCGCACCGCAGGACTTGATAAACTGATTGCAGATCTCCCGCTTGAGACAATAAGGGCGCATGAGGCTGGCTCCTGGTTTGACAGGAGATTTTACGGGGAAAAAATACCGCTGCTGGAGGAAGCCCTTGAAACCATTACGCCGCATGCGGTTGCGGTCGTGGAGATCAAGCACGGAGGGGACATATACAAGGGCATAGAGGAGAATGTCTCCTCCCTTGTTAACAGACGCAGGGAATGGGTAGAGAAGACCATCTTCATAGCCTTCGATCCCATGGTTCTGCAGCGTATAGCGGAGACAGATCCGGCGCTCTGCACAGGTCTGCTGCTTGCAGACCCCATAGATGACTATCTGGATGTTGCAGAGGAACTGGGAGTGGATGCATTCTTCCCCTCATGGGAGAGACTGAGTGAGAAGACTGTGCACATGGCGCACAAGAGGGGATACAGCGTGCACCCCTGGGCCATTGACGATGCAGATAATGCCCGCAAACTGGCAGACTGGGGAACGGACAGCCTCTCCTCCAACAAGCCTGCTGAAATAGCGAGTGTGCTTATGCACTAATTGCGGTTCAGCTGGCTGCTGAATTCGAGATACGCCTTTGTGGCCTCTTCGACAGTTGCCTCATCTTCCAGTGTGCTTGTGTCACCGAGCGGTGCTCTCTCCACCACTGCCTTGATCAGTCTGCGCATTATCTTGCCGCTTCGAGTTTTCGGCAGCCGCTCAACAAAGAAGATCTGGGATGGCTCCGCAATGGGTCCTACATTTTCCCTTATGTGCCATTTGAGTTCATTCACCAGTGTTCCACTGGGCGAATGGCCGGGTCGCAGCACCACGAACGCCACAGGTGTCTCTCCCTTCAGGCTGTCACTCACACCAATTACGGCCGATTCAGCAACCGACCGGTGGCTTATCAGCGCATCCTCCAGTTCAATCGTGCCTATCCTGTGCCCTGAGATCTTGAGCACTTCATCCGCCCTTCCGAGGAACCAGAAATAACCGTCATTGTCCTTTATAGCATAATCAGCGGCGTAATATCTGCCCTTGAAGCGGGAAAAGTATACCTTCTCGTATCTTTCCCTGTCATTCCATAGCCCAAGGAATTCGCCAGGCCATGGCCGATTTATGACCAAAAAGCCTTTTTCCCCTGGCTGCAATTCCTGTCCCGCCTCATTGACGACTGCGATATCCACGCCGGGAAGCGGGAAAGAGGCAGAGCCTGGCTTCATGGGCAAAACCGCATTGGCAGGCTGATTGCTCACCATTATACCTCCGGTCTCTGTCTGCCACCACGTGTCCACTATGAAGCACCTGCCACCACCTATGACATTGTAATACCATTTCCATGCCTCCGGATTTATCGGTTCACCCACAGTCCCCAATAGACGGAGAGAGGACAGATCGTGTTTTCCGGGCCACCGCTCCCCCTGCTTCATGAAGCTGCGTATTGCTGTGGGAGCAGTGTAGAGAACTGTGATGCCATAATCTTCCACTATGCTCCACCACCTGTCCGGCGCAGGATAATCGGGAGCGCCTTCATACATCACGGAAGTGGCGCCGTTAAGCAGAGGACCGTAAACACCGTAGGTGTGCCCGGTGATCCAGCCGACATCCGCGGTGCACCAGTATACATCTCCCCGCTTTAAATCAAAGACAGTTTTGGTGGTGTAATATGCCCAGAGCATATAGCCGCCTGTGCCGTGCACCACCCCCTTGGGCTTGCCCGTGGTTCCCGATGTGTAGAGTATGAATGAGGGGTCGGTGCCGTCCATATGTGCGGCAACCATTTCGCCCTTCTTCCCTTCCAGCAACTCATCATAGAGTATGTCGCGTTCGTTTGTTTCAACCTGATTGCCCAGTCTTCTTACCAGAATCACATGTTCAACCGTGGGACAGGATTTCAGGGAAGCATCGACGATCTTCTTCAGTTCAACAGGTTTGCCCCGTCTCCACCCGCCATCCGCCGTAATTATAATCCGTGAACCGGAATCATTGACCCTTTCCACAAGTGATGTGCCTGCAAATCCACCGAAGACTACCGAGTGTATGGCGCCTATGCGTGCACAGGCTAGCATACTCATTGCGGCCTCCGGGATTAACGGGAGGTAAATAGTGACGCGGTCGCCTTTTCGCACACCCAGTTCCCTGAGTGCGGCAGCCAGTCTCCTGACCTCTCTCAGCATTGAGCTATAGGTGAGCGCTCTTTCCTCCCCGTCCTCACCAATCCAGTGAATGGCGACCTTGTTGCCATTGCCGTTTTCAACCCATCTGTCAAGTGCGTTGTAGCACAGATTGGTTTTCCAACCCGAAAACCATTTGCCGAAAGGCGGTTCGTGCAGTTCCTCGAACACCTTTTCACCAGATTGAAACCAGTGCAAACCTGCACCAATTTTCCTCCAGAATACCTCAGGATGTGCGAGCGCCTCATGCTGCATCTCCCTGAGTGTGCTAACCCCCGGCAGAACACGTTCTCCGACGGGCAGCACTTCCTTGACCTCTTCACTCACATGCACCACCCGTCTTTTGTAATGATTTCATGAATTAAATTGATATCGCGTCTATCTTCCGGAGAGGGGAACGAGTTTTCTAGGTCCGGGTCCATTGTAAATTGCCCGCGGCCTGATCAGGCGCGGTTCGGTTTCATTGTATTCAGATATATGTGCAAGCCAGCCGGCTGTTCTGGAGAGGGCGAAGAGCGCTGTGAACATATTAACAGGAAAGCCAATTGCGCTGAACGCAATACCAGAGTAGAAATCGGTGTTGGGATAGACATGTTTTTCAGAGAACTGCCGCACACCTAGCTCCTCCAGTTTCTGAGCAATATCAAAGAGTTTCCTCTGTTCCTGACTGTTTATGGCTCTGGCAGCCAGGCGCTTGAATATGAGCATGCGCGGATCATACGTTCTGTACACCCTGTGGCCAAAGCCCATGAGCTTCCGCTTACCCTCAACAATATTCTTTTTGAACCACTGCTCAACATTACCAACATCGCCTATCTCCTGAAACTGTCTGAAGGCTGCTTCCGCTGCGCCCCCGTGTAGAGGTCCCTTAAGGGCGGCGACTGCAGCCGCAACCGAGGAGTACATATCTGAGAGGGTGGAGCAGGCAACGAGTGCCGCGGTGGTGGATGCGGGGACCTCGTGGTCTATGTAGAGTATGAGCGCCTTGTCCATGAGCGATACCGCATCCTGTCCCATCTTCCTTCCGAAGGCTGCCTGTAGAAAGGCAGAAGCAAAGTTATCTGCACCACTGTACTCCACTGGCTCCTGACCGTTCATATGCCTGAAGGTGGCAGCCGTGATCGCACCTGCGTTTCCCAGAATGACTGCAGACTTCTCCACATCGTTCTCCTTGGAATAAGTGTAATTCCTCTCAAGAGAAGAGAGAGCAGAGAGTGCTGTCATGTAGACAGAGAGCGGATCCGCATCACGTGGAAGCGAGGAGATTATGCTAGTGACAAACTGGGGAAGCCTGTAGCCATGCTGTATTCTCGATGAAAAGGATTTCAATTCCTCTCTCTTTGGCAATTCACCAAGGAGCATGAGGTATGCAACCTCATCGAAGGTGGAATGCTCCACTAGCTCGTTGACATCGTAACCTCTGTAGCGCAATATCCCCTTTTCCCCATCAATAAAAGTCAATGCCGTATTCTTGATGTAGACATCTTCCAGACCACTACTGACCTGCATAACATACCACCAGATTCTGTTTGTGATTTCTCAGATGCAGCATCTCTTTCCGTCTATTAATGCTGTTCCAATTTACCTCTTTTCCGGCTAGATGGGGGCATGCCGAAGGAGAGTTCTTTGTCTATGTTCACATACTCTGCATATCTTATCACTTTGTATTGTTCCTCCCTGCTCATAAGCTTGGGCATCAGCCCCTTCTGTGTTCCCTTGCGCAGCAACTCTCTCAAACACAACTGCTGCACTCTCGCAGCTCCCCGGAATAGTGTAACAGGGAATATGACGAAGGTGTAACCCATTCTCCTGAATTCGGAAGCAGTGATGAAAGGCGTCTTTCCGAATTCAGTCATGTTGGCAAGCAACTTCCCTCCCACCTGCCTGGCAAATTCCCTGAATTCGCTGCGGTTGAGAAG
>JAVZQA010000030.1:0-13660 GCA_038881315.1 Methanomassiliicoccales archaeon
CAGTGGACATAGTGGAACGGATAATTCAGAAAGAGCACATAGATGGCATTTTTAGCGGCATGGGGGGGCAAACAGCGCTCAATCTGTGCAGTGAGCTTGCGGAACGCGGTATACTGTCAAAATATGGGGTGAGACTCCTCGGTTCAGGACAGCGCACAATCGCACTTGCAGAAGACAGGGAACTGTTCAGAGAAAAAATGAAGGAAATAGGTCTCCCCGTGGCGCGTAGTATAACCTGCAGATCTGTTCATGAAACGCTACTAGCAGCAGCTGAGCTTGGCGGGTATCCGGTAATGATTCGCTCTGCATACACCCTTGGTGGCACGGGTGGAGGAATAGCTTACACCGAAGAGCAGCTACGAGACATAGCTGGCATAGGCATAGCGCTTTCAAGGATAAAGCAGGTTATTGTGGAGGAGTGTATAGTAAACTGGGAAGAATACGAATATGAGATTATAAGGGACAGAGGCGGCAATTGCATCATGGTGTGCAGTATGGAAAATCTGGACCCGATGGGTGTCCACACGGGCGAGAGCATTGTCGTCGCACCGGTGCAGACACTCAGCGACGATGAACATCAGATGCTCCGCCGCATGGCAATACATATTGCTGGAGAGCTGGGAATTGAAGGGGCATGCAATGTGCAGTTTGCTGTTCATCCCGAGACAAGAGATATACGTGTGGTCGAGGTAAATCCAAGGGTCTCACGAAGCTCTGCTTTGGCATCCAAGGCGACAGGATATCCGATTGCACGTGTGGCTGCCAAGATATCCCTAGGCCTTACCCTCGATGAAATAGAAAATTCGATTACACGCCGGACAACTGCGGCATTTGAGCCCGCACTTGATTATGTAGTCATAAAGATGCCTCGTTGGCCATTCGACAAGTTCAGGAACGCAGAGAGGCACATAGGTACTCAGATGAAGAGTACTGGAGAAACAATGGCAATAGGCAAATCATTTGAGGAAGCGTTGCTCAAGGCGCTGAGATCTATAGAACTTGATATGATGGATCTGCAGAGCTCAATCGTATCGGCATGGAGCACCGATGAACTCCTTGCTGAACTTGAGCGCCCCACAGACAGGCGCATATATGCCATAATAGAGGCATTCAGACGCGGCATTTCCTTAGAGGAGATCTGCCGCCTCTGTCACTGGCATCCATTTTTCTTAAGGAAGATAGAACAACTGATAGTTCTGGAACGTCGTATAAGGCTTGGTGACAATAATGCGGTGGCAGAGGCGCTCTCCCTCTCCTTTAGTCCGGAATATATTGAAAAGCTGACAGGCAGAAGACCCAAGGCACGCAGGGTATACAGGATGGTTGATACCTGCGCAGCCGAATTCGAGGCGGAAACCCCTTATTATTATGGCACTTCATCAGGCACAGATGAGGTCCGCCTCACTCAAAGAAAGTCGGTTATCATTCTGGGTGGCGGTCCAATAAGGATTGGGCAGGGCATTGAATTCGATTATTGCTGCGTTCAGGCAGCCCTTGCTGTAAAAGAGGAGGGGTATGATGCGGTAATTATCAACAATAATCCGGAAACTGTTTCAACCGACTTCGATCTGAGCAGCCGCCTCTATTTCGAGCCCCTCTTTCCCTCCGATATTGAGGAGGTAGCTGCAAGGGAGAAGCCACTTGGTCTTCTCGCCCAGTTTGGCGGTCAGACAGCGCTGAATGCTTCCATGGCACTTGATGGTAAGCCTGCAATAAAGTTTCTAGGAACTCCAGTCAGCTCTCTCAGGCTTGCTGGCGATAGAAAGCGCTTCTCCGATTTTGTCAAGAATCTCGGTCTGCTGCAGCCTGTATCTGAGGAAGTATTCACTCCGGAGGAGGCGTTGCAGGCAGCTTCGAGGCTCTCATACCCCATTATTCTGAGGCCGTCGCATATTATCGGTGGAAAGGGGATGGAGATTGTTTATGACGAAGAGCAGTTGAAAGCATATCTTTCAGGCACGACCATGGAAAAGGGGGGAAGCCTGCTCCTTGAACGGTATCTCACCGATGCGGTGGAGGTCGATGTAGATGTGCTTTCTGACGGCAGTGATGTATTCATTGGCGGAATGCTTGAGCACATAGAGCGGGCTGGCGTCCATTCGGGGGATGCAACCATGGTCACTCCGCCTCAATCCATACCTGAGAGGGCGATACAGGAGATGAAAAGACAGACGTTCCTTTTGTGCAAATCCATGGAAATTAGGGGACTGGCCAATTTCCAGTTTGCCATTCAAAAGGATGATGTGTACATTATCGAAGCAAACCCGAGGGGAAGTAGAACAGTTCCCTTTCTTTCAAAATATACGGGTGTGCCTCTGGCCAGGATAGGGGCTAAGCTGTCACTTGGGCGGCGACTACAGGAGTTTAATCTCAAGCCCTCAAACAGGGGACTTATTGCAATGAAGGTTTCCGTCTTCCCATTTCTTAAGTTGAGAGGTGTGGACAGCGTTTTAGGCCCTGAGATGAAGAGCACTGGTGAGGTAATGGGTGTGGGCAGATCCTATGGTGAGGCTGCCTGGAAGGCATACACCTCTGCAGGTTACAATTTAAAAGCAGACGGCGCGGCTTATTTGACGGTGAGTGACGCTGACAAAGAGGCGCTAGTCCCTATTGCAGACAAGCTTCACTCTCTTGGCATGAAACTCTATGCCACCCGCGGCACACAAGAGTATCTGAAGTCAAGAGGCATCAAGGCGGAGAGAGCCTTCCGTCTCAATGAAAGGATGAGTCCGGATGCCATCGGACTCATGAGAGCCGGTGCGGTGTCGCTCGTTGTCAATACGCCCACAATAACCTCTGGCAGCGTGAGGGATGGGGCGCTCATGCGGCGTGTTGCAGTCGAATGCAATATACCACTTGTGACCACCGTGAGGGGAGCAGCTGCAATAGCCGAAGCACTGGAGTTCTCTGTAAAGGGGAGACCGGAGCCGTTCCCTATCTATGCACCCGTCACCTCAGCGTTATCTCCCTCACGCCGCGTGCATTCCTGAGCGCAGGTATGAGAGCAGGTGGCAACTCCCCTTGGGTGACAACAAAAAGCTTCGGTACTTCGGTAAGCTCTGGATCCTCGACTATTGCCTGCCGTATGCTTATGCCTGCCTCTGAAATGATTCTGGAAACATCAGCGAGAATACCTGGCTGTGTGGCATCGTCGGATGTTATTTCCAGCGTTGACCAGCCCATAGCCGAAGCGACTCCGCTGAGATTTGCAACAGGTGAAAGCCTTTCAAAGAAACCCAAAAGCTCTGCATGCGCGGAGATATTGGATGCCGCGGCCCTAACCACGCGTCTGTCGACACCTGCAGCACGCCCCACCGCCACATCTCCCAGTCTTATGTCCCCGCAGTACAGATTTTCGTCTGTAACTCTCAGGCCGAGCTTAAGCATAAGTCGCGCAACCCGCACCTGGCCGGGATTCCGACCGAGTACCTTAATTACTGCCTCCCACATGTTATCAAGTACATATCTATACAATAATGTATAAATATGTTGTCAATTTTGAATATTACGGATAGCATGATTGGAAAACAAATCCGTCTCGAACGTATATTCGAGAGAACTTCCGGAACCGCGCTCATAGTTCCCATGGATCATGGGATATCCGAAGGACCTTTGAGGGGTATTGAAGATATAAGGAAGACCGTTCAGGAAATAAGTGAGGGTGGTGCGACTGCGATCGTCTTACACAAGGGTCTGGTGGAACACGGTCACAGAGGTTACGGGAAGGACATTGGTCTCATTGTCCACTTATCCGCGAGCACAAGGCTTTCCCCTGTTCCAAACACCAAACGCCTCGTAACGACTGTGGAGGAGGCCATTCAACTAGGCGCGGACGCGGTATCCATCCACGTTAACATAGGGGCAGAGGGCGATGACGCAATGCTTGAGGACTTCGGTAGGGTGGAGGAAGAGTGCAGGTACTGGGGGGTTCCGCTGCTTGCAATGATGTACCCCCGGGGGAAGGATATCAAGAATCCCTATGACGTTGATGTGGTTAAGCATGTGGCAAGGATCGGAGCGGAACTCGGCGCCGACGTGGTTAAGGTGAATTATACCGGCGACCCGGAAACTTTCAAGGAGGTTGTTAGGGGTTGTCCAGCTCCCGTGCTGATAGCTGGCGGACCCAAGCTCAATTCCGACATAGAGGTGCTGAGGATGACAAAGGGTGCTATGGAGGCGGGTGCCCGCGGCATTTCCATTGGGCGTAACATCTGGCAGCACGAAGATCCCAGGCGCATGACGCATGCGCTTGCATCGATAGTGGTGAAGGGCAGCACTGTTGAAGAAGCCGAAAAGGTGCTCGCTTGAGGCAGGGGAAACCGCTTTTCTGGTTCAGGGCAGACAAGATAGAGGGAAGAGAGGCAAGGCGATCTTTCATTCTCTCCTCCATTGAAAAAGGCGCTTCCGCCTTTGTGATAAGAAAAGAGGATGAAGAGCTCAGGAAAGATGCGTACTTCGATGCAATTCTCTTTGAGGGGGATAGAGTGCTTATTGATGGCAGGGAAAGGGGGAGGATTATAGAGATCGCCGGCCCACAGGATATGCCGCAGCATCCATTCGATTTTGATTATCTTGTGGTTTTCTGCGCCGACTGGAAAATCATACCACTGGAGAACCTAATTGCAATGCATCAGCAGACAGGGTGCAGGATCATAGCCTCTGCAAGAAGCAGACAGGAAGCTGAGTACTTTCTTGGGACGCTCGAGAAAGGGGTCGACGGACTGCTTGTTGAAGGCGACAGGCCTGAGGAATTCCTTTCCCTGGTTGGGGAAAGAAAACCACTCACACTCACTGAAGCCACAGTTGCTGCGGTCAGACCCGCAGGCATGGGAGACAGGGTTTGTGTTGACACCACATCCGTGTTCGGGGCTGGCGAAGGGTTGTTAGTTGGATCACAATCCTCATGCCTCTTCCTCATCCATTCAGAAAATCTGCCGGGCAGATACATAGCTCCCAGACCTTTCAGGGTCAATGCAGGTCCAGTGCATTCGTATGTCCTCCTGCCTGATGGAAAGACACGGTATCTCTGTGAACTCAAGAGCGGTGTTGAGGTACTCGGTGTTTCCGGCAACGGAAAGTGCAGACCGCTCACGGTGGGAAGGGTCAAGATAGAAAGGAGACCGATGCTGCTTGTGGTGGCGGAAATGGACGGGGAGGAGTGTACCACCCTCCTGCAGAATGCTGAGACAGTGAGATTCTGTTCTCCTTCAGGTGCTCTGCCCGTCACCTCCCTGCGCGGTGGAGAAAAGGTGTTTGTTTTTAGGGAAAAGAGTGCAAGGCATGCAGGAATGCCTGTCCAAGAGACAATATGGGAATGGTGAGCATGCTCTGTGTCTCCATTGCAGAGGAAACAGTCGAAGGCATGACGCGCCGCGCAGAGGAAGCTTTTGCTAGAGGGGCCGAAGCGGTAGAGTTCCGTGTTGATCTCATGGGAATGGCAAATGAGACAGCGGTCAATCGGCTTGCTGGCATAAAAGGAAAAAAGATACTTACATTGAAAGGAAAGACAATTCACCTGTCCCATCTTCCATCCTCTGGAGCTTTCAACTATGTTGACATAGACCTCAATGATTACCTGGTGCTAAAACCCAGCATCAGATCGCATCAGAATCTGATATTGTCCACACATGCTCCAATCGATGGTAGGGCGGCGCGCCAGCGGATCAGAAGCGCACTCAGATTTGGCGCTATTGCCAAGTGCGTGATAACACGCAACGGATACGATGCCTGTGCCTCTGTTATGCGTGTCTCCTCCTCATTGCGATCTCAAAGGGTGATTGCTTTTTCGCTCGGTGAGAAAGGGGTGCTTTCCCGCATAAAATCATTGCGGGACGGTGCTCCTGTAAGCTATTGCGCACTTAGCAAGGCAGCCACCGTTGCACCAGGCCAGCTTACACTGGAGGAAATGCGTGCTGCAGCAAAGGGATTATTGCTTGGAATACTGGGCTCAAAGAGGGCCACAGACCACAGTCTCTCGCCATATCTTCAAGAGAAACTACTGCATCTTTCGCACCTTGCGGGAATTTATCTGCGTTTTCCTTGTGAGACAGCCGAGCTAACCAAATTTCTTGCATGCGCAAAGCTGGCCGGGGTAAACGGCTTCAATGTAACTATGCCGCTGAAACAGATTATTGTGCGACACATCCGTTTCGGGGATGAAACTGCCAAGGAGATAGGTGCGGTCAACACAGTTGTGAGGACAGGGACAGGGTGGAGTGGATTCAATACCGATGCTGCAGCGATAAAGGAAGTGGTATCCAAACTGCGTGTTAAAAGCGCACTAATACTCGGTGCAGGAGGAGCTGCCAGGGCCGCTGCCTGTGTTTTGTCTGATAGACATGTTGCAGTCCTCGGAAGGAGGGAAGAGCGGAGGAGGGAACTGATTAGGCGCTTCGGTCTGAGCATGGAGCGGCCAGGCGGACACTATGATATGCTCATAAACTGCACACCAATAGGAATGACTCACGGAGATAGATTGCCTCAGGAACTGACTGCATGTTCATTCGGCCATGTGATCAATATGGTGTACCGTCCAGTCTCCAATCCCTTTCTGCTGCTCGCGAAGCGAAACGGTGCAGGTTACACTGATGGCATAGAACTCCTGTTGAGACAGGCTATCCATTCATTCAGATTGTGGACTGGGAAGCATGTGCCCTACGGAAAAGTAAGCAATATGCTGGAGGATCTGCTTTGAACTTCACATCTGTTTCCTATGGCGCCGCAACGGTGGTAACCGGCATTATAACAGGGCTTGGAGCAGCTTTTGGTGTCTCTCTTAAGACAATCGTCGACGTTAGCCCTTCGCCTTCAGACTTGCTCAAGAGTAATGAGGTGGATGCGGATTCCAGGCTTTTCAATGCATGTGTTTCATTTGCCAGGGAAAGGAACTGGTTGAAGGGAGGGGTGTACGCACACGTAGAGACAGAAATACCTCCTTCCAGGGGTATGAAGAGCAGCAGTAGTGTTTCCCTCGCGCTTCTCAGCGCACTGGCAAAGATGGGAAACATTACAATGGAAAGCGCCAGTCTTCCTATGCTTTCCGCCGAAATTTCCAGGAAGGCAGGAGTATCGGTCACTGGTGCCTTTGATGATGCGTATGCCTGTTACGCGGGAGGAATGATCTTCGCTGAAAACACACGAATGCGTCTTCTAGAAAGAAGGCATTTCGGGAACGGAATGAAGGTATTGTTTGCTGTGCCTCAGAGGCGCATTGAAAAGAAGGAGCTGCCGCTTCAGGATATGGCGGAAATTGAGCATGAACTAAAGCTCGCCTTCCGTCTTGCCCTTGACGGTATGTACAGGGAGGCGTCCCTGTGCAACACAATGCTCATTTCCAGATACCTTGATATCGATGTTTCACCAGTCATCGGGGTACTCGAGGCTGGCGCCTCCCTCGGCGGTATTTCAGGCACAGGTCCGGCACTATATGCTGTTTGCAGGGAGGAGAGTGTCCCAGCGGTTGAAAAGGCACTTTCCGATACAGGCCGGATTATAAAATGTGAGGTGAGAAACGACGATGAAATTGTATGTTAAACCCTCCTCTCCGCTATCGGGCAATATCAAAGCGCCACCTTCGAAGAGTGCCACACACAGGGCTTTCATATTTTCCCTGACTGGTAGCGGCGTTTTCAAAATTAGAAACCCCCTCATGAGTGATGATACAAGGAGCACGTTGGAAGCAATCAGATTGATGGGGGCGCATGTTTCAGGGGAGGGGACACAGACAATTGAGAGTGAGCTTCATCAGGCGGAAAATGTTATAGATGCAGGGAATTCAGGTACGACTGCGAGACTCATATCCTCTGTCTGTGCACTACTTCCTGGCCTTGGTGTTGTAACCGGCGATGCCTCACTGCTCAGGAGACCAATGGGGCCCCTGCTTGAGGCGATTACACAGCTGGGTGGAAGGGCTGAGGCAACATTTGCTGCAGGCAGACTGCCATGTATTTTCGGCGGGCCACTTAAGGGCGAAAGAGCTGCCATGCGGGGTGATATCAGTTCCCAATTTGCATCGTCCCTTGCAATCGCCTGCTGCAGGCGGGAAACGGACACACAGATTGAACTAGAGGGGAGAATTCAATCGATTGATTATCTCTTACTCACACTTCAATTGATTGCATATTTTGGTGGAAAGGCAGTGTTCGAGGACTCCGTACTTTATTGCAGCGGCAGCGGTCCGTTCAAAGCGAGGTCAATTACCATACCTGGCGATTTTTCCTCTGCAGCCTTCATTCTGTCCGCAGCGGCTGTAACAGGGGGAGGCGTCAGGGTCGCAGGTCTGGATAATAGGTTTATACAGGCCGACAGCAGGATTACCAGGATACTGGCAGATTTTGGTTGCTCGATTGAGAGGGGAAAAGGATCGGTGACGGCGACAGGCGGAAAACTTGCGGGGGCAGAAATTGACTGCTCTTCATCTCCAGATCTCTTTCCAATCACATGTGTCGTGGCTGCCGCGGCAAGCGGAAAGAGTGTTATAAGAGGGACAGAGAACCTACGCTTCAAGGAGAGTGACAGGATAGCGGCAACCGAGCGCATGCTCAAGGCACTGGGTGTAAAATGTGAGCAGCATGGGCACGGTTTAGAGATACATGGCGGTGTCATCCGAGGTGGAAGGGTGGACAGTGAGGGGGATCATCGGATAGCCATGGCAGCCTGCGTGGCAGGTCTGGCCTCTGAAAGAGGGTGTGTTGTGGAGAAGGGTGAATGTTACACCGTCTCGTATCCAGGTTTTGTGGATGACATACGGAGTTGCGGAGGAAGAGTGAGCTTGGTATGAATACAGCAGGCACCGCTTTGAGGATAACAATATTCGGCGAAAGTCATGGTGAACTGGTCGGTGCAGTGCTGGACGGCCTGCCAGCAGGGATGCCCCTTGACATAGTGAGGATACAGCAGGAAATAGATATGAGGAGGCCGGCCCCTCTAATAGGAACCGCAAGACACGAATCCGACATTGTGGAAATACTAACCGGGCACAGAAATGGAAAACTCACAGGTACTCCCCTTCTCATACTCTTTCGCAACACTGACGTGAGGAGCGCAACGTACGACGCCATTCAGTTTGTACCCCGGCCAGGGCATGCTGATTATACTTCATTCGTCAAGTATGGAGGATTCGCCGACAGCAGGGGGGGAGGTCAATTTTCGGGCAGGATGACTGCTCCACTTGTGGCTGCGGGAGCATGCGCTAGACAGTTCCTTGAAAAGCGAGGCATACGCGTGGCAGCCTTCGTCCGCTCCATTCACACCATCAGGGATGATGCGGAGCATACATTCGATGAGGTGGAAAAGGGACGCTTTTCCAACGAGATAAGATGTCTCGACCCCGTACTCGCTGAAAAGATGAAAGGTGAAATCCTAATGGCAAGATCAAACGGGGACAGCGTGGGTGGCATTGTGGAATGCAGAGCCTCAGGTATGCCTGCAGGCCTTGGCGACCCCTTCTTTGACTCAGTGGAGGGTGAAATATCGAAGATGGTTTTCGCGATTCCGGCCGTGCGCGGCATACAGTTCGGTAGTGGTTTCGCCTCAACTGAAATGTACGGTAGCGAACACAATGATCAGTTCACCATTTCAGAGGGCAAGGTTGTGACTCTCACAAACAACGCGGGCGGTGTTAATGGAGGCATAACCAATGGTATGGACATCGTCTTCAGTGTGGCCTTCAAGCCAACCTCTTCGATTCCAAAGGAACAGAGAAGCGTGGATCTCACTTCAATGAGGGAGACCACCATCGTGGTGAAGGGAAGACATGATCCTTGCATTGTTCCGCGCGCAGTCATAGTTGTTGAGGCGGTCTGTTCACTTGTGCTTGCAGACCTATTGCTTAGAGGTGGGCTTCAATGAGCGACGAGAGCATAGAGAAAATAAGAGAGCAGATAAGACGCACTGACGAAAGGATCTTTCAACTTGTCGGAAAGAGGGTCAAGCTTGCCGAGCGGATTGGAAAGGCAAAGAGAAAGTTGCGCGCACCTTTACGTGATTATACGGTGGAGGCTCAGGTGATGGAGAGGGCGGAGCGCATCTGCACCTCCATGGGTGTAGACAGGTCCACCGCGCGTGCGGTGGCGAGAGAACTCATACGCGCGTCGCTGCTCGTCCAATCATCCAGCGACACGCCAGTTTATTCGGGAGAGAAGAAAAGGATATTGATTGTAGGCGGATGCGGCAAGATGGGTACATGGTTCTCCTCCTATTTTTCGGTTCAAGGACATGAAGTGGGTATACACGATATTGTCCCGCCTGTCACTAATTTCCGCTACTTTGCAGATCTGCAGGAAGGAATGTCCTGGGCGGATGTAGTTCTTTTCTCGACGCCAATATCTGTGACCCCTTCGCTTTTGAAGCGTGCTGCTGATTCCGGTGCAGACACACTGATTATAGATGCATGCAGCCTGAAGCATCCCCTGATCCCATCACTTCGCTCATTGGCTGCAGACGGGAAAAAGGTTGCCAGTATACATCCGCTCTTCGGGCCGTCAACGAGAATGCTTGCCGATCAGCATCTTATTGTTTGTGACTGTGGGAGCAAGGAGGCAATGGAGGAGGCGATCTCACTTTTCAGCGATACGAGTCTAACCATAATACGCATGGGTCTTGAGGAACATGACGAGATTATGTCTGTTGTTCTCGGAGCTACACACGCTATAAACATAGTTATGTTCCAGGCACTCGCATCCTCATCTCTCTCAGCGGAACAACTGTTCAGATGCCCAAGCACTACATTCAGAAAGCAGATGTCCACAACCGTGGATGTGGCTAGAGAGAACCCATCTCTGTATTATGAAATACAACACCTCAACCCGCACAGGAAGGCCGTGTTCGATTCCATTCAGAAAGCCGTGGACTTCTTGAAAGAGGCTGCATTCCACGAACAACCGGATCACTTTCTTTCAATAATGGAGAAGGGGAGGGAATATTTCAGAGGTGTTGAAATTGAATGAACTAAAGGTCGCAGTGCTCGGTGCTAGCGGAATGGTTGGACAACGGTTTTGCGAAATGCTTTCCTCTCACCCCTATTTCACTGTCGGCGGACTCTACGCATCTGAAAAAAGTGGGGGAAGGAAACTTCGCGATGCCCTTCTCCTTCCGGAGCCGCGCATTGATGACGAATTGGCTGAAATGGAAATGCAGCCATTGAATGTAGCTGAAATTGTGAATGAACAGTATGACGCCATATTCAGCGCCCTACCCACATCCATTGCAGGCCCGGTTGAAGAGGAACTGAGAAGTGCCGGGGGAGCTGTGTTTACAAACGCATCACCCCATAGGATGGAGAAGGACGTTCCTCTAGTTGTGCCTGAGGTTAACTGCGAACATCTTCTGAATGTCCATCGGCCAGGCTTTATCGTAGCAAACGGCAACTGTAGTGCGATAGGTCTCGCTCTAACATTGAAACCACTGCTACCGCTGGGCCTTAAACATGTCGAGGTCACCACATTGCAAGCTCTTAGCGGTGCAGGGTATCCTGGTGTTGCCTCGCTTGATGCAGTTGGAAATGTCATCCCGCACATACAGTCCGAGGAGGAAAAGCTTGCCGCTGAAATACCCAAGATGCTTGGCGCATTTATGGGGGACAGTTACACTCCGCATCCCGTTTCTGTGGATGCCACCTGCACCAGGGTTCCGGTGAGGGACGGGCATCTCGAGTCAGTGTGTGTGGAGGTGGAGAAAGGCACAGATCTGGAGGAGGTCCGCTCACTGTTCTCATCCTTCCGTTCCCAGCCTCAGGAGCTCGGTCTGCCTTCTGCACCTTCGAAACCGGTGATCGTGGCTGAGGGCATGAATCGTCCCCAACCACTCCTTGATGTTTATAATGGAACACCAGAGAGAGCAAGAGGAATGGCAGCAACCGTGGGCAGGATACGTGTTTCCGGGAGATTGATAAGATATGTTGCGCTAACCCACAACACTATCCGTGGTGCAGCAGGTGGTTCTGTTCTAAATGCCGAATTCATGTTTAGGAGGGGTTTTCTCTGAGCACAACTGTAATGAAATTTGGTGGTTCTTGTCTCAAGGATGCCGAGGGCATCAGGAAGGCTGCAGACATCGCTTCTGCCCAGAGCGAGTGCATCTCGGTTGTCAGTGCAGTCTCCGGCGTCACAGATACAATAGTCAAATTTATCAGCAGGCGGATGAGCGAGCGTAGCATCTCCGCCTTTGTCTCATCTGTGGTAAGAAGGCACACAGACATTATCAGGAGTGTATGCAACAGCGAAATTTCGCTGAAATATACACAGGACATAAAGCAGCAGATGGAAAGCTTCGAACGCCTTCTCTATGGTGTATACTACACCGGTGAACTTACAGAGCGTATGAAAGCCCTTCTCATGAGTTTCGGAGAAAGACTATCTGTAAGGGTCATGGCCGCTGCTTTGGAGGAGAAGGGTATGAAGCCGTTTATCGTGGAGACCGACAAATCGGGTATCCTGACAGACAATAACTTCCAGAATGCAACCGCGGACCTGGTTGCGTCCAGGAGGCAGCTATCGCCGAAACTCAAGAAGGCACTGTCCCGAAATCTGCATCCTGTGGTTACCGGTTTCTTTGCATCTTCCAGGGACGGAAGAGTCACTCTTCTTGGAAGAAACGGTACAGACTATAGCGCATCAATAATTGCGTACGCTGTATCAGCTGAAAAACTGGTGTTGTGGAAGGATGTGAACGGTTTTCAGACCGCCGATCCGGATATTGTGCCCTCTTCCAAACTGATTGAAGAACTATCCTACGAGGAGGCTTCTGAACTCTCTTATTTCGGAGCAAACGTGATGCACCCCAGGGCCGTGGAACCCGCGAGACTTGGAAAGATAAAGATAGAGATAAGAAACATCGCCTCGCCTGACAGGCTCGGCACACTTGTAATGTCAAGTTACAGAAGAAGCAGCGGTATAGTCAAGAGTGTTTCCTGTCTGCCGGGCCTGGGTATAGTGCGTGTATTTGTTAGTGGGGGCGGTTTTCAGGCAGGAGCACTCTCCCGTCTCTCAGGTTTTCTAGGCAGCGCAGGTGTCAACATAATATCTGCAACCACATCACAGACCTGTATTGCCTTTCTACTACGCGAAGAGGATATACGTAGGGCTGTGGTAGCGCTCGAACCACTTGTACCAATTTCCGTCAGCCGTGTGGAGACCGCGCACGGCATAGCGCTCCTCTGCCTCGTTGGATTGGGGCTGGGTGAGACCAGGGGAATAGCCGCTAAGGTGTTCAGTGCCATCTCAGGCGTGGGTATCAATGTGGGTATGATGTCCGCTGGCGCATCTACTGCCGCGTATCACTTTACAGTTAAGGAGAGGGATATGAAGGCAGCCGTGAAAGCGGCGCACGACGCATTCTTTGGGTGATCTATTGATCTTAAGGAAGAGAGAATGGCAGGAACCCACTGAACTTCTGTCGAGTCTCATTGTATCAGGTGACGCCGCATTTCTGCTTGAAAGCTCAACCGGTCCAGAGCATGCATCCCGCTATAGTTTCCTTGGTGCCCAGCCATACGAACATATTGTGTGGAATAGCGGAAGAGTGCATGCAGATGGGTCCTCATGGAAGCAGCGGATTGATAATTATCTGCGTGGGAAGATGGAAGTAAACAAGGAATATGCCCGTTTCCCCTTTCCTTATGCAGGCGGATTCGTCGGTTACTTTTCATACGACATGATAAGAA
>JAVZQA010000031.1:0-13053 GCA_038881315.1 Methanomassiliicoccales archaeon
CCATCGTTCAGACTGACCTGATTGCATGTCAGCTCTGTTTCCTCCAGCGAGGCACTGTTGACAGAAAAGCCATGATTCTGCGAGGTCACAAATGATTTCTCGCCAAACCTGACTGGATGATTGATCCCACGATGCCCGAATTTCAGCTTGTATGTCTTTGCCCCGTAAGCGAGCGCGATGAGCTGATGGCCCAGGCAGACACCAAGAACAGGGAATGTCTCACACAGCTTCCTGATTACATTAAGTCTTTCAACTATTTCCGGATGAGATGGATCTCCTGGTCCGCTGGATATAACTACACCCTTCGGCTCCAGGGACAATATTGCTTCCATTTCAGCATCGTATGGCAAAACGTACGCCTCAAAACGAGCGGAGAGATCGCGAATGAGATTGCGCTTGACACCATAATCCAGAACCACCACTCTTTCCCCTCTTCCATACGGACCAGCACGTTTCCTGACGCTGACCTCTGCCACCAGGTTTTCTTCCCAAACATTCCTGCACTTCTGCAATGAGGATAAATGTTCGTCGATCTCCTGTTTTCTAGGGCTTCCAGGCAGTATGAGGCCTTTCATAGTTCCTTTTTCTCTGACAAGTCTGACAAGCGTCCTTGTGTCCACGTCTGCAAGTGCGGGAATGCCATGTTCAGCAAGAAACTCGTTCAGACCGTTTTCCAGTGCGGAAGTACTTGAGGTGTATTCAGAAACTACCACACCTCTGACCTGGGGCATGTCCGACTGCAGTCTTTCCTTTCTCATTCTGTAGTTTCCTATGAGAGGATAAGAGAAGACAAGAATCTGCCCGCGGTAGGATGGGTCTGTTACTGACTGTTCATATCCTGTCATCGAGGTGGTAAAGACAACCTCACCGTATGACTGAACAGGAGCACCAAAAAGGATACCCCGGAACACATTTCCGTCCTCCAGCAGCAATATTCCGGGTTCGTTCACTTGAAATACCTTTGTTAGATTTCGATGTACTACTTATTTCTTTTTTCAATACGCTGGAATAACATTGTAACCAGGTCATCTGAGTATATGTCGCACCAAAGGTCAGATTGGAGAAATAGGATGCATAAATGTGATAAGATGATCAACGAATTTCAGAATGCGTTATGACAGCACAAAGCGAGAGGATTTGAATATTTGAATCGACGGTTGCCAGACTCGCATTTGCGGGAATTGAGTGGATATTGGAAATAAATGCGCAGATGTAGCATCAGCAAGTCAATACATCAGGAAGAAACTGCGCACATATCCTGTTCTACAGACCGCTTCGACGCAAAACAGCGCCCTCGCCTGTTAATGCATCGATCTCCTCATCTCCGAAATCCAACTCCTTCAATATTTCAATTGAGTGCTCCCCAAGTACGGGCGGATCCCTCCTAACTGTCCCGCCCGTCAGCGAGAGTTTAAAAGGAGATCCTACGACTGCATATTTTCCATACACAGGATGGTTCCCCTTATGCAGCAACCCCCTTTCATAAGTATGCCGCTCAGCAATTACCTCACTTACCTTCCTAACCGCCGAACATGGAATGCCTGAAGCTGAAAGTAATGAAAGGGCCTCATCTGTGGTGAGCAGAGAAAATCTTGCAGCCATGATTTTGATCAATTCATCCCTATGTCTAACACGTTCACTGTTGTTTCTGAAACGACTGTCTTCAAGTAATGACTCAAAACCGCAGCCATTACACAGATCCTTCCACAGCTTCTCCGAGCCTACTGCGAGCGCGATATATCCGTCCTTTGTCGCAAGCAACTGATATGGGGCGATGCTAGGATGTGCATTTCCCGTTCTGACCGGATCGAGTGAGGTCGCAAGATAGTCTGATGCCTGATGACTGAGCAGGGAAAGTGAAGCATCATACATGGACATGTCGATATACTGTCCTCTCCCTGTCAGTTGCCGGACATAAAGTGCACTCAGTATAGAGATGGCCGCAAACAAGCCAGCTGACATGTCCGCAACAGGGACAGCAAATTTCACGGGTGGGCGCCCTTCCTCCCCCGTGAGACCAAGAAGCCCGCTCATAGCGAGCACAGTTAGATCGAAACCTGGCATCCAACTTAGCGGCCCCGACTGACCGTATCCGGATATACTGCAATAAATGATCTTTCTGTTTATCCTGCTGCATGCAGGATAGTCAATACCTAGTTTAGCTGCGGTTCCTGGTCTGAAGTTTTCAACCAGAATGTCGGCACTTCTGACAAGCGCATCGACTACCCGCATGGAACCATCCTTCGTAAGGTCAATAACGATCGATCTCTTGTTTCGGTTTACACTGAGGAAATAAGTGGACACTCCATTGACTGAGGGAGGCATCCACCCCCTGGTTTCGTCGCCACCAGGGGGCTCCACCTTGATTATATCCATACCCAAATCTCCCAGTAGCATTGTGCAGAAAGGACCGGACATGGCCCTGGAAAAATCCAGAACCCTGACACTGCAGAGCGGGTTAGTAGTCAAACCATCGCCCTGAACCATGGCGATTCACCTGTGCAGACCTGCTTTCCTCCTCCCTAGCTTTCGTTCCTTCTGTTCCCTCACCATGCGTTCTAACTTGGCCATTGTGTCCTGAATCGCGTTAACCGGATTCCAGTCAAAAGATTTAGCCACAAACAGGCCATCGTCTGTCTGAAGTCTGGCACTGAAGGAATATTTTATTTTACTGAATTCGCTGCTGTATGCATGAACATGTATGTACAGGGAAAGAGGACGAGACATCCTGTCAATTTTTTTAACACTCTTGCCCACTTCGGCAAAGAGTTCCTCTCTCAGCTCGTCGTCCTGAATGCCGTTTATCTGCACAAGGACAGTATCACCCCTGTCGAGAGAGGCCACCAGCTGTGCGACATCGAATTTGGTGATGATTCCAACTATCCGTCCGTTTTCCAGCACAGGAACGGAATCCACCCCCTCCCTTTTCATGAGTGTGAATAGCTTCGAAGTGCCTTCTGAAGGAGAGACATAGAGAAAGTCCTTTGATGCCAAACTTCCGACAGTTATCTCCACAGGATAAGCATTCCCCACAAGCTCACCGAATGTTTCACTACGTTTCTCCCTCACTCCGATGCCTGCCAAATCTCCCAAAGTTAGCAGCGACACCATTCTTCCCGCTTCATCCACAACTGGTATCGAGCGGACACCAGTGCTCCTGATGAGTTCAAACGCCTTGTCCACATACTCTTCCTCACGGAGCGTGTGGACAACTGGTGTCATTATTGATGAGACAGGGATGTGCCTGAGTTCCTGTATGCCGGAAACTAGTTTGACCAGCAATGTCCTATCCGCTATACCTATCAGTCTTTCCCTCTCCGTGACAGGCAACTCACGGAAGCCTGTGTTTACGATCGCCTTCGCGAGTTCAAGCGGGGTGCTTTCAGGGGAAAGAGATGGGTGAGGAACGAGCAGGTGTTCCACCTTTGCGGCGGGAGGGAGATTCCGCTTGCGCACAATCTGTCTCAGAGAAAGCACACCAAGGACACGTTTGCCCGAAATGACAGGTATCTCGTCCAGGTTCGCCTTCAGCATCCTTGGCACAACTTTTCTGAGCTCCTGCTCCGGCGTGGCGTAAACCAATTCCCCTTCCGGTAGGGGCCTCCCTATTTGGATGCGCCGGACGGCTGACAGTGCGTTCGATGCCTCAGTGTCGGAGAGAGGACTGCCCTGCAAGTGTAACACCTCTTGTTTCGGAATTCATACATCAACCTGTTTCCCGTACCGCGTCCCAGTTTATGAGCTTCTGCAGATATGCATTAATGCTATCCGCGTGTATGCGTATCTGCTGCTTAGTCCTGCGATCTCTTATAGTTACGGTTCTGTCCGTAAGACTGATCTCATCCACAGTGACGCAGTATGGAGTGCCCACCTCGTCCATTCTTGCATATCTGCGTCCGATGGAACCGCTCTCATCATAATACACTTCAATGGAATCCGACAGAAGACGTTCGTAGATTTCCCTAGCGAAGGTACACTGCTCATCGGCCTGGGTCAAAGGGAAAACACCCGCCTTGATTGGCGCGATGGATGGTGCAAGTGCAAAGGCATCCCCTTCCTCCGAGGACGTTAATGAATGCTCCAAAACAGCATAAAATATTCTGTCCAGGCCGCCTGAAGGCTCAATTACATGGGGTACGACTCTCCTTCCACTGTCCTTCTCCTCTATTTCAGTCACTTCATAGAAATCGGTAGAGAGCACGTACTTTCTGCCCTCCACATCAACCGTTATTTCCCCACCGACAACCTCCGGCTGAAGGCGCTCTACAGCATCAGCAATAAGCCGCGCCTCATTTCTAAAACGCTTCCCAAGCGCGGCCCTGTTTGCCTTGACCACCTTTCGCCTGCGCATTTCACCAGTACCCCTTTTGAAATAAGATAGATC
Source organism: Methanomassiliicoccales archaeon (assembly GCA_038881315.1). Classification (GTDB taxonomy): domain Archaea; phylum Thermoplasmatota; class Thermoplasmata; order Sysuiplasmatales; family Sysuiplasmataceae; genus JAVZQA01. Next base: position 4,385 of record JAVZQA010000031.1, read on the forward strand.
CTGCCCTGATTTTGAGGCGTGTGCAGTCAAATCATATGCCCCTCTGTCAGCGATGCCTGTCAGCTCAGTCCACCCATTCGAAAGGAGCACCTCGAAATCCCATGTGTCCACAGCATAATGTGCGAGCTCGTCCCTTCTGTGCTGCCTGAATCTGCACTTAGAAAGATCCAGCCCCACGATCTCCATAAGACGCTGTGTAAGAAACATAAAATAGGCATGAACCTCGCTTTTGATTAAACCAGATTTCAGCGCATGGCCAAAGGTTATCTCAATTTCCTTTCCATCGGCAGTTAGAAGCCGTGTCTTAACACTTGCAGCCTTGGCAAACCCTGGCCATCCCTTGTTATCCGGGTCAACAAAAAGTTCGGCCTCGAGCATGTTAAACTCTCTAAGCCTTATGAGCCCCTGCCTTGGAGAAATTTCGTTTCTAAATCCTCTTCCACGCTGAATTGCGCCGAAGGGAAGCTTTTCCCTGTAAAAGCGAAGCAACTGATTGAAATTTATAAAGATGCCCTGTGCAGTCTCTGGCCTGAGATATCCCTTCTTGGATTCAGAGGGCCCTATGAAGGTTCTGAACATCAGGTTGAACGGACGAGGTTCACTGAAAGAGGTTGAGCCGCACACAGGACATGTTGCCTTACCCTCCTCAAGTGCTGTCCTGATTTCAGATGCCGTAAGCTGTTCCATGCCGGGAAGCTGGTCGGCACGGAAGGATTCGCCGCATTGCTTGCATTCAACAAGCATGTCTGCAAAGGAAGCCACATGACCAGAGGCGACGAACACCTCCTCCGGATTTATTGCAGGTGTATCAATCTCAAAGAAACCCTCCCGCCTGTAGAGCGCCTTCCAGACAGCATATATGTTTTCGCGCATAAGAAGACCCAGCGGTCCGTAATCATAGAAACCAGCCAGTCCGCCATATAATTCAAAAGAAGGCCAGTAGAAACCGCGCCTTCTCGAAAGCGAAAGAACCCTCTCCTGTATATCCCTTTCACTCATATTGGACGGCGAAGCCCCTTTCATCTATTGAATGTTTCAGTGCCTGTAAGCATGCACGTCGCATTGAGGAATGTAGTCCCCATCGTAAAATCTAAAGCGGCCTGCTGATGGAGATGCACCATTTTGCTCCAAAATTTCCAGGCAGTTGGCAGCAAACAGGGAAATAGATGAGACATGTCTAATGCGTACGATGCGTGCAGCTAAGGTGCGCCTGGATTTAAGCTCACTCACCCCGCTTGGGGAAATCGCGCTCTATTTCTTGAGCAAAGGAGGGCACATTTCGGTACGGCAGCTCCTCTCAGTAACTGAAGATGAAATGACTGAAATTCTACGTATACAGGAAAGCGGGAACTTTCACAAAATATCTGAAATTTCAAGGAGGAGAAGAGCGCTACTAAAAAAATACAGACTTCTTGATTTTCATATTCTCGAGGCCGACGCGCGACATGGCAGCTACATGGTTTTTGCCACACATCAAACACCTCCTTCCATCATACCACTTGCAAAGGAGATTGGAAGGAGCCTTTTCATAATCCCACCATTTAACCTTAAATCTACAGGTGTCGAAATAACAGTGCTGGTGAAAGGGAAGCGAAGCGCATTCATACAGAAAATGATGCGTGACAATGGTCTGAAATTTGAACTGATGTCAATAGGTGCGATTTCATTCGAGAATGGAACAGCACTTTCCGGTGCGCAGCTTCAAGCGATAGACGCAGCATGTAAGTACGGCTACTTTGAAATACCGAGGCGGAGCAGTTCTCGCGAGATTGCACAAAAGCTCGCAATAAGTCCTGCAGCGTTCACAAAGAACCTGAGACGCGCTGAACGCATTCTGTTTGAGGAATTTATGGTGAAGTTATGAATTCCAGAAATTCGCTCAAACTCCTCTTCCTCATGGTGTAATTATCCCTCTTTTCCCTGCCGATAGTTGACCATGGCGTCGTACCATAATCATGCCCTGGATATACAATCACATCGTCCCTGAGGGACGAGAGCTTCAAAAGAAGGGATGAATACATATCTTCCGGACTGCTGTCCTCAAGATCTACGCGCCCGCATTCACCAACAAAGAGCGTATCTCCAGTGAATACTTCCTTCCCTGTGTAATAACAGACGCTATCAGCCGTGTGCCCTGGTGTGTGCATTACACTCAATGTTTCCTTACCTAGTTTCAGCTTGTCTCCCTCACCAACCGCAGTATCATGCTCGAAGGGGGAGGATTGATGCACCACAATTTTCCCCCCTTTCCTCTGTTTCAGCAGGGGTGCCTCCATTACATGATCAAAGTGGTGGTGTGTAAGCAAGATATACTTAAGCGCAAGATGCCTCTCCTCAATAGCCTTGGAGAGCTCTGATGATCCATACGATGGATCTATTGCGGCAGCCTCGGCAGTATCCTTGTCGAAAACGAGATACGTAAAATTTTTCATATGCCCGACGAGAAACTGCAGCACTTCCATGACCACTCATATGGTGAAGACGGTTAAATCATTATACTTGAGGGGTGACCAACGGTAGTAAACCTCAATACCAACCATTACCAACGATTACCAGCAATGAAACTCTCTGACTGGGCAAGGAAGAAACAGATAGACTACAAGACCGCCTACAGGCTTTTCCGCTCCGGCAGATTCCCCCGCCCTGTGGAACAACTGGCTACCGGCACCATTCTTGTCCACGAACCGGAACCATCCCACATCGCTCCGGCTGTGGCGTTGTATGCACGCGTGTCGTCCCACGACCAGAAGACAGATCTGGAGCGGCAGATGCAGCGCCTCCGGGACTTTGCATCTGCCAACGGTCTTCCTGTGAAGAGGGAGGTAACAGAGGTAGGCTCCGGTCTCAACGGACATAGAAAGAAACTTCGTGCCATACTCGCCGACCCGAACATCACAGTGATTGTAGTTGAACATCGGGACAGGTTGGCAAGGTTTGGGTCCGAATACATAGAGTCGGCCCTCAAGGCATCGGGGCGGACAGTGATGGTCGCCAACGAAACGGAATACAAAGACGATATGGTTCAGGATATGGTAGATGTGTTGACATGTTTCTGCGCGCGGATGTATGGCCGCAGGTCGGCAAAGAACCGCGCTGAACGGGCACTCAAAGCGGTGGAAGGATGAAGGTCATTCGGTCCACCCGTTGCTCCACCGCAGACGCCACCCAGGCCAAGAAGGAAATCCTTCGGGAGGTTCTGACCGAGTATGGCCGTGTGGTGAACCATTTTATCGGCAAATTCTGGACACGGAGATGGTCCAAGAATGAACTATTGGCGGAGAACATCGCAGTCCCGGACACATGGCTCTCGGCACGGCTCCGCAAGGTGGCGGCACGGGAAGCTATCGACATGGTAAAGGCAGCACGGGAGCGTGATGGAATGAATGCAAAGAAGCCAATCCATCACGGGAAGAGGATGCACGTTTCCTCGACCATAGCGACTCTCTCTATCTCACGGAACACGAAGGGATTCGATGCATGGCTGCATCTCGCCAGCATAGGCAGGGGGATTCGCATGAACCTTCCAATTCGTTTCCATCGGCATTACCACCTCCTCAACGACGACCCGAGGTCACATCGACTGGAGTCCTACATCATTACAGAAGACACGGTACAACTGGCCTTCTCCCTTGATGTTGGGGAACCACGCAGGGATGGTCCCGTGTTCGGGCTTGATACGGGCATCAACACACTTGCCGCCCTCTCGGATGGAACCCGACTGGGAACCGACATCAAGCCGATGGTGGAGCGCGTCAATCGGTGCAGGCACGGTTCGAAGGGGCAGAAGCGTGCCCGCCGCGCCCTCCATCAGCGCATCGCGGAGGTCGCAAAGGAAGTGACCGCCCTGAATCCACGGCTTATTGTTGCCGAGGATCTCACGCTCCTTTCTTACGGAAGGAAGACACACCGCCGTGTGTCTAAAAATATACGGCGGAGTCTCGGTGCGTGGGCGTATCGTGATTGGTTGAACCGGCTCAGCATGGCCTGCGAGACGAACCGTGTTCGCTTCGAGCAGGTGCCTCCGGCCCATACCAGTCAGCGGTGCCATGCCTGCGGCCACATCGAGAGGGGGAACCGAAAGGGGGAGGAATTCCGGTGCCGGGCCTGTGGCTGCACCGACCATGCGGATGTAAACGCCGCACGGAACCTCCTCGATAGGTTCTACGGCTACAAACCGAACCCCGCCCGAGCCTACGGTCCGGGCTTCAAACCACGGGCGTGGAATAAATGTCCATACCTCTAGGAACGGTTAAGGCAGCATGCTGCATATCATGTTTGTGCGCTCCTCCGCAGTGAACAGGGCTGCATCCAATGGGGCTTATGCCAGCATAAGAAGGACATCCATGGGTTTCCTGGGCATATGCGGGAACGGGAAAGGGGTATGCCATCTCACAATTAAGGACAGCCGTTCTTCCGTTCTGCAGGAACTCCGCTCACATCATAAGCTGCATAATGAAACAAATGTGTTTATGGAGAAGTGGTGTGACCGCATCGCCTCCTATATTGACGGCGAGAGAAATTCTGTCGGCAAAGTACCGCTCAATCTTTCCGGAACAAGTTTTCAGCGTCGGGTGTGGAATGAGATAGCAAGCATTCCGCCCGGCACGACAATAAGTTATCTTGAGCTTGCCAGGCGAGTACGCTCCTCTGCTTATGCAAGGGCGGTTGCGCGGGCATGCGGTGATAATCCAGTGCCTGTGCTCATACCATGCCACCGGGTAATTTCAAGCAGTGGAGGGCTCGGAGGGTTCGGACTGGGTCTGGACAAAAAGCGCATGTTGTTGCGGCATGAAGGCATCGATGTGTGATGTACTGATTCCATGTGCAAACTGCCTCCATCTGACATAATCACAACCGATAGCTGTGCAGTTAAAAATTTAAGTCTCACAATCTGAACAACATATCGTAGAGCATGAGGCGCCGGAACATTTTCATAGTCATCAGTGTGTGCATAGCCGTCGCACTCATAGCGGCGGCTGTTTCATTACATGCCCCTCAGAAAAAAACTGATACACCACTACCACAGTTTGCCGGACGGTTCGTGCTTGTTTCACAGACACCCCTTGTGAGCGGAAATAAACCTGTATTTCTTTTCATAGGCTCGGAGGCATGTCCCTATTGCGCTGCTGAAAGCTGGGCCATTGTCTCCGCTCTTTCCACATTTGGCCAATGGAACAATCTTGCTCCGATTGTTTCAAACGCAACAGACTCAATTCCCAATGTCCCCGGATACACATTTGCAAATGCATCATTGAATGCAAGAGACCTGGTATTCTGGGAGGTTGAATTGAACAGCAGGTCCTGGTCTCAGACACTGCAACTCCCCAACTCCACTGAAGCGCAGCTCTTCTCAAAATACGACCCGCAAGGCAAGATACCCTTCATCCTCATTGGTGGTATGTATGCCGGATTGGGCACATTCATCAATCCCGTGCTGGAGGAGGGTGCAAATTGGAGCAGTGTAAATCACAGCGTCTCCGCAGGAACAGGGGAATTTGCACAGCAGGTATCTTCAGAAATAGGGAATCTGACATCGGCGGTGAAGACGGTCATTTCGCATGTCTCATCAGCGCATGTTTATTCTCAGCATATGCTTTCAGGATATTATGCTGTTCCTTGCACACAAAAGGGCATTTACCATCCATTTATGAGAATTCCCCTCCACTTTTGTCCGAACAGGTTTGCGGTTATTTTTTGGGATCCCCCTTTCAGTCATATTTTGTACGGTCGCTCGTGACCGGGCAGCATTCCGGTGCACTATGAATACCGCATTCAATTCAGTATCATTGGTGCATCTGCTTCCAGGCATAAATTCTAAACCATGAAGCATATGGCCTCAAGCATGCAGGCTATAGTGCAGCCCGGGGATTTCTTCAGAGTGGACATAAGGGTGGGTAAGGTCATTGAAGCGGAGCCGTTCCAGGAGGCGAGGAAGCCTGCCTACAAGCTGCTTATTGACTTCGGTCCGCTGGGATTAAAGAGGAGCAGTGCCCAGATAACGCGTCTTTATTCCGCAGACGAACTAAAGGGAAGAGAGGTTGTGGCCGTTGTGAATTTGCCCCCCAAGCGTGTGGCAGGCTTCTTGTCGGAAGTGCTTGTACTTGGTGTGGAGGAGAGCGATAACAAGGTGACTTTGCTCTCTGTCGATTCCACCGTACCTCCAGGCTCCAGGGTGAGCTGAAATCTCATGTCTTCCGTCCGGTTTCACGACTCCGTCGGAAATTTACATGTGGACGGCTGACTAATCACATTTATTCCTGCCTAATGTCCATCTATCTTGTGAATTTACCTGCCGCAGCTTCGTTCACGTCAGTCTTATTTACAGAACCGCTTCCGCGCATCAGAGACGGCACAACCGCAGCCGCAAGAAGTGCGACAGAAATGAAAAAGACCGCATGTATAGCAGATATGAAGGGTGTGTATGAAACTCCTCCTCCTGAAGTGGAACCGATCAGCACCTCCTCCAGCGTCTTAAGCGGAACGGATTTGGTGATGACAAGGAATGCGAGCCCAAGGCTCAATGTATTGCCGACATTGACAAGAGTTGTGCTCGCACCGGAGGCAAACCCTCTCCTGTGCGGCGGTACTGCATTCATTATGCTCGAACGGTTTGGAGACGCAAATAGCCCCATGCCGCTTCCCACAAGCACCAGGGGCAGGAGCAATGTTTCGATGGTTACATGTTTTCCAACAGTGATTGCAAGCAGGAGAAATCCCGCCGCGGAAACTGCGAGACCTGCGGTGGCTATCCCTCTCGCCCCCCTCTTGTCTGAAAGTATCCCGCTTAAAGGTCCGAATGCCACAAGTGATGCCGACATCGGTATGAGGTAAATACCGGCTTCAAGCGGTGAAAGACCCATTGTTGGTCCCTGGAGAAAAATCACAAGAACAAGTGACACTGCTCCCCTTGCAAGCGCGTTGAGGAAAATGGCAAGATTGCCTGCGGCAAACATGCGTATTCTGAAGAGCGATGTGTCGAACATCGGATGAGCGGTGTGCATTTCAATATAAATGAAAACCGGAAGCAGAAGGCAGCCCGCAACGATCATTGCGAGCGCAGCTGCTGTGCAAGTGGTACCGAGGGCATATGCTGTAACACCGAACAGTATGAGGGACAGGAGTGTCGCGAATACTACATTTCCGTAAGGATCAATTTTAGGCTTCTCCTCCTTGGCTGCTATCTCTTTTAGTTTGAAATGAGACCATACTGTTGCGAAAAGTCCTATGGGTATGTTCACCCAGAAGATGGATCTCCATCCTAGCACTGATGTCAGGAAGCCTCCCAGCACGAGTCCTGTGACGGAACCTGCCACTATCGAAACCTGGTTTGTGCCCAGAGCCATGCCTCTTTCATTCGGAGGAAATGCATCTGTAAGAAGTGCAGCGCTGTTTGAGAACAGAAACGCACCGCCGACAGCTTGAATCATTCTGAATGCTATGAGTTGGGAGGCATTCTGGGATAGGCTACAAAGCGCCGAACCCACGGTGAACATAGCAAATCCCGCATTGTACAATCTCACCCTGCCGTACATGTCGGAAAGCCTGCCAAAGTTGACCAGCACAGAGGCAGTCACAAGCTGATAGCCTAGAAGTATCCAAAGTAGATTGAATACACCTGCACCTGGAAGCTGTCTTCCTATGGTGGGAAGGGCTATTAGAACAATGTTTGTATCAAGCGAAGCCATAAGGGTTCCGATTGTGGTGTTGCTGAGCACTATCCACTTATATTCCATTCCTTAACCTGCTGGTTGCAATCCCGGGCAATCTTTCCACAATTTAATAATTTTCACAGGCAGATATCTTGAATAATATTGCATGCATCAAGAATGACGTTATGAGTGGTTTTTCATACATTTTGTGTAAAGTTATTATCCCTCTATGTTAAGAGACATCCTGCAATCAGTGCGATCTTATTTTGCAGGCAGAGTACACAGAGAAGAATTTACGCTAAGGCTGGCGTCTTGCTGCAGTCCATTAATCGCTTCCCGTTCTTATTGAACACGCCTTCTGGAATGTGCTGGCTTCATTTCATCTTATTTTATCATGGACTGCAGACTCTCAGGCGCATCCATACCGATCATTTTAGAGATAGATGACCATTACAGTGTCTATACGGAATACCCCAAATGTCAATATTGGGCGATGACAGGTGCAGTCAATACACTTAGAATGATACGGGCTGTATTCAATTGCACTTCTGCTAAAGAAATTGCGGCGGATGCTCACCTACGCACAACTCCTTATTTGTCAACGCATCCTTCAACAGCATGTTCTGCCTGTGATAGATCTTACCAAGGCCGCCGAGAACAATACACCCCAGATTATAATTTACAGTCGGTGACAAGCATAACTGTATCGGTTGTTTCCTCTCTGCAACTCACTTGCCTTTTGAATAATATCCGTACAGGGGACACATAATACCATACCTATTGAAATACTAAAACAATATCGAGCGTTAAAATTTTTATAATAAAAACAGGTGTTAAACAAATGTTTGAGAGAAGTGGCGCATCATGGATATCTGCCATTGGAATAGTCGTTCTCTTCTCATTATCCGGTTTCTCTGCAGTTGTGTATTGAATTTCCATATCACATCATGGTGGTAGTTCAGCCACAACGAGCGCACACAATGCAGCAATACTCATCCCTGCTAATAAAGAGCGCACTTC
>JAVZQA010000032.1:0-12299 GCA_038881315.1 Methanomassiliicoccales archaeon
ATCGAAAAGGTATCCAAAAACACGCTTCTTCTCTCAGACCTTCTTTATTCTGAGAAATTCAGCGCGCGTGCCCCGGGCAATTCGCCTCTCAAGGTGGGAGACATGCTTCAATCCTTTATCATAAAGAATGCCCAGATGCACGATATAAATGGACTCATAAGACTCGCGGCAAGGGAGCAGAAGGAAGTTCTGCTAAAGAATTTCCTACTTCGCAGAGAAGCAATGAAATCTCTAAACCAGGCTTTCATCAGCGCCAACGGTTCTGCCTCAATTCATTTTAATGATGTTGAGACCGCCAAGAACAATTTCAGCACATTTGTCTCATCTTTTCACAATGAACAATGGGCAGAACAGCTCGGCGAACCAAGACTCATAACTCTGGCAGAGGTTCCATCCACTCTTTTCTCTGGCTATGCACTGCTGAGTGAACTTAATAATTTCTACCTCTCCTCCTTCTATCCCCTCCTCGAGAGGGCGCTGACCTCATCTCTGGATCAAGTGACTGCAAGAGCAATTGCGGATATTGTCGCCTCGAGCGAGTCCTCTGTCCCCTTCACCACATTGAAGCGCCTTGTGAATGAAAGGGAAGCAGAGATGGTGGGCTTCTTTTCCTTGCTAGATGAGAAATTGGATAATGGAAAGGATCTGCTCAAAGACATATGCGCGAGAAGGGGCCACTCTCCTGATTATGAACCCTTGCCCGTGTTCACCCGTGAGATAGGTGAGTGATCACTCCCTTAAAGCCAACTCCAATCCGTTCATCGCCTTCTCAATAAACTCCTCATCCGGGAGAAATACGCTTCTGAAGTGCATCTCCCCGTATTCGGAGCCGAAACCGGAACCATGCACAAAGAGGACATGGCCTTTCATGAGAATATGCAGAACGAATTCCATATCATTTTTGAAATGCCCTTTCTCTATTGAAGGAAAGACATAGAATGCACCTGCGGGTTTAGTTGTAGAGATATAAGGCATTTCGTTCAGACGCTTTACTATGAGATCTCTTCGCCGTCTGAGTTTCGACACCATCCTTCCAATATGATCCTGAGGTCCGCGCAGCGCAGCCACCATGGCTCGCTGCACAGGAAAGTTCGCAGAAAGTCTCGCACGGACCTCCTTCAGGACGGCCTCCTTCAGCTCGGCCATTGCATTGTCATTATCCCTGAACACCATGTAACCAGCCCTCCAGCCTGTGACCAGATATGCCTTTGAAAAGCCGTTGAGTGTTATTACAGGTATGTCAGGTGCCAGGCTAACAGGCGAAAGGTGCTCTCCATCAAATACAAGCATATCATATATCTCATCCACAATGAGTGGAATTCTGTTCTCTCCTGCGATTGCGGCGATTTCCCCAAGTTCCCTTTTGCCGTAAATGGCACCAGTGGGGTTGGATGGATTCACAACCACTATCGCACGTGTTTTGCCGCTCACCTTCTTTCGAAGATCCTCGATATCTGGTTTCCAGCTTTCCTCCTCAATTGTTCTGTAGAAGACAGGGGTGCCGCCAAAGAAGCGTGTCAGCGAGCTGTAGAGTGGATATGTTGGGCCGGGAAGGAGCATTTCATCCCCCTGCTCGATAAGCGCTCCGGTCAGCAGCTGTATGCCTTCGGTTATACCTGATGTTATTATGACATCCGAAGCAGACGCACTGCTGCCGTTTTTTCTTCTCTCTCTCTCGGCAACCGCTTCCCTCAGCTCCGGATCCCCCTCAGAGTCGCAATAGCCGTTCTTTCCCTCAAGGACTGCATCGAAGAGTGCACGTTTAATGTGTTCAGGTGTATCAAAACCGTAAGCAACCGGGTCCCCTATGTTCATCCTGATTACATCGACACCCTTTTTCTCCAGTTCCCTCGCATACACAACAAGGTCTCTGATTGCATATTCCATTCCGGAGGCTCTTCGTGTGGGGTGCAGCGCCATGCCACTTCGATTTTACCGGTGTATAAAGACATTATCTCATGCGCGAAGCATCTTGTTTAACCGCCTTAGGTTCTTCTTCGCCTTCTTGAATTCAGGCTCTATCTGAACCGCTCTTCTGAACTGTTCACCTGCCTCATCGTAACGGCCGCTTTCTGCAAGTGCTACGCCAAGCATGTTCCTCAACTCTGCCGTGTTGTGGTGGGCTACAGCCTCGGGCAGGAGTTTGGCTGCTTCCTCATATTTCTCCTTCTCGAACAGGAGTGTGCCCAAATTGCCTGCGACCACCCAATTTTTCAAGTTGCTCGGGGATGAGAGCAAGGAGGCAGCCTCTGTGCTCCGTCCTTCAAGGTGATGCAGTACAGCCAGATTGTTTGCCGCACTTATGGAAGGGAGTATCTGACGGAATATACTTTCCGCCTCGGTTCGCTTTCCTGCAATCAAAAACCCAACTGCCCTGTTATTTTCGGTGCTGCTGAAGTTATCTATAGCGGGTGTTGGCAAAGGCTCTGTGCTTTTAAGATGAAGAAGACATGCCTGTCTAAATGAGACACTTACTGGGTCCTCCATTCCCTCCGTGAATTCAAGAGCCTCCCTGTACTTACCTTGGAAAGCAAGAGACGCGGCTATCCTCCTTCTGTATTCGTTGTCGAATTTTCTTGCAAGTAGAAGCCTAGCAAGCAGTTCGGCCTCTCCAAATTCACCGCGTTCGAAGACCATTTTTTCCTTCATTTCCATGAAATATAAGCTTCCGCTCTCCGCCCCAGAAAGTAGTTCGCATAGTGCAGCGGCGGCTTCTTCTGTGCCTAGAGCATGCAGGAATCTGATGCATCTATCAACACCGCCCTCGCTGGTGAGCAAGCCGTTTTCCTTTATTTTTGTCAGTAAACTGGCATCCTTTTTGTCCTCGGGAACCTCATCGCTGTCTTGGCGGGTTGCGGCATCTGCCCTACGTATGAGTATCATATCTTTTAGCAGCCTAGCCTCATCATCTCCCTGTCCTATTCTCTCGTCAAGTATCGCAACCGACTGTTCGACGTTTCCCATTCTGAAGTAGGCCATGGCCATATTTCGCCAAGCCTCTTCATCCCTGGGATCTGCGCTTGTTATTTGTCTATAGCAGTTAATTGCCTCTTCCGTTCTTCCCAGCATCTGCAATGCAGCCGCTTTTCTCCTCAGTGCATCTGAATTTCCTGGAGAGATGGATAATAGCCTGTCGCAGCATTCTATCTCCTCCTCCCTATTGCCCAGCCTCATATATGCGTCCGCCAGGCCAAGCAAAGCGTCTTCGCTCTCCTCAATTGAAACAGCCAGCTGGAAATATTCTCTGGCCTCTTCGTATCTTCCAAGGCGCAGCATGATCCTTCCAAGCAGCATATGGAAGCGCCTGTCATCCGCGTATTCCACACTTGTGAGTTTGTGGGCTGCCTCCTCAAACTTCCCCTGCCTGAAGAGCGCTTCCGCAGTCTTCAGTATCTCTTCCTCCTTCCCCATGCCTCCATTGACGCTTTCCTCAAATTTGGTTCCGGTGATGCTCATTACGCCTCTTTTGGACGTAAATGCTCTCAAATGTGCTGGGGAAATTATCACGACCTTCTCACCGAGCTTCTGGGCAGCGCTGATCATTTCGCCTATCTTTGCTCCACCCTTAGGCGCTTGCGGCATAGCGATTACAAAATACCTCTCTCCTTTCCTTCTACCCCTGTAAATGTCATACCCACGGCGTGCTTCACACCCTTCATGCTCTATACCCATCTTCTGAAGCAGACTTGCACACTGCTTTCTAAATGCTGTTGCATCAACTCTGTGTGTGGTCCTTTTATCTTTCATCGCTCGCCCTCCGGAGGTAGGCGCTCATTATTTTGCGCATTTCAGTCGAACCTGCCCCTTCAGATATCTGCATACCAAGTTTTGCGGCTGCTGCGTCATCTGGATCGCTTTTCAGCAGTTCCACCAGGCATTCGAGAGCTCCCACGGTGTCCTTCCTTTCATCCATTTCCTTTGCGATCAGGCGCAGCACCGAAGGCATGAGGGAGCGACAATCTTTCAGTTGCACAATTGCTGCATCTATATTCCGATTTTCGGCTAAACAGATCGCGAGTCTGAGCCTTGCAGGATCAAAACTGCTATCCATTTCAAGCGCCTTGCCGAACGCATCCATAGCAGAAGCGGCATCCTTTTTTGACATGGCAATGCCATAGACAAGCCAAGTCTCTGCATCCCTGTCTTCAGGAGGTAGGAAATGTATGCACTGCAGGGCTGCCCCCCACATCTGCATTGACAGATAGGCAGAAGCAATCAAATTGACGCCTTCTGTCAGTTTTCCAAGAAGGCGTTCTGTGTTTCTTATCTCCCTTTCCTTTTCCTTTAACTCATACTGATTGCACAGCATCTTCTTCAAAACGAGCGCCGCTCTCGAGCCAGACTCCTCGATTTCCCTGTCGAGCTGTTGTATTGCTCTTCCCCACATCTCTTTTCTCCAAAGCAAAATGGCCTGAAACACTTCAGGTCTGAATCCATCGGTCGTCTCAAAGAGCAGTGTGTCAAGTACTTCCCGCCTCGAAGTGGCTAAAGCGCAGATGCAAAGCATTTCAAGGTCCTTTTTACGTGCAAAGCCGCTTGCGCGCAACTTCGTCAGTTCATTGAGGGCTTCCGCATACTCCTCACTGTAATAATGCACTGTAGCCCTCATCCTCATCGATGTCACAAAATAGGGCTCTTTGACAGCCTCGACTATGAGTTCAGTGCCACCTTCATGGGCATTCTCGCTATAATCCGCCTTCGACTCATCCTCTTTTTCCTTATTGTTTACTTCCTCAGCATGTTCAATGCCCACATTCAGGAGCAACGAACTCCAGAAGGAGGCTTTTTCAGCAAGTGCCTTCCTCTTTTTTTCATTAAACTCCTTTGAGCACAGTGGCATATCGGAAGAGGCAGCAGCGGAAGAGTAGAGCATTGAAAGACGCTTGTATGTCTCCTGGAGACCCTTTCCTGGAAACTTCTTCTCCATCTCCTCCACCTTCTTTATGACGGGTTTCAATTGGACGTAGTCCGGGGGTACAAATACACCCTCCTTTCCCTCCTCCTGTCCGCATGAGGCTAGAAGCGCATTCAGGAGTCTGCACACCTCTCTGTAATTCTGTTCGTTCTCCTCAATGACACCCACTCTTTCCTGCAGCGTCGAACCGCTCACCATGACATCGAAGGTTTCACCTTTTAAAAGGGCAAATCCCTCGTTACGCAGGAGGAGCCTCAAGGTTCCGTCGTTCTGCACGTCTGTATACCAGTCAGAGATAAGGGCAGCATCCGCACAGCTGTCGCAGACTGCAATCCCCATTTCAGTGGTCGAATCGCAAAGAAGACAGCGCATCACACATCACAACTTTTCTTTAAAAAAGAGCTGTGCTGGATTTAATAATCCTTTCAGTCAATTTTCATTCAGCGTGATCTGCTTCTCAAGGATTTGCCCATGTAGTGCCCATCTCTTTCGTATCCGAATCGCCTGTAGTATTCCCTAGTCCCTATTCCGCTTATGATGCGCAGGGAGGCATAGCCGCTGTCTGCAGCAATTTCCTCTGCTATCGCAAGGAGTTTCCTCCCGTATCCGCGATGCTGCCAGTCCTGTGTACTGTTGGCGCCAATGGGTACAACTCTTCCAAACACCTTTAATTCCCTGACATAAGCGGCTGCATCCCGCCCGAGTCTGAGCCGAAGGTAGCCGACCATGGCATCGGAGCCGGAGAGTTCAAAGGAAAGAAAGATCTCCTTTCCTTTGGAAGCGGAGTATTGCAGCTCCCTCAGCTCCACTTCCTTTTCATCTATACCCGATTCATCAATTCCCAGGTGCCCGACCTCTCTGCATCTTATGCATCTGCATCTCCATCCCCGCCTCTCCATCTCCTCCCTGATCAGTTCCCTTATGTTGCTCTTCTTAACCCCTGCCTCGATCAGATTTGCGGGTATATCTCTCTGTATTCTCTGTATCCTGACGTATGGAGGTATATTACGCTTTATTTCTGCAAGAAGGGAGACTGCTTCTTCCGTGGTCAACTCATTGTATAGACCACGCCTGTGCATATCATACAGCGGCGTTCCCTCTATCACCAGCGTTGGATATATCTTGAGCATATCAGGTCTGTAGATATCATTTTCGAAGAGTTCACGGAATACTGCAATATCCATCTCCCTGCTCGACCAGGGAAGACCAGGCATCATGTGATAGCATATCTTGAATCCCCTTTCCCTGGCCCTTGCGGTTGAGGAAGCCACTGACTGGCTGTCATGCCCTCTGTTGATTCTTCTCAATACATTGTCATTTAGTGTCTGCACACCTATTTCCACTCTGGTCGCACCCATCGAAAGGATGAAATCCAGCTGTTCGTCATTGAGTTGATCAGGCCGTGTCTCGATAGTCAGTCCTATGCATCTGTTTGCAGCAGTCTCATTGATACGCTGCGCCTCCTCCATAGATCCTGAATTCACACCATTAAGCGCATCCAGAGCCCGTCTGACAAACCACTCCTGATATTCCTTGCTCCTTCCTGTGAACGTGCCACCCATTATTATTAGTTCAATCTTGTCTGTTGAATGCCCAATCGCTTTTAGCTGTTCTATTCTTGATTTGGCCTGAAGGAAAGGATCAAAGTTATTCATTGCGGCTCTTCGTGCCGCAGGTTCCTTTCCTGTGTAGGCCTGCGACGAATTGTTTTCTACACCTCCAGGGCAGTAGATGCACGTGCCGTGAGGGCAGTTGTATGGTGACGTCATTATTGCCACAGCGGCTATCCCACTTGCCGTCCTAGAGGGTTTTAGTCTCAGGATCTCTATTGCTTTCGGATCTGTGCGTTGTGGGATCCTCTCAAGTATTTCTGAATTGGCAGGTATGGTGTCTAATGAATACTCCCTGCACAACTGGATCTTTCTCTTCTCCAATTGCGACGGTGTCCTTATGGCACCCTCCTCAATCTCCTCCACTATTGTCTCGAAATACTTCTCTCTATCAGCCATCGTCATATCTTTCAGCCTTGTATCTCTCTCTCCACCGCATATGTTGCACCCAGGATAAGGAAGGGCGCAATAATGTCAAGGACAGGTATTATGTATAGAATTGCAGCGATCTTGAACATGGGTCTGTCGAATCTGGTGCCTAGCCTCCAGATGCCCACTATCAAGCCTATTAAGCCAATTATAAGCAATATCAGTGACACTATGGCGAGTATAGCCGCAAGCAATAGAAGGAAAAGCACAAAGTAACTAAGCGTCGCTGCCCCAGTATGTCCAGATGGAGGAACAACTATTGCTGAATCAGCTGCAGCAATCAAAACAAGTGATACAACCAGAAGCACAATACCGATAAGAACAACCCTGGAGAGTTTGTATGGTGTATTGAACATCGCATTTTCTTGTGAGAGATCTCTGAAGGCTGTAATAAGAAAGAAAATGCCGCATATGCCAAGCACTCCGATGGCTACCTCCAAGCCCAAGAGCAACCAGGAGACGCCGGAGGCGGCTTTGCTCGATGTGTGTAGCGACAGGCTGGATATAACGGAACTTGTTGCATTTGGCGCAATGATCAGTACTGTAAATGTAAAAACTATCGAAATGATGGATATTAAAGCAAATATCTTTAACCTCCTCAATGCCTGCATCACCCTCGCTTTATCCTTTTCACCCATGACTGAATGTGCAGACGGCGCAAAAGCATATGTGGTAGGTTGCTGTGGCCGCGCTGCAGTCTGCGGAGCTCCACAGGAAGGGCAAAATGGAGCATTGGCATCTGGTAATGGTCTCCCGCAGTGTGCGCAATAGCTTACCGCCGGCTGGACAGGCAGCTTTTCTCCACAGGATTTACAGAAGATATATCCTTCCTCGTTCTCGGTTCCGCATCTGGGACACTTTACCATGGAATGTAGCAGTGATGTATCACTATTGATAAGTATTTCTTGCTTATTCACGCAGGAACCCAAAGGTATATGAATGCCCGAAAGCGCAGAACTAAGGATAAGAAGAAGACACAGACTTAGGGAGAAGGAGGTTGAAGCGCTTGCGGCTAACCTCGACAATCTAATGGGAACAAGAACTTTTTCAACAAGAGATAAAATAGAGGTGGCAGAGGTTTACGGTTTGGAGCAGTCCATTTTCCTACTTGACAACGACATTGTGGCGATCGAATTCAAAGGGGGTCCATTTCTTTATATTGCTGGGATATTGCGTTACGGTGCTACAAGGCGCTTTGTCACGGTGGATATGGGAGCAGTGCCATTTGTCACTAATGGAGCGGATATAATGGGTCCTGGCATCGTTGACGGAGACCATGCAGTCAGGGAGGGTGAGACTGTCTGGATAAGGGATGTAAAATACGGTAAGCCGCTGGCAATAGGCAGTGCGATTGTGAATGGGGATATGTTTGGTACAAAGAAGGCAGGGAAATTCGTGCTTTCTCATTTTCATATAGGCGACAGGCTCTGGAAGCTTTCACAGCATCTACGGGGGAGCGCATAGGATGGGAATGGCTTGAGTTACGTGCGAAGGTACAGGGTAGCAGGTCTCGGTTTAATACTCATTGGAACAGCTTTCGTTCTAGCAGCCTTGGCGGTCCTTTCGGCTTCCTCTGCCCTATCCCTTCTTGGCCTCGTTCTGGACATACTGGGAATACTGTTTTTCTTTGCCGAATGGCCAAGGTACGGCCCAGTGCAGCGGCGATATACGGCTGGCGCAGCCTTCGTGTTTGTTGCTGCACTCATAATAAATCTGCTCACTGGCGCGATTGCTTTCAACTTTGGTCTCGGTTTGAATGCAGGTGTCCAATACACATTTCCGCAAGCGGTCAAGGCAGTAGGCGGAGCCTTTTCAGGGCTTTTATTTTATCTTTCCTATTTCCTGCTTGCATCGACTTTCTGCAAGAGTGAAGAAAGGAGCATCCTGGTAGCAGGAGCTGTCGGTGGTGCCATCGCTAGTGTTATATTGAATCCCATAGTAATTGCGGGAACATCCATTCCAGACTTCGCTTATTATGTCAATTTGTTTGTTCAGATAGTCAGTATACTGCTGGGTATAGCATACATAATGGCAGGATTGCATTTAGTACGCTAGTTTGCGTCAATAATTTATTGATGGCATGCTTCAGCACCTGCATGAATGAACATGCCTTCTTTTCTAACCTCGGCGAAAAAGTGCCTCTGATACTGGTCAACGGAACTAAGGGTTTTGCAGATCCAAACTTCTTCTATTTCTCAGGTATATCCTTCGGTGTATTCGAGCACTGCGCAGCGGTGGTGAAGGAAGAAGGCACAACTGTCATATCCAACAGACTGGACAGCAAGGCGGCCGAAATGAGCGGCTGCAATGTCAGTGTATTTTCTACAAGGGAGGATTTGCTCAATATCATTCTCAAGGAGACAGGAGGGTCTGAGCGCATTGCTCTTAATTTTTCAAAGCTGCCCGTTGAATGGTATCAGCTCCTCCGAAAGCACCTACCGGAGACGCAATTCATAGATGCGTCCGCAGCCCTTCAGCAAACAAGAGAAGTGAAAAATGAACACGAGATCGAACATCATCGTAAGGCATGCTCCATAACAATCAAGGCATTCGATGAGGCCATAGGGCAACTCAAGGAAGGCATGACCGAATCCGAGTTCGCATCGAAGCTGATATATGCCCTTCTCATCAACGGCTCGGGTTTTCCCTATGCGGAGCCTACTGTTGCCTTCGGTGAAAACGCGGCCTTTCCGCATTATTCGGCAGGGAGCAGAAAACTGCACAGTGGAGATGTTGTTCTCATGGACTTTGGTGCAACCGCATCAAGGTATGTATCTGACATAACACGAACCGTGGTGTTCGGTCGAGCCTCTGATGCTATAAAAGAGGCCTATGATATCGTAAACAAGGCTAGGGAGGCTGGTATACACGCTATGCGTGAAGGCGAAACTGGAGGGGCAGTTGATAGTGCAGCTAGGCGCGTCATCGATGCCTCCGGCTTCAGTGGAAAGTTCATACATGGTTTCGGTCATGGTGTTGGTCTGGAAATACATGACCACCCCTGTTTTTCACCCTCTTCAGCTGTCAGGTTGAAAGGGAATATGGTTGTAACAGCAGAGCCGGGCGTATACCTGCCCGGTGAATTTGGTATCAGAATTGAGGATAACCTTGT
Organism: Methanomassiliicoccales archaeon; assembly: GCA_038881315.1. Taxonomy (GTDB): domain Archaea; phylum Thermoplasmatota; class Thermoplasmata; order Sysuiplasmatales; family Sysuiplasmataceae; genus JAVZQA01. Next base: position 10,067 of record JAVZQA010000032.1, read on the forward strand.
GATTAAGAAAAACGGGGCGGAGAATCTAACTCCTGACAGGCACGAATTGATTGAAATTTAGTCCATTTCCAGAGGCTGCTTCCTTACTGCGAAATCCAATTATTTACATGTCCACAGTACATTTCTCCCTGCAGTAAGGCACATGTGATCACAACAGGAACGACGGACTCCATGTCGCCTTCTGTGTTCAATTGGGAAATCTGACTGTTTTATTGGAGGCATAGTGCATATGTTATGGTGTAGACTAACATGTCGCTGTGCATCAATCAACTGAATGATTGCATGAAATTATTGACGCGCAATAATTTTCGCATGCCCTTCGGAGGTCTTCATACCCAAGGCGGCGATGATAGGAACGCTGCATGGCAGTAGGCCGTACTATGTGACGGAAGTAAATTGTTATTCCATTGTAAATCCATAGAAAAACCGTTGCCCCGCACCCGTCTGGGGTGCAGGGTAAAGTAAGGGATTTCAGGTGTAGGAAATGAAGTTATAGAGCATGTCGTTGCCTAGCAGTCCATTTTCTTCATAGGGCACGATGACACTGCCGTTGATCTTTGTGGACATGATGTGGTACTGGTATATCTGTTCTGTATACACGCAGAACGTCAGGTTTACGAAGAGTTCATTGATCTTGTGGAAGTACATCTCTGCAAGCGAGGTGTTGGAGGTGCTCAGTGCATCACTGTACCATGTAATGAGTTGCTGCATTTCAGCAGCCTGTGTTGAGTTATGCAGTGAATTCGCGCTGCTGTTGAACCAGTAGGGTGTTATATCAACTCCTCCCAGGTGGGAGGTGTTTGTCGGCATTTCGGAGCCACCCACTGAATCTGTCGGATATGCGTAGGCAGGTGCAAGAGACCATTCGAATATGGGCAGCGGGTCTTTGCCTTGTATGCCTGAAAGACCAATTATTTCAGAGAAGGGAAGCGGATCGACCTCTACCTTTGCACCGGGTATTACTTGTTCAAGGTTCTGAGCCCATGTCACTGCCCCCTCTGTCATAACTGGATCCGAGGACTGAACGAAGATAGGTATGTTAAGCGCCTTCCCGTTGTATTCTGTGACATTAAGAACGGGGAGATATGTTATGTTGACCTTGGATGCCTCATATGTCATAAAGTCATTCCAATACTGCTTTGCGATTGTTAGATTAAAGACAGGGACTTGAGATACGTTCTGCATTACAGAGTAGTTCTGCGCGAATACAACACCATCCTGTAGGAATCCTGCATAAGGCCCGGCGAAGGTTGTGTTGTATATTTTGTTCCCGACCTGTTCGTTGAGGAAGTAGTTGTAGTTGAATGCGTAGGCAAAAGCTTTCCTGACATTTTCGCTTGTGAACAGGTTGAAAGGCAGGTTTGCGTTGCTCTGCAGTGTCTGTAGTTCCGTCAGATCGATGTTTGCGTTGAATTTCCAGAAGAATATCGTCGGACTTTCGTAAGAGTACACCTTGGCCAGACCTGAGCTTACCAGGTTCTGTGTCTGAGACCATGAGCTTGTCGGTATGGTACCTTCCTGAGCTGCCCCCGACTTCATGTCCAGATAAATCGTGGACTCTTGTGACACATATTTTATTACAATCGTTGCAATCGAAGGTGCTGGGAACCATGGCCCTGGTGCATAGTAGTGCGGGTTGGGGGTTAGAACCACCTCAGTTCCCGGGACTGTGTACGATAGCTCATAAGGGCCATCCGAAAAGATGTGGTTCTGAACATAGGTGTTGTAACCGGTCTCGCTTCCGAAGCGCTTGTAAGCCTGGAAACCAGCTGGAGACCATGTGATACCCGCGCCGTTTGCCTCAAGCCAGCTTGCGCTTGTGACACGATAGAAAGCAATAAGGCCATAGAGACTGACAGGTGTCATCGACTGCTGCAGGTGGAATGTTATGCTGTTGGTTGCATTATTCACGGTTATGTTTTGAGTTATGTTCCAGAATGTGTTTGTCTGTGTGTATGGAGAAGGAAGCAGATCAGGCGCAATCATCCAGCCACCAGTGAGGGGGCTGCCTGCGTCGAACAGCAGTACTCTCACATAGGAATAGAAGACATCCCATGCACTCACTGACTGACCATTCTGCCACTTTGAATTGTTGTTGATGTAGAATGTATAGTTTTGATAGGGTGCAACATGCACTGTGTAGCTTGTCCCCCAAGGATCCTTGACGGTGTAGTTCACATAGTTGTCATTTATGCCTCCGTTTGATACACTAGGCAGTTCCTTGGCAAGCATA
>JAVZQA010000033.1:0-12220 GCA_038881315.1 Methanomassiliicoccales archaeon
CAGAGATTTGAGCGCTCAGAAGGATTTTTAGAAGGTCCCGCCTTAACAGCCGTAGGTGTGCGCAGGTGAGGATCCTTTTCATTCATGCTGACAGCATGAGTTACGAAGTCAAAAGCAAGACACGCTGGGCAGAAGAGATAGACGAGAAGGGAACAAAAGGCGAAATGAAAGACGTCCTTGTCTGCTTTATAACTGTTGAAAAAGAGGATGAGGACAAGAAGGCGGAGACTGCTATAGCCGCATGTGAAAACATAAGCGAGATTGCCGAAAAGGTGGGAACTCGGCGAGTGCTCCTCTATCCTTATGCGCATCTCTCATCGGATCTCTCTTCCCCCGAAGGCGCAGTGGCAATACTGAAGGAAATGGAGAAACTATGCAGCGGTAAATTCGAGACAGTGCGGGCACCCTTCGGGTGGTACAAGAGCTTCACAATAGCCTGCAAGGGGCATCCGCTCTCTGAATTGTCACGACAGATCACCGCTACAGCACCAGAAAAGAAGAGGGGGGAGGGGACATACCTTATACTCACACGCGATGGAAAGATCGTGGAACCTGCTGACTTTGTCGGTGGAAGTGCCTGTTTTACATCCATGGTTAAAAAGGAGGCATTAAAGGAGCAGGTAGGCTCCTCTGCCTCGCCCGAATACCTGAAGTTGTGTAAGAAATTCGGTATTGAATGGGAGAGGATGAGCGACATAGGTCACGAAGTGTATCATCCCGAGGCGGCAGTCATGTTCGATCTTGCGGCTGATTACGCATCACAGGTTGTCAGAAACATCGGTCTTTCCGTGTTCACCGTAAAGGGGACAAACATGTTTAATCTGAACGAACCTGCAGTCAGGGAACACGCGGAATTGTTTGGAGACAGACTTTACAAATTGCAGTCTGACGAAAAGGAATACGTGCTGCGATACGCTGCCTGTCATCAACAGTTCTCCATGATGAGCAGATGGAACATAAGTTACAGACAGATGCCCGTCGCCGCTTTCGAGATAGCTGACGCATACAGATATGAACAGTCCGGGGAAACAATGCTCCTCTTCAGACTGCGCAGGCTGAACATGCCTGATCTGCATGTCCTCTGCACCAACATGGGGGAGGCGTACAGCTGGTTTGAGCGGATACACGAACGCATCTACAGGGAGGCTAATGTAATCGGTTTTGACTACGAGATGCTCGTCAATGTGTCATCCAGGAAGGCATTCGAAGACAACAAAGAATTCATTCTATCGTTGCTGAGGAAGAAAAATAAGGACTGCCTTGTGCACATCTATCCGGAGGGGGTCAATTTCTACTGGACTGTTAACATAGAATATCATATGCTGGATGAAATGGGAAGAGCCAGGGAGATAGGCACCGTGCAAATTGACACAGGCAATGCGAAACGTTTTGACATAACGTACACGGATGCCGAGGGTAAGAAGCAGTATCCAATAATATTGCACACGGCCGTCGTGGGCACCATTGAGCGTTTCCTGTATGCCCTCTTTGACAGGGCCATTCAGAGAAGCAAGGAGAACGGCAAACCGGGTTATCTTCCTCTCTGGATAACACCCGAACAGGTGCGGCTGATTCCAATGGGGGAGAAGCACAGAGACCGGGCGAAAGCACTCATGGCTGAATTGAAAAAAGCCGGCTTCCGGGTGGGGATGGATGATAGAGAACTGACACTGGCCAAACGCGTCCGGGAGGCAAAGCAGGACTGGGTGAGCTTTGCAATAGTGATCGGCGATAAGGAACTGGAACATGAGATCCTACCCGTTTATGACAGAGAGGAGGACCGGCAGGTAGAAATGCAACTTGACGGGCTGATCAAACTCATGCGAAGGCGAGTTGAGGGATATCCATCCAGACCCCTCTATATGCCCGAGGAGCTCACCAAGCGCGTTGATTTCTCATTATGAGTTAGCCCTTCCAAGCTGTCCTGGAAATAGAACTTCTCAATGTGTTCCACAGAATTTAAGACGAGTTGATCCACATCCAGTTTTGATTCCTCACTTTCTATCCATGTCAGTGGCGGGGTGGTCGACGGCCTGCCAGTAGTAAAAAGGGTGCAACAGTCCTCGTGCGGCCTGATCGATATTGGATATGTCCCGATGCTCCTCGCAATGCGCACTATTTCGCTCTTGTCTAAACCGATGAGCGGTCTTATGAGTGGCATTTCCACTGCAGCATCAACGTTGGCCAGATTTGTGAGCGTCTGCGAAGAGACCTGTCCCAGACTGTCTCCAGTAATCAGCAACGACGCTCCCTCTCGCAGGGCGATGAATTGCGCGATCCTCGCCATCATCCTTCTATAGAGAACCACTCTAAGCCGCGGATTGGTGTTCTTCAGCATAGTCTCCTGTATGTCGAGAAATGGCGCTAGATACAGTGTTCCACCCCCCTGCATAGGCAGCAGAAGCCCGGACAGTTCCTTAGCCTTTTGTATTGCATTTGAACAGGAAAAGGGATAGCTGTGGAAGTGAATTGCATCCACATGCCAGCCGCCTCTCATGGCTGACCAGAGCGCAACCGGCGAATCTATGCCTCCAGAAAGGAGAGCTAGCGCCTTTCTTTCCACATTAGGTTCAACCTTTTGAGTTCTCAATATGATGCGTACCATAATCCCACTGCCATTCGGATATAGTGAATTAAACTTTTGCGTTTGATACTGTCAGACGAATGGCGTACAAAATGCGGAAATTTGTATGAAGAAACAGAAAAATTTATAACTCCATGCTGGCATTACTGTCGACAGGGATGCACTCATGCCGAATTCGATTGTTAGAGATGCGTTGGGAAAGGATTTCAAGATACCGACAGACACGCCACAGGCGGCTCAAAATGCGGCACCTCAATCTTTCAGCAAAGATGATGAGGAGCTGGCAAAGATAGCCTCAAGCCTGGACGTTTGTATTAAAATCATAGGCTGCGGAGGCGGTGGAACAAATACAATCACCCGCTGCTACGATTCACAGATACAGGGCGCGCAGATGTGTGCTATAAATACGGACGCAAAACACCTTCTTTCCGTTCACTCGCCGAAAAAGATACTGATAGGCAGAAGGCTCACACAGGGACTTGGTGCAGGTGCAATACCAGAGGTGGGTGAGGAGGCAGCACGTGAAGCAGACCCAGATATCAGGTCGTTCCTGCAAGGCTCCCAGATAGTATTCATAACCGCAGGCATGGGGGGCGGGACAGGCACCGGTTCCGCACACTACGTTGCCCGCCTGGCGAAGGAAATGAAGGCGCTCACAATAGGGGTCGTGACTCTTCCTTTCAAGGCGGAGGGCGAACTGAGAATGGAGAATGCGCTTGCAGGGCTGGAGAAGCTGCGACGTATTTGCGATACAACAATTGTGATACCGAATGACAAGCTGCTTGAGCTTGTGCCGAAGCTTCCAATTGAGGCCGCATTCAAGGTGGCAGATGAGGTCCTGATGCAGACACTGAAAGGACTGACAGAAATAGTTACCAAGCCTGGACTGGTGAACCTGGATTACGCAGACATAATGACGGTGATGAATGAAGGTGGTGTCGCATTTGTAGGTATAGGCGAGAGCAGCGCAGAAGAGAAGCGCATAGAAGAGGCGGTTGGAGAGGCGCTCAACTCACCGCTGCTTGGAGAAATTAATCTGGCAGAGGCAGCAGGCTGCCTTATAAGGGTCACCGGAGGGCATGACCTCACCATCTCCGAAGCACAGAAGGCAGCAGAGATCGTCAGTTCATCCATTAGCAGGAATGCGAGAATTATATGGGGTTGCTCAGTCGAGGAAAATTCAGAGGGAACTGTCAAGGTGCTGCTCATTGTCACAGGCGCAAAGTCCAAGTTCGTGCTGTCAAGAGAGGACGCGGTTCAAACAGTCACAGATCACGGTAGGGCAGCAGCTACAGCCACCACAGAAGGAGATGACATAGACATAATAAGGTAAATTATTTCGACACGCCCTCCACCTCTATGTAGCAGGGGGAGGGCAATTTTACTGATGCGCGGTGGAGAGCCTCCTTGGCTGCTTCCACATGTTGTGGATTCACTTTTATTGTTATTATGGGCTGACCACTCTTTACGCGCGCCGCAGTCCCCACAGCCTTACCGAAAGCATGGCGCATTCCATCCGAAACTCTGTCTGCGCCTGCGCCTGTGGCAAGCTTGTTCTCGCGGAGCACGTTGTGTGGATAGACCCTTACCTTCATGTAGAAGCCTGATTCTCCGACACGCTTGGAGAGCGCCCGGTTGGCGGATATGCGTGCCGCCTCCAGGGCGGTGTGCCTTATCTGACAATCTTCTTTGACAAACAGGTGAAGGGATACAGGAAAGGTTCCTCTGAGGTTACCCTGGTCAAACTGGACTATTCTTGGGGAGGGAACTCCTCCCATGTATTCTTTTCTTGTATACGCCTGACCTCTGATGCGGGTATACATTCTTGCTGGTTTTCTCGGCATTCACGCACCGCAGAGCAAAAAGAAAGATGCGCTTTATTTAATCTTTATCTTAAAAGACGCACCCGGAATTGCAGGCATCAGGTAACAGTCAATATTTTGTAATATCAAGACGTAAAGGACATGCCCTGAAAGCAGGGGAGATTGCATTGGTCGCGAGAGTGGCAGTTAACGGATTTGGAACTATAGGCAAACGCGTAGCCAGAGCGGTGATGCTTCAGGACGACATGGAACTAATCGGTGTAACAAAGACCAGGCCTACATATGAGGCGATAATGGCCAACAGGGAGGGGATTCCGCTCTACTGCGTGGAGGAGAAGCAGCTGAGCACTTTCAAAGCACAGGGCATTAAAGTGGAGGGATTGCTCCATGACCTTTTGCCTTCGGTGGATATTGTAGTGGACTGCACGCCTGGAGGTGTAGGGGAAAGGAATAAGAAACTCTACGAGGAAGCGGGAATTAAAGCGATCTTCCAAGGGGGAGAGGAACATGAAGTTGCGGGGCTGTCATTCAACGCCTTTGCATCCTATGATGAAGCCTATGGAAAACGCTGGGCAAGGGTTGTGAGTTGCAACACCACTGGCCTGATAAGAACACTATACCCTCTGGATCGGTATTTTGGTGTGGAGAGCGCATTTGCTGCAATAATCAGAAGGGGAGCGGATCCGGCTGAGAGCAAGGGAAGTGCATTGAATGCAGTGGAGCCTGATTTGGAACTTCCGACACATCACGGGCTTGATGTCAAAACAGTTCTTCCCTGGCTGAGGATAAGCACAATGGCTGCAAAGGTTCCCACAACGAACATGCATGTACATTGCATCACAGCCAGGCTGAAGAGGGAGGGTGTGAAGACTGCAGATGTTTTGTCTCTATGGGATCAAATGCCGCGCATCAGGTTTGTAAGTGGAAAACATGGTATCAAAACAAGCGGCCAGATAATGGAAATTGCAAGAGACCTCGGAAGACATGGCGGTGATTTCGCAGAGACAATAATTTGGGAGGACGGGACAAGCGTGGAGGGAGACACTCTCTTCTATTATCAAGCGGTACACCAGGAAAGTGATGTTATACCTGAGAACATAGACTGCATCAGGGCGATGATGGAACTCGAAAAGGATGCCTCCAGAAGTATAAGGAAGACGGACAAGGCACTCGGAATAACGAAGTGATTGGATGCTGCTTGACGGAATAAAGACACTCGATGACTTCAGTGTGAATGGGAAACACATCCTGGTGCGGCTTGACATCAATGTTCCAGTCGATAGAAAGAGCCTGCGTATAGAGGGGGACAGAAAAATCAGGGCAGCCACGCGCACGATAAGCGAGCTGTTGTCCAAGGGAGCAGCAGTAGTGATATTGGCCCACCAGGGACGCCCAGGTGATTATGACTTCATACCCCTGCAGCAGCATTTCGAAACGTTGAAAAATATGGTCAAGAGGATAGAATACACAGAAGATATCCTTGGGGCAGATGCATCAGAGCGCATCAAAAAACTGGGAGAGGGTGAGGCGCTTCTGCTAGGGAATGTGAGGAAGATAGAATATGAGCAGAAAAGTGCAGCTGCATCAATTCATGCCTCTTCAGAGATGGTCAAATTACTTGCCCCGCACTTTGATTACTTTGTGAATGACGCCTTTGCAGCAGTTCACAGGCCGCACTGTTCAATGGTCGGCTTCACCCCTGTGCTGCCTTCTGCGATAGGCAGGCTGATGGAGGAAGAGCTCAGGCACATTTCCCCCCTTGTGGACAATCCAAAGCACCCTGTTTCTTATCTGTTCGGTGGAAAGAAGACAGGCGGCTTCACCGATGTTTTAGATGCAGTTGTTTCAAATCCAAATGTGGATACAATTATGCTTGCGGGTTTTCTTGGAGTGGCGTTTCTTGTGGCCGAAGGTGCGATTTCGGATGCTGCGCTTGAAGAAGAAATTTTGCACGAGGCTGGCAGCGACTTTCCAGCGAAAGCGGCGACATTGCTCCGCAGCCGCAAAATACTGTTGCCTGAGGACCTGGCCTATGACATGGAGGGAAGGAGAGAGAGTTTCGTCAGCGAATGGCCTCAAGGCGCCAGACCGCTGGACATAGGCGAGCGTACAATCGAGCAATTCTGCGGTCAAATAGCCTCTTCGTCGACGGTGTTTATTTCAGGTCCCCCAGGCATGTACGAAAGAGAGGAGTTTGCATCAGGCACTAAACGGATTCTTGAGACTGCTGCCCGGAGGGGCATATACGCAGTGGCAGGCGGAGGGCATACCTCCAGTGCAGCGGAAAGATTCGGAGTGGCCGATAAACTCTCCTATGTGAGTACAGGTGGGGGGGCTCTCGAAGCAATAATCTCGGGTAAGCGTCTGCAAGTTCTTTCGGATCTCAGGGAAAGCGCAATCAAATTCAAGGACCGTTACAGCTGATCAGGGCAGAGACCATACCCTCCCATTCCTCCTGATTCTATGCTGCGACTCAAGAGAATGCAGGAGGCCGGAAAGAGCGGAAGGGGAAAAAGTCAGCCCGTTGAGGCGTTTCAGATGGGCGGAAATCGCACCTGCATCGAGTGACCCGCCCTCTAGAGCCCTGGAGATGAAGGTGAACATGTCTTCATAGTAGTTCCAAGGAAAAATAAACCATTTCCACCTTTTTTCAGGAACTACCACTGCATAATGATGCGGCTCGAATTGGGAATGTGTGATGTGCAACATAGTTGCAGTCCTTACGTCTGCGGGAGAAAGGGAGGAGACATGCTCAAAAGCAAGTTTCAGACTTTCGCCGGTATCTGTAATATCGTCCACCACAAGAACCCGCTTTCCCGCTAATTCGCTTCCAAGCCTGCCCGAAAGTGTTGCCTTTCCGTCTCTCGTGGCCGTAATTCCCCAATGTGAGGTCTTAAGAGAATAAAGCTCAGATATGTTGAGACGGTCACAAAGGAGCCTGGCAGGTATCCAGCCTCCCCTCGCGAGACCGACAATCGCATCGGGTGTGTATCCTGACTCGCGGACGTCAGTAGACAGTGTTGTGCACCATTTCTCTATTTCATCCCATGTTACTATCTTCGCAGGAACGCGATCCATGAAGTCCTCGCCGGGCGGAGACAACAGCAATCCCACTTATAAAAGCAGCAAGTTGCGCGCTGCTAAAAATCTGGTGCGGGGCCATCAAAAAGTAATGCGCAAAGCAGTTAGACATTTAACATACTGACCTTCACACCGGAATTTCCATCAGATATCCAGTCAAAAGCCGCGTCCCTGCTATTCCACTCCCGCCCGATGGAGGAAAGCAAGCTGGAGTGCTCTGGGGAGAAGCCAAACAATCAATGGAACGATGCATATGCACATACCACCCCACTACTGCTTTTAGTGCCTAAAATAAAATTATCAATAGACATGAATATAAAAATTTTACATGTAAAGGAGCATGATCGTTGCAGGCTGCATTTCGATGCACAGACCTGCTCCACATGCATTTTCTATGAGCGGAAAGAGGAAGCACGACCCCGATGTAGCAAACAATTAAATAAAGACCGAGTGGTATTTGCATCTCACCGGAAAGGGAAGAATGGGATGGCTGAAACAAAAGACAGCAGGAAGTTTATCACTGAACTGAGAGGAAAGACAGTTATGACAGAGGACGGCCAGATACTTGGCTTGATAGACAATTTCCTGATTGATCTGAACACCGGCTCCATAGAAAACGTCCTCGTAATCCCGGCAGAGGAGATAGAACCCAGACTTTTCAGAACGGATGATCAGGGAAGACTCGTTCTTCCATTCAGTGAAATGAGGGCCGTAAAGGACGTCGTAGTCATGAATATGAAATAGGGGATGCCTCAATCATAACCTCCTCTCCTGCGAAACCGGAAAGATTCTCAAGCGCAGTCAGTGGCCAGGCTGTTCCTCCCTCGGATGCGAGCGGATTGTGAAAATAAAGTTTCTCGTGATCCATTCCATAGATGAGTATCCAGTGAGGTGCGGTTTCATCCCCGAGGACAGAGGCATCTGTAAGAAGAAAGACAAGCGAGCCTCTCTTCACAGCATCCAAATCCCTGACAGTGATGTCGCTGACAGTCTGTTCCTTGAGGCCGAGCATTTTAGCCCTGTGCATTCTTTCCTGCGCAAGCAGCCTGAATTGAGAATACTGGTTATCGCCCAATCTTGCTCTTATACGAGAGGAGAATTCGAAGTCAGCCGTGGTGGAAAGTATGCGCACAGTGCACTGCCTCCTCAAAAGAATAAGCGCGATGCCATATCTTCCCATGCCCATCGCAGGGATCAGGTTTCCCTCTCGCCAGATGTCCACTTCATTCTCGGGTGTGAGCGCAAAGGCTGGTTCGAAAAAGTTGAGTGCCATAAGCAGACATGCCGCGCCGCATGTGAAATCCATTGTCTGTCTGTAGAAGCGTGGCACGCGCTTGTTTCCCGGAGATGCCATCAGGAGACCTCCTTCCCCTGCAATTCCTCTGCAAAATGACAGGCAACAAGATGCCCCTTTCCCAAATCCCGCAGCATCGGTTCCTCCGTCCTACATCTGGTGTTTGCGAAGGGGCATCTTCCTGCGAACCTGCACCCAGGAGGCGGCGAAATGAGGGTTGGGATTTCCCCCTCAATCTTGAATCTGAATTTGCGTCTAGAGGGATCGGGAACGGGGGTTGAGACAAGAAGCGCCTTCGTGTATGGGTGAAGTGGTTTTTCTATCACCTCCTTCACCTCCCCCTGTTCCATCACCTTGCCTAGGTACATTATTGTCACATTGTCTGAAATATATCTAACAGCCCCGATGTTGTGAGAGATGAAAATATAGCTGAGATTGCGCTCCTTTTGCAGTCTCACCAGCATGTTAAGGATCTGAGCCTGAACAGCCACATCGAGTGCGCTTGTGGGTTCATCGAGAACAATCATACGTGGATAGGTAATCAGAGCCCTTGCAAGTGAGATTCTCTGCCTGCCTCCACCGCTGAACTCGTGAGGATAAAGATGCATGGAATTAGGGGGGAGACCGACAGCCTCCATTGCTTCGCTCACCCGCTCCATAACCTCCCCCTTCTTCACCTTTGCATTGACCAGTGATTCGCCTATGATTCGCCACACCCTCATTCTGGGGTCCAGGGAGGTTATGGGATCCTGAAATACGATCTGGACATTCTTTCTCCAGTCTCTTATCTTCGTCACCTCGGTTCCATCTGCAGAAACACCATCAAACAACATCTTACCAGATGTGGGTGAGATGAGCCGAGCTGCAATCCAACCGAAAGTGGTTTTCCCACTGCCACTCTCTCCAATCAGACCCATGACCTCTCCCTCCTTAATTTTCAAAGTGACTCCATCCACGGCATGCACGTATTTGCGCTCCTTGTGCAGAATGGTCTCCGAGGCAGAGCGTTGCAGCTCAAAATGTTTAACCACATCATACGCCTCGAAAAGGAACCTTTCGGCCAAGCAGTTTATCCTCCTTCACAATAATGGCAATATACCAAATGACCCTCTCCAAGATCCTTAATTTCCGGCTCCTCAATGCACTTGGTTGCGGCCATTTCGCATCTTTCCCTGAACACACATCCCGGAGGCAGTCTTGCAAGATTGGGAACAGACCCCTTCAATGTCGGTAGAAAGCCCTGTGACTTGTAAATATTCGGGAAGGAATGCATCAGTGATATGGTATAGGGGTGGGCGGGATGCAGGAAGATGTCTTCAGCACTCCCTATTTCAACTATTCTACCTGCGTACATAACACCTATCCTGTCAGCAATTTCGGCCATCACACCCAGGTCATGACTTATGAACAGTATGGAAGTGCTGACCTCTTCTATCAGATCCTTCATAAGCGAAAGCACCTGAGCCTGTATTGTCACATCGAGTGCGCTTGTGGGTTCATCTGCAATCATCACCTTTGGTTTCTCGGAGAGTGCCATGGCGATCATTATACGCTGCCTCATGCCTCCCGAAAGCTCGTGTGGGTATAGGGTCAAAACACGCTCAGGGTCGTTTATTCGAACCATATTCAGGAATTCCACAGCCTCCCGCCTGATTTCCTCATCCATCTTTTCCCCTTTCCCGCCCTTAGGGATGGTTCTGTCCTGCAGCGGATGGGGTTCAGGCTGAGAGTTGGAGGAATAGTTGAACATACCAACATCCTTTGAAACATGCACTCCTGCCTCCCTGAGCTTTCTGACCCTAATTGCTTCGGCAACCTGATTGTATATCCTGTAGGCAGGGTTGAGCGAGTTGATCGGCTCCTGAAATATCATGGAGATACCCGTTCCACGATACGCAGGCATACGATTGCGCGGAACCGTCAACATATCCACACCCTCAAAAATTATTGAGCCTCTGTCTATCGATGCAGGAGGCTCGGGCAAGAGGCGAGAAATTGAGTGTGCTAGAGTACTTTTCCCGCAGCCAGTTTCACCCACTATACCTACAACCTCTCCCCTGTTTATGTCAAGACTTACATTATTGACCGCAACAGCTCTCCCGTTCCTCGTTCTGTATGACACAGTGAGGTTCTTGACACTAATTACAGGGGATTTGGCCACACATTCACCGTCCTGGATCTCTGCACACGGCGATCACATCAGTTTTTAAGGCGGATTTCGCTATAAAAGGTAAATGCCACTCTTTGATAAAATTGCACGCGACTACGACAGTTTGAGATGGACTGAGTGGAAGAAGGTGGAGTTCTGGGGGTCCCTGCTGGCGGACAGGCTTTCCCTGCATACTGGGGATACACTGCTTGACGCCGGTTGCGGTACGGGCACATACACTTCCTACTTCGCCCGAAGTGGAATCTGCACGATAGGCACAGATATATCGAATGAAATGCTTCTGCAGGCGGTTGCAAAAAAGGGTGATTGCCAGTATGCGCGTGCTGATGCTTCTCTCCTTCCATTCAGAGACGAAAGCTTCCAGGCTGTAACTGCCATAATGATGATCCACCACTTAAGCTCCGAGATGCGGAGGCGATTTTTCAGCGAGGCGATGCGGGTTCTCAAAAATGGGGGGCGCATTAGTCTGATCACAGAGGGGCACATGGATCTCAGACAGAGCCTCTGGTGCCTTTTCCCCCGTGTGATGGACATCGATATGCAGCGCTTTCCATCTACAAAGACAGTTGTGACCGAAACAATGAAGGCAGGTTTTAATCCCGTCAAGTCAGAGAGAATAACTGGTAAATTCGGTAAAATCGATTTGAAAGAAGTCATATCGAGGGCAGCTAAAAAGCACCTTTCCACTTTTCATCTGATGAGTGAGGAGGAATTCGCATCCGGCCTTTCCATCTTTGAATGCAGACTCAATAGAAAATATGGCACCGAAGTGCCGGATGAACAGCATTTCACACTGATCACAGGTGTGAAAGGAGAGGGCACAGCTCATCTATAATAGCCAAAGCCTGTGCTTTCCCCCTTTCTAATCAGTGAGGAGCGCAGATCCTGTCTGAAGCGCTCGTAATAGCGCATTGTCTCTTCATTCGTTGAGGGAAATACGACCGATAGTGCCTTCTCGAAATCGGACATGTGAACCTCCTTGGCATTCGGATCATTGCGGAGAGCTGACAGAGCCGCCTCTCTACACAAGGCCTCAATGTCAGCCCCAACAAAGCCATCCGTCCTCTCAGCGAGGTCTTCAAGGTCAACACCCCGAAGGGGCATTTTGGCAGTGTGAACCTTTAATATCTCCATTCTTGAATCGCGGTCTGGCACTGGCACGAGCACGATCCTGTCAAAGCGACCCGGCCTCAGCAGTGCCTTGTCCACAATATCTGGTCTATTGGTTGCAGCTAAAACGGTAACCTGCCCCAGCGCCTCGAGACCGT
>JAVZQA010000034.1:0-12019 GCA_038881315.1 Methanomassiliicoccales archaeon
GGACATCCCCGGCATTGCACCCATCCGCGGCTGGCTGAAGATAGCGGACTGAAAACCCTTTTCTATTTTTCCCGGGGTGGTGTAACAGCCGCCCCTCTTTCAAGGTCGAACTGTTTTATTGTGTAGTTTCTCGGAGTGGCAAAGGGTCTGAAGTATCTCCCGTTTCCCTTGTAGAACTTGGAGAAGAATTCGACATAGAGAAGCCTTGCTCCCTGTATGCCAGGCTCGAAGACCGCAATAATCAGATTGAACAGCTGCCCGACAATCAGTATTATCACTCCGACAATACCGAGCAGCAGTGATTTGTGAATGCCCTTGAAGAATATGATATTGATGACCTGAGCGAGTATGATGGAGGCAAGGAGTATACCCACAATACGCGTATAGGAGAGAATGTGGCTGATGATGGATGGTATTTCCATTACACCCATCGTCCCCTCCGCAACCGCAATGACTGCTGCACCAATAACTATGAGACCTATTGACACCGGGCCTGAAATGCTGTGTATGAGCGAGACACCGTGTATCAGGTCGAGGCCAAGCACCGCTATCCCCCAGCCGAACATCAGCCATCCTCCCTTTCCAATCGCTCCTCTGACATGGCCTCTTCCGAATTCATTCACTGCACCGAAGACAAGACCCAGTGTAACAAGTGAAAGGCCGAAGTAACCTGTGAAAAGGAGCAGCTTGCCCACACCGAGATAGAACAGATTGGATGAGGTGACAAGGGCTATAGTTGAGGCACCAAGACCCAGACTGAGCACAGTGAAAGGCAGCACAGCAAAACCAAAGAATTCATTGAAAAGCAGACCTGCCACTATTGCTATAATCGAGGAAGGGATAAGTGCTCTGGCTATCGTCTTTAGCGCATTCGGTCCCATAATCATAAGCACAAAGTTACGGAGGAACTTAGGTATGTGGCTCTTTGCCACTGGATGATCAACTCTGTGAATTATGAAGAGAGAGATGGCGAGGATCATGAGACCGTATCCCCAATCCCCCACCATCAGCCCGAAGAAGACAGGGAAAATGATGGCGAACACAAGCGTCGGGTCAATCTCGTAATCCTGCGGAAGGGAATAGAACCTGATGAAAAATTCAAAGAGTTTGATACGCCGGGGATTTTTTAACAGTGTGGGAGGATCTTCGTGCCCCTCTATTTTTGACACTATGGCCCTTCCATTTGTTGCACTGTCCAAAAGGGATTTGACTGGGTTGAGTCTGCTTTCAGGCATCCATCCCTCCAGTGCGAAGGTATAGTCAGTGGCCTGCAGTTTCTCCATCACCTCGTACTTTCTCGTCTCTATTTCCAGCTGTTCCCTGATCTGTGCCACGGCAGGGAACCATTCTTTGGACAACGATAATATTTCATTTGAAATGCTGGAGAGCCTCTCTATTATCTCGCCAAGTCTATTCCTGATGCCCTGTACCACCTCTGCAGGCATTCCCTGCATCGCTGGTATGGCGACAATCCTCATTTGCAGCTCATTCGCCAGCTGCGCCAACTCGGATTCGGAACCGGCCGGGACAGCAACCACCATCTTCTTTTCGTCCAGACGGTGCAGGACTGCATCGGGTATCTTCCCTCGAATTCTTTCGGTTGTCCCTGCCTCCTCCGTATATGCAATGAACGCATGGACTCGCTGCACGCTGAATGATGCGAGATCCATATTCAGGGGCAGAAGCGTCTCGACAATGGAGAGTCGCGTCTCCAGCTCCCGTTGTTCGGCAGCGAGTTTGTTCTCTTCTTCCCTCAGCACCTTCACGTGTCCGTCTATGTTTATGCGCTTTGTCGCCTCCAGCAGCTCTTCCGTCGAGGCAAAAAATCTTCTCGGGGACGCATGAGGGACAAGCATAGCCTCAAGTCCCCTGAAGCGGAGCAGTTCCTTGCTCAGCGCCTCATAATTCTCCGGTGAGATACGTTTGTCAAGGAAAGAGGCTGCATCTGGTGAAACCTCCTCTATTTGCAACACTTCAGCATCATGGAGCGCGGACAGCACCATGGCTCTGACATCCTTTGTGGCTATGATGCGCACCCTCACAATCTTCTCCGGTTTCAGTACCAAACTCTATTCCTCCAGGTACTTCCTGAGAACTTCCGACAGGATCCTTCTGATGTCCTCTTTCTTGAGCTCCAGTTTCATGGCTGCGGCCTTTTGTCGCGCCTCATCCACAATGCGTCTTGCCTGTGCCTCCACTTCTTCCCTCTTTTTGATTAGGGCTTCCTCATATTCGGCCTTCGCCTGTTCTTCGACAGCCTCAGTTTTGGCAGCAGCCTCCTGTCTCTTCTCCTCCAGCAGGGCCTCTTTCGCCCTTCTGAGCTCCTCTATCTCTCTTCTTGCCGCCTCCTCTTTCTCCCTTATCTGCTGAAGGATGCCCACGTCGGCTGCCATTTTATATCACCCCGAATAAAAGAAGCGCCACAACTACAGCTGGAACTGCTATATTCATCAGTCCGATGAGTCGTCTTGCCAGCATGAAGCGTCGGAGTGCTGTGTTGTTGTACAGCATCTCTGAAGTGATGTGCGCCTGAGGTGCGAAGTGTATCCCCTTGTAACGCGGTGTCTTCATGCTTCACCCCTCTGGACGATCTTCCGCTTGACCACTTTGAGCGTGGTGAATGTATCCCTCTCTATCTCATCAAGCCTCATCCTTATCATTTTCGCTGATGCAGTCAGCTGCGGGATGAGTATATTCTCTATTGCATTGGATCTGCGCTTCGTCTTCTCTATCTCCAGGAGCAGTTTTCTCATCGATTTCTCCTTTTCCGCGATTTCGAGCAGCGTTTTCATCACGCTGTCAAAGCGCCTCACTGCATCGTTTATTGATGGACTCAGTGTAGAAATCCTGTACTCCCCTCTGACTGCAGAATGTCCCTCCTTCAGCTCAAGCTCGGGCACCTTGACTCCCATAACATTTTTGGCACCCACATCCACTGTTGCCGAAGAGGACAACTGTGCAACTCTCTCCAGCTCCATTTCGCCGGAGACAATCTCTGCAAATCTGACCGCAGCGAGTGCATTGCCCACCTCCTCCCTTAGATTCTCCCGAAGTCCCTTGACCGTCCTGCTTATATTGAAAAACTCCAGGACAAGCGCATTGCGTTTCATCTTAAGCAGATCGAGTCCGCGCTTTGCCAGCCTTATGCGCCTATTCGTCCGAATCAATTCTATTCTTGTAGGCTTTATCTGCTGTGCAGGCATCAGTTGTTTCCCCACTTTCCATATTTCTCAATATATTCCGTTCTGACGCGTTTCATTTCGCTTCTCGGAAGTATGCTGAGCAGTTCCCACCCCAGATCGAGCGTTGTCTCAATGCTCCTGTCCTCCATCACTCCCTGCCTGACAAATCTGCCCTCGAACTCATCAGCGAGTTTAAGGTAGAGCCTGTCATTTGCACCCAAAGCCTCCTCTCCTACTATCGCGCTCAGCGACCTCAAATCCTTTCCATTGGCATATGCTGAGTAAAGCTGGTCTGCCACACCTCTGTGGTCCTCCCTTGTCCTGCCCCTGCCTATACCCTGGTTCATCAGTCTTGAAAGGGAGGGAAGAACATCCACGCCGGGATAGATGCCCTTTCTCTGCAGATCTCTGCTCAGCACCACCTGCCCTTCGGTGATGTAACCCGTAAGATCAGGTATTGGGTGGGTTATGTCGTCTCCAGGCATTGTGAGTATGGGCACCTGGGTTATGGAGCCGTTCTTCCCCCTTATCTTGCCTGCCCTTTCGTATATTGTGCTCAAGTCGGTGTACATATATCCAGGGTATCCGCGCCTTCCTGGCACTTCCTCCCTGGCAGCTGAAATCTCTCTCAGCGCCTCGCAGTAATTGGTCATATCTGTCAGTATGACGAGTATGTGCATTTCCCTTTCATACGCGAGATATTCTGCAGTTGTGAGTGCCACTTTGGGAAGTATTATGCGCTCCATTGAGGGGTCTGAGGAAAGATTGAGAAACAGCACCGCCCTCGAAAGCGCGCCTGTGTTCTTGAACTCATTGATGAAGAAATTTGCCTCTTCGCTTGTTATACCCATCGCTCCGAAAATAACCGCGAAACTTTCCCCCTTTCCCAGCACCTTCGCCTGTCGTGCTATCTGCGCGGCAAGCATGTTGTGAGGAAGTCCGGAAGCAGAAAATATGGGAAGTTTCTGGCCCCTCACCAGTGTGTTCATGCCATCAATTGTGGAGATGCCTGTTTCTATGAATTCGGATGGCTCTTCCCTTGAATACGGATTGATTGCATTTCCAACAATCTCCACCTTCTCCTTGCTAACAACCGCAGGGCCGCCATCACGCGGTTCTCCAAGACCGTTGAAAATCCTGCCCAGCATCTCGTCAGAAACACTTATCCTTGCAGTCTGACCTGAGAATTTTACCTTTGTCCTGTTTATGTCGAGCCCTGATGTGGGCCCGAAGACCTGTATGACCGCCATTCCTTTTCTGGTATCCAGTACCTGCCCTGTCCTGCTCTCACCGTCAGGCGTCTTTATCTCAACGAGTTCATTGTAAGCTGCATTTCCGATGTTTTCGACAAAGAGCAATGGCCCGGAGATCTGTGATATTGTTTTGTAGCTCACTCCTGGCATTCAAACCACCGCCTGTGGTGTCCTGATAATTGCAAGCACTTCATCCTCCATTTCCCTGAGAAGTTCATCCATATATGTTTGGAACTTCTCCTCAGGCACCTCTTTCATCCTTGATATCTTCTCGACAACAGGCAGGGAGGAGAGATTTTCCATTGTTGTGCCTTTCTCAATGGCCTCATTCTGCAGTCTTCCCATTTCCATTATAATCCTGAGCATGCCGTACTGCTTTTTCACCGAACAGTATGAGTCCACTTCATCAAAGGCGCTCTGCTGCAGGAAATCCTCTCTGATCATCCTTGCCACACTCAATATCGCTTTCTCCCTCTCAGGCAGGGCGTCATATCCCACCAGCTGCACCACTTCCTGCAGTTCCGCCTCCTTCTGGAGCGTGGACATGGCATCCGAATAGTATTTGCCCCAGTCCGGGGCAACCTTCTCCTCATACCACTTGCGCAGCTCCTCCTGATATAGGGAGTAGCTGTTGAGCCAGTTGATTGAGGGGAAGTGTCTCCTCGATGCAAGTGAGGAATCGAGCGCCCAGAATACACGCGTAACACGCAGTGTGTTCTGTGAAACAGGCTCCGATATATCTCCACCCGGGGGTGAAACGGCCCCGACAATTGTCACGGAGCCAAATCTTTCGTCATTTGATATTACCCTGGCACTGCCGGATCTCTCATAGAATTCTGAAACCCTTCTGCCCAGGTAGGCGGGATACCCCTCCTCACCAGGCATCTCTTCGAGCCTTCCTGATATCTCTCTGAGCGCCTCTGCCCATCTGGAAGTGCTGTCTGCCATCAGGGCCACATCATACCCCATGTCTCTGTAATATTCTGCGATAGTTATGCCTGTGTAAATGCTCGCCTCTCGTGCCGCGACGGGCATATTGGATGTGTTGGCAATCAGTATTGTGCGTTCCATCAGTGGTTTGCCACTCTTTGGGTCAAGCAGCTCAGGGAAGGTGGTTAGTATTTCAGTCATCTCGTTCCCGCGCTCGCCGCAACCGACATAGACAACCACGTCGCTGTCCGCCCATTTAGAAAGCTGATGTTGTACCACAGTCTTGCCGGAGCCAAATGGGCCAGGCACTGCCACCGTTCCCCCCTTCGCAACAGGGAAGAAGGTATCTATCACCCTCTGGCCAGTGATCAGCGGAACAGTCGGTGGCAATTTGTACTGCACCTGCCTGGCAATCCTTACAGGCCATTCCTGCTTGAGCTTTAGTTCCACCTCTCCCTCCTGCGTCTTCACGGTGGCCACAGGGTCATTTACAGTGTAATCCCCTGCCTGTATCCCTGTGAGAGTTCCATGGACATCAGGGGGCACCATAACCCTGTGCGTTATGATGTTCGTCTCCTGCACCTCTCCAATTATCTGTCCCGGCACCACCTTCTGCCCTTTACTGGCAGAGGGGCGGAAGTTCCACTGTTTCTTCTGGTCAAGAGCCGGTGCAGTGAAACCACGGCGTATGAAGTCACCAGTGCTCTCCCTAATCACATCGAGAGGTCTCTGTATTCCATCATAGATGGATTTGAGCAATCCCGGCCCGAGTTCCACAGACAGCGGTCTCCCTGTGCTCTCCACTTTCTCATCTGGTTTGATGCCGCTGGTGTCCTCGTAGACCTGAATTGTGACTTTGTCACCATTAATCCTTATGATCTCTCCAACGAGGCCCAGCTCACCCACCTTTACCACATCATACATTCTCGCCTCTTTCAGGTCATCCGCAATCACAACTGGGCCAGAAATCCTGACTATCTTTCCCAACATATCACCTGCCTATCTCCACACCAAGCACCCGCTTTGCCAATTTTTCCACAGATTCCTCCTCCTTCCCACCAGGCAGCGGTATAAAGACAACCAGCGGGAGTGCCGAGTTCTCAATCGATTCGAGGAGTTTTCTGTCCATCCCCTTCCGCAGTGTCTCCGAAACAAGAATCAGGGAAAAATCCCCGTTTGACATTAATTCCCTAAGCTTCTCCTTCCCCTCTTCTACATTTACAGCGAAGGCATTTGCTATGCCAAGCAGTCTGAAGCCCAGTACGAGCTCCCTTTCTCCAATGACAGCTATGCTTCCGTATCCCTTGGCCGCCGGCATACTCAAGCACCTATCATCAACATGTCAATAATCTTTTCACTTTCAATGCCATAAACTTTCCCGGTAACTATTGTCCGCAGACTGTCCCTCTCCTTCTCCGCGTTGAGAATGAAAGCGAATACGGCGCATATGGAGAGGGACTGTGCGTCGAGCACAGGGAGATAACGCCCGAGCAGCGAGTTCTTCATCTCTATTTCAATCATGCCCAGTTCCTTTGTTTCCCTGTATCGCTCAAGGGCATGCGGAAGCTGTAGTTTTTCACTTATCCTGCCTATGAGCTCCTCCATACCCTGAACAGTGTACAGGTTCTGCAGCTCATCGATTCCAATATAGCCGTACGGTATCAGGAATTCCCTGATACGGTCGAACGGTGTCTCCTCGTCCTTGGCGCTGAGCAGCATCTTTGCATTGCGCATATCAACCTCTTCTTTGAGGTAGCGTATCAGCGGCCCCTCACTCCCCATATAATAACGGACAGAGGAGAAGAGGCGTGTGTAGTAATGTCTGTCGAGTGCATAGAGCATCGGGCCTATGTCTCCCTCCTTCCTGTACTGCTCAAGATACTGCAGAACTACCTGACCGTAACCATACCTCGTCAGTGCTTCCGCCACCCCCTCAACATCCTGCTGCGAGGCTAAAGCGGTGAAATCCTCAGCACGCATATTTCCACCGAAAACACCAACAGGCACATCGCGGAAACTGAGCAGGAAACTCTCTGTCTGTTTCAGTGAATAGCCGAGATATTTGGAGGAGAGAATGGCCTTAATGTTCTCGGTATCCCATTTCGAGAGATAGGCTTTGAGTGTGTCTGATGCAGCAGGTGGGGGAGCGAAAAGCGCCAGCTTATTTCTGACTGACAGTCGCCTGTTCACCGCCATTTCGAGAAGCTGCGGATTGGTATAGAGGGTGTAGAGCGCATTTATGTCCTCCCTATAAGCAGTTGTGGAAAGGGTGCGTGTTATCTCCTCAAGCTGCATTGTCGCAAGAGATCTGACCGTCTCTGTCTTCAGGAATTCAGTTTTGGCAACTTTCATGCGTCCGAAACTGCCAGAATATGTGGAGTCCATCAGTCTTCCCCCAGCCTTTCACTTATTGCCAGGGCAAGTGCCTCCCTCAATTCATTTTTGAGCGTGCTTATGGTCAGGTCCACTTCCTTCGTCCCGTCGGAAGATGTGCACAGTATCCCTCCGTATGGGTCAACTTCCTCCTCCACCACTTTTATCCCCTTTTTCCCCTCCAACAGCGGCAGATCTGCCTTCCTGGCCCTTATGATGCAATTCCTCCCCAGCAGCCTTTTGGCACATGCCACCATTTCTTCAAGAATGGAACCGTATTCATCCGTTCCCGGCAGATCCTCCAGAGTGTTAAATGCCTGATTCAGTCCCTCTTCTATGAGCGCCCCCTTTCTGTCCCTCAGGATACTCCGCGCCTCAATCTCCGCTGCAGAAATACCGCTACTCTCTATTGCATTTGTTTCTGATTGCCTTTTGGAGGCATATTCCGCGAGGAGGCGCTTTATTTCCTCCTCTGACTCCATATCGACGGCCTGAAACCTTGCAGCATATTCCTCCTCAATGCGCTGCAGCTCAGCCTTCTTGTTCTGCTCTATCGTCTCAAGTATATTTTCAAGTGGCATCGGAGATCACAGTATGTGCAGGAGCAGAATCAAACCAAGGACGAAACCAAGTATCCAGAGCGTTTCTGGGATGACGAAGAAAAACAGCACCTGGCCAAACTTCTCAGGCTTCTCCGCAATTATACCCATTCCGGCCGCTCCTATGCCTTGCTGTGCCATGCCGGTACCTATTAAACCACCAGCTATGGATATGGATGCAGCTATCGCGTAATAAGCATCTACGACAGTAACCATCCGGAATTCACCACTCGCCTATTTGCATGCCTTATAAAAAGCTTCCTCATATTTTCAGAGTAGTCTGAGCTTTCCAGCCGTTCTGCCTGACTGTGATGGGGCAAAATTTACAACACCCATCGAGAGATTGGAGAGTTTTAGAACAGGCATCCTCGCAGGAATCGGAAAGATGTTTCTCATCTTCTGATAAGCTGTTTGGGACTGCCAGGTGGAACCGCTGATGAGCCTAACCCCTCTATACTGGGAGAGGCCAAAGGAATGGACGTGGCCTGTTATGAAGATATCAGGGACCTCCTCTATGACCATAAAATCTCTGTTCTCTGCAGCCAAGGGCGTCTTTTCTCCGTACACAGGTGCAAGATGCCTGCGTTTCAACAGTTCCACCATAGCATCAAGCGGCCTGTCCCATCCGAGATGCGGTATATCACTTATTACATCATCAAAGCTTCTCCCGTGATACGCAAGCAATTTCCTTCCCTCAATATCCACAGTCGACGGATTTCCTGCAAATAACGCACTGCCATCGAAAAGTTTCCTCACATCGTTTGAAAATGCGGGCTGTGGCTCTGCGGGCCTTACTGCATCATGATTGCCAGGTATAATCATAATGCGCACCCAGTCAGGCAGCTGTGACAGATAACCTGCCACCCGCTCGTACTGGGCATATACGTCATCCAGTTCCAAATCATCCTCCTGATTGGGATAGACACCGATACCGTCAGCAAGATCCCCGCTTATTACCACGTAATTTATTTCTCTGGCCTGCGGTTCTGTCTTGAACCACTGGACCAGTCGTTCCCACTCCTTACGGAGGAATGTTTTGCTGCCCACGTGTATGTCTGACAGAAATGCAATTTCCGAAGCGCTGTCCGATTTTTCGATGGTTCTGTCGTAGGCGATATCGGGCCTTATGATTGCACTGGCAATTATCGCCTTCCTCTCCTGACTCATCCTTCCGCGGACACCAATAACCTCGTCCTTTAGCACACTCTCCTTCGCCATTTCATTGATCAGGTAAACATTGCATCTTTCGTCCTCATCTTCTATCTCCAGCACTTTGTTGCCATTCCTGGTGTTCCTGATGCTATTCACAATCCCAATGACACGAACCTCTCTGTCAACCTGAATCGCCTTTTCTATCGGTATAGCCCCGACCATGTCCGACCTTTTGCCAATTATGCGTTTAAGCCGTCTGAATCTGTCTGTGAAATACTTTGCAAAATCACTAACATTGCCTGTGGTTGTGCTGTTCCCAGTCACGTCTTTGACTATCTTTATTTCGGAGGGCAAACTCATTATCCTGCCGACACGCTCAGCTTCAGCACCACGGTTGAGCGTGATGTCCTCTGACCCAATAACGAGGGGAAGAGACTCTCCTGCCTCGAGCATTGCGAGCAATTGCTTTCTCCTCTCTTCATTTGAGTTTATCTCGCGTAAGAGGTCAGGCTCAATAAGCACTCCTTTGGCTGCTGCAATCTTCAGTATATCTGCATCCCTCACCTCGTCATCCATTACTTCCACTCTTCCTTAGTCCATCCGCTCTTTACTTCAGGTCCTCCGGAGTGCATACATCTGGAGATCAATCAGTAATGCTTTAATCCTTCAGTTTCCTGTTCTAATCCATTGGGCGAATATATATCGATCAGTGTACTGGGAAGGGACAGACCAGGCCTTCTCCAGCTTATCGTTTCATGCATCGAAGCGGAAGGACTTAAACTTGTGGACATACAGCAGAACGTCGTTCATGGAATACTGAGCCTATTCATTCTCCTTGAAAAAAACGAAAATCAGAAACTTAGGGAGAGACTCGCCGCATCCCTCCCCTCGGACATATCCTTCGATATACACGAGACCGCCGGATTTCTGCCTTCCGTTACGGGGAAAAGGTATGTCCTTACGGTGGTGGGTAACAGGTGCAATGAACTCTTACACATAGTGTCTTCCGTGACAGCGGAGATGGGCGTCAACAACCTGCGCATCTCCTTTCTCTCCAGAGGCGAACTAACCGCCATGCAATTTCTGATGGACGCAGGTTCGTGCAGCCCTCGCGACCTGCGCTCACGCCTGACAGGTCTCCTGGAAGGTGCAGGTGCGGATGTTATGTTTGAATCCGAACGCTCATTCAAGGCAGGAAAGAAGCTAATCGTCTTCGACATGGATTCAACCCTTGTCAAAGGAGAAACGTTGGAGGAGATAGCCGTGAGGTTCGGTCTGAAACGGGAAATGAAGCGTATAACGGAGAGTGCCATGCGCGGAGAGCTGGATTACGTATCTTCTCTCAAGAAGAGGGTGAGCATGCTCAGTGGTATGCCTGTATCGGTGCTCGACAGTGTCCTCGAGACCCTGGAACTCACACCGGGGGCAGAGGAGGTGGTGTCAACACTAAAGGCCATGGGCTACAAAATCGCACTCGTGAGCGGTGGTTTCTCGATTTTTACCGATTGGATGAAGCAGAAGCTTGGGCTGGACTATGCATTCGGGAACAGACTTGAGGTCAAGGATGGGGTGCTAACTGGTGGGCTGGAGGAGCCCGTAATTGATGCAAGGGGGAAACAGCGTATAATTGAGGAAATAAGACTCGCCGAGCACATTGCTGCCGAGGAAGTAGTAGTGGTTGGAGACGGAGCGAACGACAGAGTTATGGTTGAGAATGCGGGTCTGGGCATTGCCTTCATGGGGAAGGAAGTGCTGAAAAAGGTGGCGGATGGGAGCATCAGCAGTGGAGATATGCGCTCGCTTCTGTTCTGTTTCGATACCTTCGATTATTGATTATTTCTCAATCGGGTATCCCGCCCTTACCCATCCCCTGTAGCCTTCCCGCAGATTGAAAAGCGTGTCAGCGGATACCCTTCTCAGCGCCACTCTTGACATCCTACCAGTGCCCGATACAATCACGAGGTCTCCATGCAGATATGTCTGCCGCCTGATCACAGTCCAGCTGATGTTCTTTGCTGAAGGAATGTGACCACTTCTGAACTCTCTTCTAGTCCTTACATCTATTATCTGTAGATGCGTCCCGTTGTTTATCATCTTAAACAATTCGGAAGCAGTTATGTCAACATATTTTCCCCTCTCTGCATAGGGCCAGCCATAATACCTGTACAGCAGGGATGAACTCATTATCCCAACCAGTGAAACTGCTGCAAGCAACAGTGTAGGCAGCATAAGACCGAATGCAAGATAGAGTATAATGACAAATACTATCCATAGCCCTAGCAGAAGCAGCAGAAAGCCAAATGTTCGCATATACCTGCCCCCGAATGCTCCTCTTTGTTATCTAGTCTGTGCATCCGCCTGCAATACATAATTTTCTGCTGTGATAATAAATTCCTATTGTAATTTTCCGAAAACAGATCACTGAGGAATCGTCAATACATATATAGTTGCATAGGGAATATTCCGTTTGTCACAGAATCGGATGAAAAGCGATGGGTGAAGAGAAAGAGGATCTGAGAAGGTCGGGTAT
>JAVZQA010000035.1:0-11758 GCA_038881315.1 Methanomassiliicoccales archaeon
ATACTCGCGTCCCTAGACGTGGACCTGCTGGTTTATGACAGAAATGAGAAGGTGCTCGCAGAGGATAGCAGTGATTACAACGCCCGGCCCTACAATAATATGAACAAGGCAATAGAGGATGCGGATGTGGTCGACATCGTTCTTCCGCACTATCTTCACAAGGAAACAGCAATAGAAGCACTGGATAAGGGAAAGCATGTGCTCATTGAAAAGCCGATAGCACTGAACTCGATGGAGGGGACGGAAATGATCAGGAAGGCTGAGAAAGCCAAAAGAAAGTTCATGGTCCTTGAAAATTACTATTTTGAGCCTCCCATCAGGAAAGCCTGTGCGCTTGTGAATGAGGGAAAGATTGGACAAATGCTCGGACTCAGAGTTACCAAAATAAAACACGTGGATCCTGCACCCTGGGGATGTAAGAAGGAACTTATGGGTGGGGGTGCCTTCGTCGATGATGGTATACATCTTGTGGACGCTCTTCTCAATATTGGTGGAGATTATACCGATATAAGTGCGATGCGTTTCAATCTCGGTCATCCTGAAATGGAAGGCGAAGACACACTAAGCGCCACTGTGCGATTCGCCAACGGTGCGTTTGGTTCGATTACACATTCCTGGGCATTTGAAGAAGTTGCCTCGATGCCACGCCTGGAGATATTAGGCGCTAATGGCTTTATTTTAGAAAAACCGGAACAGAGAACCAAGCCAAGAAAATTCGGAGATTTGATCGTGAATGGAAGGGAAGTGCATATTGAGCCTTACAATCCCTTCAGAATAGGAATTGAGGCGTTCCTTAACGCTGTTTCCAGAGAGGAAGATGTTCCAATGCCACCTGAGTTGGCGCTGAGGGATCTTATTTTCGTTGAAAAGGTGTACAGTGCCTCACCTGTGATACATAGAATCGAAAAGATATGAAGACGGGACATATGGTGGGATGAATGTCTCACCACTTTTAGCGGACACCGCGTTTACTCACAGCTCTATTTATGTTTGCGGCGCCATCGGATACGTCACTTTCATCAGCAATCCGACCGAGTCCGAGAAGTGCTCGATTATCGTTGTCTGCACCTAGACTGACATCAATTCTTTTCTTCTTATCAGTGAAATGGCCAATAAACTCTAGAGAGTCCAGTGTTTTCTTCATTGACTCGATATAAATCTCACCGCAACTCAGTGCGAATCCGCCCACCAGTACGAATTTGCTGACACCTGTGGCAAGATTGATTAGATTCATGGCTGCAGCGAGCGGTGTAACAGCTATTCTGAGTGTTTCAAGCGCCAATGCATCCCTCTTTTTCAGACCGGTTGATATGTGCAATGTGTTTATTTCAGGCAGCAATGCAATTTCAGAGATATCTTTGAAATTGTTTTTGATTCTTTCCGCAATTTTTTCTGCTCCCCTACCTGATGAAACAGCCCCCAGATGCCCCCTTTGCCCGCAGTCGCAGATAAAATCTCTATATTCGTCTCCACAATACCAGTGGCCAATCTCCCCACCAATCGCAGCATCGCCCCTCATAACCCGACCTTCATAGAATATCTTGTTCCCAATGCCAGAGCTCACAGTGATTATACAGAAAGTCCTGTTATCTTCTGTAAGATAGCTGTAGCCTATAGCAGTGACATCGTTCTCTATGACAATACTCTCTATCCCCTTTTTACCCAACTCTTTTTTCAACTCTGACAGAAGAGGATACGGCTTTCGCATATTTCCCCAAAGAGTAGGCGCACTGTACGCATATCCATCCTTGATTGGTCCAGGAAAGCCAATTGCAAATTTGGATACATTGAAACCTTCAGCCCTGTAGAAGTCCACGAGTGCCGACATCTCATCTAGAAATTTTCTTTGAAGTCTTGTAAGCTGTTGACCAAGTAGCCTGAAGCCTGGTGCTCCCTTTTTTAAAGGACATGTCACCCTTCCATTTTCCACAATCGCACTTCTCATCCATGTGCCGCCCAGGTCAACTGCTAGTACGGGACAGGACATGCTTACCATCTTCCGTTTTGCAGCCGACTAAGATTCTCACACGCCTCTCTCAGTATCTTCAATTCAAGCTCATGCGCTTCATGCAGGAACTCAGCTTTCCCAGGGCGTGCGGGTATTACAAGATTCAATCGTCCTCCTCTGCGCAAAATCACCGATTCAAGCGACTTCCACATACCATCTATGTCGAAGGCCTCTTTATCATACAACTCCAGGCCAAGGTCTGCAATCAGGGAAAGAATGCGGTCATGGTATGCATCGTCTGTCCTTCGAAGAAGCCGAGATATTTCTGTGGAAATTGCCATGTCCATGGCTACAGCCTGACCATGGCTAATCCTATGTTGCGTGTGCATTTCAATAAAAGGGCTAAAGGTGTGCCCGAAATCCACGAGCCGTTCTAGACGCATCTCGTAAGGATTTTCCTGGAGCTGTTCCAACATCCTGTTAGCTGCGAGTATATTTACACGTTGTATTAGCGCTTCATCCGAACCTGTGAGATAGCAATCTATGATTCTCTCCTTGTTCTTCTCCACTGTCGAAAATAGCTCTGCATCGGAGACGAGGGCCATTTTGATTATCTCAGCAAGTCCGTCCCTAATCTCCGCCGGTCCCAGTGTCCTGAGAAACCTGGCGTCATTGAAAACAAATATCGGTGGGTGGAAAGTTCCAATGAAATTTTTACTCTCTTCAAAATCAACTCCTGTTTTCAAACCGATGCCTGCATCGATCTGTCCTACTAGTGTTGTGGGTATTCTTATATAACTCAGCTTCCGCATATAAATTGATGAAGCGAGCCCGACACAATCCGTTAAGACCCCTCCTCCAATTGCAACGAAGAGCGATCTTCTGTCCAACTTGAATCTCTT
This sequence comes from Methanomassiliicoccales archaeon, assembly GCA_038881315.1. GTDB lineage: Archaea > Thermoplasmatota > Thermoplasmata > Sysuiplasmatales > Sysuiplasmataceae > JAVZQA01. The sequence continues at coordinate 2,851 of JAVZQA010000035.1, forward strand.
TGCTTCAGAACATATTTGCATGACTGTTTCTATGTTTTTCGTCCTCTCTGTTACTGCAATGGTCATTATTCTGAATTTGTCATCCTCTAACCAATGACTGAGGTAGTGCCGTACCCTTTCACCGTAGAGTTCACTTACTCTTTTGCTCATAACTACGAAGCATTTCCTATCCTTCAGTGCATCGCCTAGTATTGGGTTGCGTGGCGAGAGCATATCGTCGTCTGTGAAAATCACATCATAAGAATAGTCTAATTTGTTTGTCGCTGTGATCTTTTTGTTATAGCCTGAGGATGAAATATCATTCTCACCTTTATGGTGAGAATTGGTGCTTATCACGACCATTTGCGACTTCGAAGACTAGGATTATTATATTATCGTTGCTGTTATTGTATAAACCATGGGATCCATTAACAGGATTCACTACGACATCCCCCCTCTTCACCTTGACCTCTGAATTCTCATCTTTCATAATGCCATTTCCTTCCACTATGAAGTAGACCTCCTCATCGTTCCCATGTTTGTGATACCCAATGCTTGCCCCCGGAGGGACTATTACGTAGTCGATAAACGCCAGGGATGTCTGGAAGTCATTGTTCTCAAATATTCTGACTTTTTCTAGTAGACCTTCCCCACCGTGACTTCTTTCCTTTTTATGTTCAGTTTCTAGAACATTCTTAATTCGAAGGGGCATTCATTCACTTCTCCAATATATTTCATCGATTACGATGTGGTAAATCTTTGTTAATACAGGGTAATTTTTCAAACCACACACCGCTTTGAATTGCGTGGTCAGTGCATATGCAACAATTTCACATAAAATATTATTCAATTTCAACCTTAATCTCACACACATCAAGGCATTCGCAGGCTGTCACGCAATTCCCGCCATTGGAACCTAATGTATGTATTTCCAAGCTGGAATTGATACAGAACTAGAGTTCTTTACGTTGTCCCTCTTATCATCTTGCTTAAATCTGTGGAGATATATAATCAATGTAGAATTATAAGCAATTTATAATGATTTTATAGTGAAGCCTGTATAGAAATTTGAATCCTTTCCAATGCATATTATTGCTCTAGGTGGATACAAATGCAGGGAGAGAGTATTTTTATTCAAGTATCAACATAATTCATCCACGATTCACCAAAAAGTGCCCGTTTTCATACATGTGACAAAGGATGTACATCCTCTATTAATTGCTCTCTCTTTTCTTTATTTAAGTCTATTGATAAAGACCCCTATTTCTATGTGCATTGTATAATATACCCCTATTTACCCTACTCCGCTTGTGTCTGTAGATGATGTGAACCAAGCCGAGCAAATCGCCCGTGCTTGGGCATCGGGGCACTTCAATGTCGCTCCTGCAGACGTAAGATTCGCTTCCGTCAGCAGGGATACCGATGGCAGGAACTGGATTGCAGTACTTTTGATTGACAGTAATGGGAGGCAGCGGAGGGTAAGTGTTGTTATTGACGTCGCTCAGGCCGCAGTTACGGGCTATTCTGAAGTGGGAAATCCAATTTCGGCCAGATATCAGACAGGTACGCTCGCTGATTTGTTCACCATTGTTTCGCTGATTATTGCTGCCATTGTCACAGTCCTTGTCTTTGTCAGGGCTCTCTTTTCGTTTTTTGGTATACTTCTTGCTGGGCCTTTCTTCTTCATACCGGGCATTATAGGTGTAATTCTTCTACTGGTCTGCCTGATCGATGCCTATCTCACCTTTAGAATTTACAAGGCATGGGATGCTTTGGAGCATGGTCGCAGATCTGAATTTATCGAAGCAATGACCACTCCTTTTCTAGTAGTGACTTTTTTCTTTACCTTCTTCATACCAGGCATACTCCTTTACATCGCGAGGGAAGACCTAAAAGACACAGCCGCTTGAAAATACAATTTTAGTAATTGCAATGTTTACACCCCCATGTGAAAATAGGTATCATAGGAGTACCCATGGACTTGGGCCAGATCAGGAGAGGTGTCGATATGGGTCCAACCGCCATGCGTATAGCCGGCGTAGACAACCGACTGGCCAACCTAGGGCACACTGTGCGCGATTTTGGGAATATACATGTTCCAGATCGCTCCGCAGCTAAGGTTGGTGATGAAAAGGTCAGGTATCTTAATGAAGTACTGAAAATGTGCAAAGTTCTCGCTGATCATGTCGAGAGTACTGTCCGCAGGAAGATGTTTCCGCTTGTGCTGGGAGGGGATCAGAGCGTCTCAATAGGCACATTCGGCGGGCTAAGTGCCTCCACATGCGATAGGGGTATAATCTGGATAGACGCACATGCTGACTTCAATACGCCCGATTCTACTCCTTCCGGGAATATTCACGGTATGGCTTTGAGCGCTATACTCGGCTACGGACATCCACGCCTTTCCCGTTTCAGGGGTGTCACCCCCAAGGCCAGGGAGGAGAATACTGTCATTGTGGGTTGCAGGAGCATAGACAAGCTGGAGAAGGATTTGCTAGCCAACTCAAAAGTGACTGTATTCACAATGAAGGAAATCGATAAACTGGGCATGGGGCGCGTCATTGATGAGGCGATTCAGACAGCCAAAAAAGGTGTTAGGGATGTGCACGTCAGTTTTGACATCGATGTCCTCGATCCCAGAGAGGCGCCCGGCACAGGCACGCCGGTGCCAGGCGGGATAACATATAGGGAAGCGCATCTGGTAATGGAGGAAATTTGTGACGCAGCAATTGCCACATCCGCTGAGCTTGTGGAGGTCAACCCTATTCTAGATACATCCAATAGGAGCGCGGAGCTTGCTGTTCAATTGTTAGAATCCCTGTTTGGAAAGAAGATATTCGAGGCGACTTGAACATTTAAGAGTGTATATTTCTTCTAGAGGAGACGAAGATGCCTGCTGCAATCATAAAGAAGCCGAGATATGTAGACAGGCTGTTCGATTCTTTGAGAATGAGAAGACTGAGTGCGACGGACAGTGCAGGAACAAGAAAAAAGAAACCAGAGATGTATGAAACATCATAGCTGCGAACCAGTCTGAAATAGATTAGGTATGATATTGCGGAGCCAAAGATTCCCATATAGAGCACAATCCCCAAGAAAACGGGATTTATCACCGCGGGTTCCACACTCTCTGTGAGAAATGCAAGCAGCGCAGCCATTGGGGTTGCATAGACAAATTGCAGCGCGTTTACTGTACCAGGATTCACCCCTTTGAGATATTTTTTGTATAGTACCGCGGAAAAGGACCAGGCAAGCGCCGCCCCTATGAGCAGTATAAGCCCCGGATTCAGTTTTACAGCAAGCTGCTGTGCAAAAATGAGTAACAAGCCCGCGAAACCCACGGCTGTCCCTCCAATCCTTTCTGTTCCGAGTTTTTCTCCGAGTATGATTGAAGAAAGCAGCACATTAATGACAGGAAATGTATAGATTATTATGGAAGAAAGGGAGGCGCTCTCGGTCTCTTCTCCAAGAAACCAGAGTGCCATGAAGAGAAAGGAATTGAGGAATCCTGTCAGAGCAATTATTACCTGCACATGCGAATTGCGTGGTATACTTCTGATATCTCCTATGAGCAGAAGAGAGAAGATTGCACCTATGCCCACCCTGAAAAGTAGCACTATTAGTGGAGGTTCATAAGTAAAAGCTATCTTAAGCAAAGGATAGTTGAGCGCCCATATAAAGGAGAGAGCTACAAAGAGCATTGCATCTCTTAACGAAGCCGTTTTTCTCATCCCTTCCCTTGCAGTTTCATGACTTAATACACTGCTCCCTTTAACTCTTGCCTGCCGTCAGTGCCCTACTTTGTCCAAAACACATAAACCTGACACTTTCGGCTTATTACCCTCTTGGGCAACAGTATATCTTTCCTTCATTATCACTTGCAGCCTTATTCTTTATTACATTCCGCTTTGCTAGATAAATTCCCTTAGCCAACATATTGAAAGATCTGGAATTAAATCATCGTGGCTTTTATGTTCCCCTGCGGTCTTCATCACTGAAATTGTTCGTCCCTTGCGGTATTGACTATAAATGCGGGGTGCGGGATTTGAACCCGCCTTATTAGCTTGGCAAGCTAATGTCCTAACCAGGCTAGACTAACCTCGCTTTACGCATCGAGATTCAAGGGAGGTTTATTAAATTGCTTACTCACGCTGCCTGATCCCCAAACCTAAGTCCTTTCTCTTTTCCACAGCTCCTTTCCGTATTTATCGCGCCACCAGAGCATTGCCTCCCCGACAGTTCTGAATGAGCCGGTGACAATGGCCCTCTTGCCCTCCTCTTCCTCCAGCATTTCCATACCATCTGCAACACTGTCTGCAATAGAGGTGGTAATGCCGCATTTCTCAGCCTCCTTTTTGATAACATCGGCGGGAAATGCTCTCGGCGACCTGGGGGAGGTGCATATCACCTTACTGGCTATGCGGCTAAGCGGCGGCATCATCTTCGCTATGTTCTTATCTGAGAGAACTCCAAGCAGGACAGGCAGTTTTTCATCGCACACCTTAGAAAGCGATATGGAAAGCGCATCAAAAGCATCTGGGTTATGTCCCACGTCAAAGAGCACTTCCTTTCTCCCCGCTGCGATTTGAAGTCTGCCGGGCAGGAACGCCCTCTCAATGCCGTTCCTGATGTCCTTATCTGCCAGATATAATCCCCTCTTTCCAGCCTGTTCCAGAGCAGTAACAGCTGTTTCTATGTTCTCCTTTTGAAGACTTCCCCACAGTGCGGATTTTACATCCGTGTATGTGTTTTCACCCTCAATGTTTACGACAAGCGTGCCCCACCTGTTCTCCCTTTCCACTGCCGAAGCCAGTCTTCCGTTGCATATCAGTTCCGAATTCCGCTCTTTGCACAGCTTCCTCAGAACTGAAAGCGCCTCCTCCTTACCCTCATGCGTAACAAGTGGAACACCTTCCTTGATAATCCCTCCCTTTTCGAAGGCTATCTCCCCAATCGTATTCCCGAGATATGCGGTATGCTCAAGTTCCAAGTGAGTGATAATCGAAAGCAGAGGCATCACAACATTCGTCGCATCCAGTCTCCCTCCGAGTCCGACCTCAACCACAGCTGCATCCACTTTTTTCTTACTGAAATAAAGGAAGGCCATTGCAGTTGTAAATTCAAAGAAGGTAAGTCTTTTCTCCCCCTCTAGCATGCCTTCGGCCGCTTCCTTCACCTCCATCGCTATATCCATCATTTCCGCTCTGTCGATCTGCTTTCCGTTGATGGATATACGCTCTTCAAAGTCCACAAGATGGGGAGAGGTGTAAAGGGCGGTCTTGTACCCCTGCGACTCAAGTGCGGATGCAAGAAATGTGCAGACAGATCCCTTTCCATTTGTCCCGGTGACATGCAGAGTGGTGTAGTCATGCTCCGGATTACACAGTCTGCGCATGAGTTCCCTCATGTTTTCAAGACCAAGTTTTATGCCAGCATTCTCTAAGCTGAAAAGCCATGTGAGAAAGGCCTGCCTCTCGTCATCACCTGACTTCATCAGAACCGCCAGAGCAGCCATACTTAAAACCATTGCCCGCCCTCTCATCGCATTGCATTTTAATCAGGCAGCGCATAGACTTGAGAGAGGTCGGGAAACCTGCAGTCCAATGGCATAGTCCTGCTGAACACCTCGCCATCGTATACTGGCTTCGGCAGGTACGCAGAACAACTTCAGGCGGTTATGGGCGCAAGGGCGCGGACGCTCAGTTTTGTTCTAGAATCGAGATACAGAAGCGCCAAATTCCCCGGGGCAAGGATAGAGGGTCTATATCCGCTAGCCAGTGTCGAAAAGGAAAATACAGGGAAGACCGGCATCCTTTTCAATAGGCTTTTCTTCAGAAGCATCTTTTCGAAGCATATCAGATTCTCATCCAATACCGTGGTTCATTTCACAAATCAGGAGATTCCCCCATTTGAGACGGAGGCGAAAAGCGTCGTTACCATTCACGATCTTTTCAGTGTGGAAGGACCGAGCGGCGGCGGAATTGCGAGGAGCTTCTACGACAAGCTTATCGCAAGTTATCTCCGTGTTTACAAACGCTTCGAGAATGTGATTGCAGTTTCTGATAGAATAAGAAAGCAGCTTCTCGAACTCGGATTTGAGGGGAATATAACAGTGATTCATTCTGCGGTTTCTCCCTCATTTAGGACGCTGCGGGATAAGGACGGAGCAAGGCTTAAACTGGGTCTTCCACAAGACGCAACACTTGTCCTGTCCGTTTCAACAATGCACAGGAGAAAGAATCTTGATACTGTGCGGCGTGCAGTGGAATTGCTTGGTGATAGCTACAGGCTCGTCAGGGTCGGAGGGAGTGTTGGCAATTCAATTAATTTCGACGTTGTGGATGATGAGACACTTAATTTACTCTATAATGCATGCGACGTTCTCCTCTTTCCTTCATATGATGAAGGGTTCGGCTATCCTATGGTTGAGGCATTTGCTGCAGGACTTCCGGTCGTCGCATCTGACATTGAAATAATGCGTGAAATCTCTCAAGGCGCCGCGCTGCTCGTCACGCCTGAACCACGCGCCTGCGCGGCTGCTGTGAAAGAGGCCATTGAAAGAAGGGAGGAACTAGCAAACAATGGGCTCCAGAGAGCAAAACACTTCTCCATGGAAAGCTTCGGTGGGAGAATGAGCAGTTTCTACGACTCGCTCTGAACCCCTGTAGGTCGTGTCAATTTCGAATAGAGCTTCTTGCTCAGTGTGGGGGAAAGCATATATGTGAAAGAAAGCAGCCCAGCAAAACTGTTTGCCATTCTATTATATGCATTGCTATGCCCCAGAAACGAAACCGCAGCCCTCATAACTGCTTTTCGGCTCTGTATCGGGTCATGTATGGCGTTCATTGTTTTGAAGAAGAGAAGCTGTCTTTCAAGCAAATTCTGTATTTCCACTTCCCCGGCCTCCTCAGCCATTTTGCGCAAAATGGTGTAACTCATTATCTGTCGCTTTGTGAAGCTGTATGTTGATGAAAGGGAGACGCTCTTCTTGTTGAGTCTGTAGCGGGTAAGTTCCTTCTCATCAAGAAGCATTGATTTCCCGCTCATCGCAGCACAATAGAAGATGAAGCTGTCATGGGCCGATTGCATCTTATGCGCATATGGAGCCCACTTCTCAAGTACCTCCTTTTTGACCGAAATACAGCTTCGATTGAAATCATGTCTGAAATATATAAGTTTGTTAATCGATTTTTTGATCTCCTGATGTGTGATTCTTGTAATCCCTTTTCCTTTGAATGTGGAGAAGTTGAACGCATAGGGAGCCCTTATCATTTCACCGCGTTCATTTATGAATTTTGCAGAATTGTGATAATAACCCGCATCGGGATACTTTTTGAAGAGTTTTATGACAGTTTCCACCTTCTCAGGTTCGAAAAGATCATCGTCGTCGAGGAAACAGATGATCTGCCCTCTTGCCGCGTCGATGGCACCCGAGCTAAACGGGGGGAGATATGGGCTGTCTGAACCAAGCGAGATGGCTCCAAGGGACTGAAGCTTCCTTTCGACCTCCTCACTCTTGAAGTTCTTTACCACAATTATCTCGAAACTGTCCCTGTCAGCTGTCTGGGCCGCCAGCGAGTCGAGCGCTTCGGAAAGAAACTCTTTCCTGTTGAACGCCGTAATTATTACACTTACTAACGGCTCCATTTACTGCCACCCTGTTGGTGCGGGACACATGGCATATCAGATTGATAAGCTTTCTATAAATATGGCTTACGTACCGTCAGTCCTTGCCCTTAGTCCCCATTTTGCATAGAAATACGCTTGTTTCATGCGTGATCTGACTGCATCTTATTTATAATAGAACCTAAATCCCTCGCGCAGGTGGATCACACGCCTGAAAAGGTAAAGGGTTACTGCGTTAAGTGCAAGAAGACTGTGGAAATAAAGAATCCGACTAAGGTTAAGCTTTCGAATGGCAAACCTGCTATGAAAGGCTCTTGTCCAACTTGTGGCACCAAAGTGTACAGAATAGGGGCTGCAAAGTAGGCATTTTGCTGAGAAAGTTACTCAAACACCTTTAAATTTTAACATACTCTCTGTTTCTCTTTTAAAAACGCGGGTGGAAGCAATTATAAAGACCGTTCATGTTATCACGCTTAATGGCCAGCCTTTATTCGCTAGTCCCCCATATTCCAACATATATCTTTCCATACGTAGGCGCCATCGCCCTAATTGCCGGCCTGCTTTTGGCCTTCTTCGGGGATGAGGTATGGAAAATAATCACCTCACTCGTAGGGGCGCTTCTGGGGGCATCTCTTGGGTATTCTTATGGTGCGAGCTTTGGTCTCATTGCAGCACTGCTTGTGGCATTCATAGGGGCTGTGCTTGGAGGTTTCCTGTTTTATTACATAGCAGAAGCAGGTATTTCGCTACTCATAGCCTACTTTGCCTTTCTGGGGGTGCTGTTTCTCCTGGGCGCATCACCTTCAGGTTTAAGCACTATTGACAGGACACTCAATGGTGATGAAATAGTTGCGATAGTGATTGCTCTCGCTGTATTCATTGTCTGCATTATCTTCTTCTCAGACATAATAGCTGTAATTACTTCTGTTGCAGGCGGACTGCTCGTCGACTACGGTCTTACCTCTTTTCATCTTGGTCTAACGGCCACCGCTGCTGCGATTGTTGTGATTGTGGCCGGCATGTCATACCAGTTTGTGAAATTGAGAAGAAAGAAAGCCACCGTGCATCAGGAAACAGCCAACACAACCCGCCCCGAGGAGCTGAAGGCTTGAGCTCACCATTTGAGTATGACACCAAGCGGTGGTATAAGGAGCAGTTCCAGCGCTAGCAGAGCATACGCCATCCTTGAGGCAGCGCCGCCATACCTGGACAGAATTCCTGTAAACACAAATGAAACTAACAGGGTCACAGCGCCTATTCCAATCAGGTATAACATGTCTGTTATGTATGCAATGCCGCCGTC
>JAVZQA010000036.1:0-11573 GCA_038881315.1 Methanomassiliicoccales archaeon
TGCCTTCTACTATCCTTTCGCTCAAGCCATGGGACTCGGAACCGTTGCGGCCATAGCAGGAGCGGCTGGTTTCGCTCTGACGGATGGCATATGCAGACCGTTTTATGGCTATCTGTCTGAATTCATAGGCCGCAAGAACACAATGACATTCGGTTACTTCATGAACTTTGTCTTCCAGCTTGGTGCTTTGGGAGCGGGTCTGGCGCATAATGCCCCTGCCTTCGTCGTCAGTGCGATAATTTCAGGCGGATTTTCGGGTACAAACTTCCCGATGACAGCCGCACTTGTCGCCGACTATTATGGGGAGACCAACAATGCAGTGAATTACGGCTCCATATATGCTTTCAAAGCTCTCGGAGGGAGCTTTGCCAGTGGAATCGCAGGCATAGTCATGACAGGCTCTGTTTTTGCCACTGCCACGCCCACGACGCCAGAATGGATAAGAGGTTTCGTCTTTGGTGCATTGCTGGCTTTCTTCGCCGGGCTTGTGATTACATTCGTGGTTAAGAGACCTACGCCAGAAGACCTGAAGCTCGCAGAGCAGAAAGTAGCAGCAAGAGCCGCCCAAAAGGCTGGAACCGAGGTCAGACAGCAACAGGGCTGACCTCCTCAAACCATTTCCCTATTTTTCTGCAATCATGGCTGCCAGTTCTCTCGCTATCTTCTGTCCCCTGTAATTCATGTAGGTGATTATGAATGTGCCAACGCCTATTGTAAAGATTGACAGCGCTATCTTGACAGGTACAAAATGTATCTCACCAAATGAAAAAATCAGGTTGATGCTGCCTGTGAATATCACAATCCCGCCTATCAATGAGAAGTAGAAAAGGGAAAGCGCATCTATGCCTGACGTCCCTTCATAACCAGTGCATGAGCATTTTTCATCCGGAAAAATGCATTCACTGGCAGAAATGTGCCAGGCTCTGTCATGACCGCATTTGTAACATTTGATCATAGGGGATACTGGTATATGATCGCCTGTTCCCATTAAAATATCTCACCAATTACCCGCATATGATACTCTATCCCCCTACGCTCTAGGTTTGCTTTTTAGCAGCATAAGCATCCCCCTATCTCAACGCCAAAAGAAGATAAGTATGCCATACTGATCACATGCCATGGCAACAGACAGAAAATTTTGCAGGTTCAACAGTGGTTCGTCAGGCGGTACGGCCGCTGGCGCCAGCGGTCTTACCCAGACTTCGGTTCCTCAGGGCGGTATGTGCCTGTCTGCTTTTGTCCTGCTTTCTGAGAAGGGGAAGAGGGAAACAGTGCTCCTCGGCCGCCTGGACCCCTCTGCACCGTGGGATCATATAGGTGCGCTAGATGCCGAAAGGGCAAAGCAGAACAGCAATGGTTGGTTGATTCCCTCCAGCCATCTAATACTCTATGAATCCCCTCAGGGGGCAGCCGCCAGAATACTTAAGGAGCAGTTGGGTTTGGGGGAAGGTGTTTCCCTATCTGGGCCGGAAGTGGTGTCATACGTTTACAGGTCTCCTCGTTTTCCGGATGGTCCGGATCACTGGGATATTGAATTTATCTTCAAGGGAGAGATTCCTCGCACCTCGATTGTCAAGCATCCCGCCTGGAAGGAACTCACCTTTATCGACACCCGCAACCTCAAAAAGAGCGAAATGGCAAGATCGCATGAGGACATTCTGCTATCCACAGGCTTTAAGCTAGCCGTGGATTGAGTGCAGAATCTGACAATCACGGTGCCTTGTATCGTAGAGCAATTCAGTGACAGGCAACGCGTAAGCAGTTACGTCGGACAGGGCTGTGTTTTCACTTGTGGTCATGCAGGGCAGCCATTATGGAAGAGGACACAAGCGGCGCTTATCCACCTAATCCCTCTAACTCAGCAGCTTGTTCACAAGAAAGTCTGCAGCTGCTCTGTATCCCTTCTTCGCATTCTCTGTTCTTGTGAACCCATGCCCCTCATCCGGAAAGATCATGTATTCCACATGTCTGCCCGCACTCCTGAGTTTCTCCACAAGCTGATCTGACTCTGCCTTAACCACTCTTGGATCGTTTGCTCCTTGTATGATGAGCATATCAGCTTTCGTATTCTCCGCATAGGCAATGGGGGAGCGGCTCATCAGGAAATCCGCCTCAGTGTCTGGGTCACCAACCCATTCCCTCATGAAGCGCAGCCAGAATGGCGGGACAGATTTACAGAAGGTGACGAGATTCGAGGGGCCGCAGATGTCCACACCAGCAATCCAGTATTGATTCAGCCTGGTGACGCAGGAAAGCGTTGCAAAACCACCAAAGCTCCCACCAAACACTGCAAGCCTGTCACCATCGATTTCCTTTCTGCTCCTCAGCCATTCGGCAGCAGCCGCCAGATCCTTCAGCTCGCCACCTCCCCAGTCCCTGTGGATTAGCTTCTGATAACTCTTGCCGTACCCTGTTGAACCTCTTATGTTGGGGCAGAGCAATGCGATCCCCCTGCTCAGCAGGAACTGATACAAACCGAAGTAGTTCCATCCTGGTCTTTCCTGGGATTCGGGTCCACCGTGGATTGAAAGGACAGCGGGAAACTTCCCCTTGCCTTTCGGTCTGTAATAGAATGCAGGTATTGACTTACCATCGAAAGAGGTGTAATGTATCAGTTCAGGCGATTCTATATGCAGCGGCATACCTCCTGCAAGGCTCTCTGTCATTGTTGTTCCCCTAACCCCGGTCAACTCGATTACCACAATTTCGGGCGGTTGATTGTCGAATGCCCATTCCACAGCGACTTCATTCCTTCTCTGATCCACGGACATGCCGGCCAGAGGGGAGTAAAGATGTCCGCTATGTGGCATTTTGACCTTCCCGAAGCGGCCTCCTATTTTTCCACAGAATAATTCGGTGTATCCGTCCACATTGAGTGCATAAATTATCTTGCGTGTCTGTGGCGAATAGAATGCCCCCTCAACATCGTGCTTTCCCTGATACAGCACGCTCTCCTTAGATGCCTTTATGCTGTAGATTGAGAGGCGCTTGAACTCGCTGCCCAAGTCGGTTATTATCATGAGTCGATCATCGTCAAGCCAGCCAGCACAATCCACAACGGACTGATCTGTATGCGGCATTATCTCGAAGGAACGCTTGCGTTTAGGATTGTAAATGAAGGTGTGAGTCTCTGTATTCTGCATCAGTTGTGAGACGGAGAGCAGAGAGCCGGTTTCGTTCCAAATCGGAAACGACCAGATATATCCACCTTCCAATGGCCGCTCTTCGCTTCCCTTTCTTAAATTCCTTATCACCAGATCAAAGTCCTTCCTGTCCCTTCCATTGTCTGCATAGGCAAGCACATTTCCAGAGGGATGGACACATCCCCTGTTCAATTCGTGCCTTACTGTCTCGTCATTCGTGAGCGCCTCCGGATCTCCGCCTTTAACGCTAAGGCTGAATAGTTGGAACTGCTCGTTCCCCTCCCTATCCGCCATGAAAAAGATCGTCTTTCCATCTCTCGATAGTGCAAATTCCCTTACAGTCCTGTCGTCAAATGCCGTTAGCATCCTCTGATAGCCTGGAAGTCTGCCCTTGTGAGACTGTGTCCAAAGATTGAACTGTCCGTTCATATCGCAGGTGTAAATTAGTCCTTGGTTTGGAAGGACATCGACAGCGCCATATCTGAAGTACTGGCAGAAGCGTTCGTAGGGCAACAGACGTTGCTTATTTCCTGCGGAGTTCATGAAGGCAGCAGTAATTAAGGCGCAATAAATCTTTCTCGAGCCATCAATTTCAGGTGTGCCTACTCAAACGCTCCCGCGTCAATTTGTCAAAGAATTCAATCTGTCATCTCAAATCCGCTTGACATAATTATTTGATTTGTGGTATGATAGAATTCACGGCTTCGGATTTAAAGGATAAATTCTATCTGTGACACTAGAGGAGAATGAAGCAAAAAAACATAAATCGGCACCTCTGTATCAAAAGAAGATGCTTGTCAAAGCAAAAACGAAATTGGTGCATAACAAAGTAAAGGTGTAAATTGAATGAAGGGAAATATAACAAATAGATTGCGAAGCCGGTTATTACAAAGCATTTTTACTCTGTATGATCTATCTGCATATTCACATAATATAAAGCTCCAACTACAGCTTGAGGCTTTGCGGTCTGCTAATTTTGTCATAGCGTCTTTGAACATTGATAATATGAACCTTGCACATGCATTTACCCAAATCAACTGTTCACGCGAATCAGAGATCTTGCATCCTTACACGGAATACATTGGTTTATGACGTCATTCAATATACTCTAATCGTAACATGCCGCAATAATGCGTACTGAGGTAATTAGTGAGATATTTAACAATATTGACATCAGATGTTCTGAGAACAATTTAATCAGCCGCAGTTGACAGATGCTCACTTCTATGGTGTGCTGCTACCAATATACATGACTCGCCTGTCATGTCGTTTTTTCCCTGCATGAGGGTTCATGTTTTTTGATATCCATTCGGAGGATGCAGGAAATTATAAACTCGCTGCAAGGTATTTTACCGCATTTCTTGCATATGCACTCGCTGGCCTGTTTATTCACTCCGTTGTCCCAACACAGCATCAGACAATAAACGCAGTGACTGCGAGCGAAGCAAATATCACCACGTGTCCAACCAGTCCAAGTCTCAATATGCGAATGCCTTTACCGTCTATCTCTCCCCTCTTGTAACTTTTCGATGCACCAACATAGATGCTTGCGTATATGCTGAGAAAGACTGCAGCGAATAATATCACCGCTATAAGTGCATCCAGTATCATTCATCCCACTCCTATTATTGCAATGTGCGCCATGATGAATATGATGGCAATCTGGAAGGCTGCCTGAACACCAGCCAGCCTGACGTTCCACATGTTAAGCCTGATTATTTTGTCTATGTCTGGCTTGCTCTTTGAGACCTCTATGAAAATTTTGATACTGTTTGGAAGGAATATGCCGAATCCCTGTGCTGTCAGAACTATGACAACAATCCCGGCCGCAATTATCCAGGGGGATGTAAGCACAAACGTTCCCAAGTCCATTGCGAGGTAGATACCTGCGACAATTGCCACAGAGGCAAGAGAGGGAACCGCAAAGAAGTTAAGTGGTGTAAGTCTCTTTGCAACCTCCAGTCTCATCTGCGGCTGCAATGTTCTGAATATCATCGACATGATCAGACCCATGAACAGATCAAAACCTGTCCACGTTCCGCCGGTGATGACATGTATGTATTCGATTAAGACAAGGCTTTTGGCCATGAGTGCATAAATAAGCGCAAGTGGTGGAATTATTCCTATTACAAAACTCCAGAGCAGCAGCTTTCCGGTATATGACGGAAAGCCAGCCTCCGCAGAATGCACATGTGCAGGTGCAGGCGCGTACTGCTCTGCATTGACTTCATGGTCACCCAGCTACTTCACCGCACCCGTGAGTCCGAAAAAATATTTAAATTGCTTCCGGCGACGCAGGAGATATCAAAGTGCTGTATGTATGAACTCACATTGCATGATCAAAATTCATATCAGTTTACCAACTGCCAAATAGCAATTTGCTCATTAATGTACATGCGTTGCCCTGTGTGTTTATCCGAAGAAGGTATTACGAGCTTCGAGGATTTGTCATCCCATTTAAGGAAGACGATCGCGTCAGGTGATGTTGAGCACAATGCATGGTCAAAACGCTATCTTGATTTGAGAAATGGTAAGAGCATCCAGGCAGGCAGGATTGCCGAGGTCTATGACGCCCCAGATGGATTAGGTATGTGGATCATAAAGAGACTGGTCGAGAGGATATATGGTAATCCGCCTCATCCTTTCATCGTACGCTTGCAGCATCCAGACACCGCAACAATATACGGTTATGTTTTGGAGCATCATCATTTCCTTATGCAGTGGGTGAGATCGTGTGCTTCCATAATTTCGAAGACAGACCACGAGGACGTCCAGTTGTACGAGATAGACAACATTGTATCAGAGTTTAGAGGAATACCTCCCGATGTTCCTTCCCATCACGAATTGCTGCTCAGGATGGGAGAGAGCATCGGCCTCAGTAGAGAGGATATCTATTCCACACCTCCGCTTCCAGCCACCGCTCAATGTCTAAAGTGGTGGGCGCGCATAGCAACAGAATGTGAATGGATTGAAGCAATGGCCGCCATGCACACCCTGGAACTCACCGCGAATCCTGAAATAAAAAAAATGGGTTCAAAGCTGACTTACTTTGATCCAGCAATTCTCGAAGATGACAAATACCCTCAGGCTGTCCGCTCTTTCCTTAATGAGGGATACAAGGCAGATCAGGGACATTCGATGGAGGCGCTCGAACTCATTGAGAAATATTGCTCAGGCATGGACCAAATGAGAAACATACAGTCTGTTGTATTCAAGACGGTCAAACTGCTGGATGAATATCTTATGTCAAGGCTCGAGAGGGCGAAGCAGTATGGAAGTAAATAACAAACGCGGCTGTTCCCTGTGCGATGCCACATGGGGTGACTACAGGGCAGTTGTAGAAGGAGAGGAAAGACGTTTTTGCTGCAGCACCTGCGCCGCTGCATTTGCAGAGATGATTTCGGCAGTCAAGAATAGAAACGGGTGGTCTTCCATTGACAAACTCGAGATCAAAGGGAATAACACAACAGGAAGAAAGTGCACAGCTGTCAGTGGAAAAAGCACATTCAATTTTTACATCAAATTCAATGACGATGGAACCATTCTCGATTTCCATCCATTGTAAATTTTATTGATTTCATCGCAGTTCAACAATTCCGCAGTTGCGACAAATTCAGTTAGTGGAAGCGCATGATAATTATTCAGCGTATTCACTTCTGCTTGATTTAACTCGATTTCGCCATTCAGACCTTCTTCATTGAAACTATATTTGTAAACAAAATCAAACATACATGATATGCCTGCGCTTCCTGTTTTTCTGCTGTCGGTACATTAGTTTGAAAGGATAAGGTTAAACCGAGCGGGCTTCCGATAATGGTGCACATAGAATTATATTGTCTGAGATACTCATGCGAAGCGGGTGCACTCCAATGGTTCCCGATGGCCACGTTTATGTGGACCCTGTTGAATCCAAGTTCATTTCTATCACCAAAAAATTATTGGATCTCAGCAAGAAGAATCCATTGCTTTTTTTCAAAGCAGACCGCGGTGTGGTTTTGGACGTCGATTCCAATGAGATACATTCCCTGATTTCATTGCTTGTAGATGAAGGTGTTACCTGCGAGATCGCATTTGGTGGGAAGGAAAAGACTGCTTCATCAGGCAGTCGCACAGCGAAGGTTACAGTCCACAGAGTTTATATCAAGGGGGATGAGCGTGCTGCGCAGCGCACGCTCAATTCATTAATCCGGACGGCGAGGTTCAGGGAGAGGGAGATGGGAGTCTGGACTCTTTATCTTTCAGTTGGCCTCCTTGAATGGAAGGATATCGCTTTCAATACCGATGTTTTGTCCCCAGTAATCCTCGTGCCTGTCAGGATCACCTATGATAGGGCTGAGAGAAAATATCTATTGTCGGCCGCTGACGAGGACACAGTGGTCAATCCTGCGCTGTTGCAACGCCTCGAAGAGGTTATGGGAAGGGAGTTTCGCACTCTCGAGAGGGATGCAGGCAGCAAGGAAATAAAGGATTATCTGGAAGATATGGAGCAGCACCTCGCTGAAGGCATGAGGCTTCATTACCGCCTCAATTTCTCCATTCTTTTTTTCCAGAAGCTTGTGATGTATGCAGATCTGCAGAGATCGAGGAAGAAATTTCTGGAAAATCCCATAGTCAGGGCAGTCTGTGGCGACAGCATATCTCCTGACAAAGGAATACCGGAAGAAATTCTAACAAGGGAGGTAAGGGATCTTCCCAAGAATGCCTTCCCCATTCTGGATGCGGACAGCAGTCAGTTGGAAGCAATCATAAGGGCAGTGCATGGCGAAAGTCTGGTTATACAAGGGCCTCCGGGAACAGGTAAGAGTCAGACCATCGTCAATCTGATTGCGTTCGCGCTGAGGGAGGGAAAGACCATTCTCTTCGTCAGCGAGAAGATGGCTGCGTTAGATGTTGTCTATAAACGGCTAAGCGCAGCAGGTCTTTCTTCAGCCTGCCTCGAACTCCACAGCCATTCGAGTGACAAGAAGGAGGTGCTGAGGGATATTGAAAGGACGCTGCACAGACACATGGATGAAGAGCATGAACTCGAAACAAGTTTCAGGAAACTTGCAGCAAAGAGGGAACAGCTCGACGCGTATGTGGAGGCTCTGAGAAAGCAAATGGGAGCGATGCAGGGTGCAAATTATTACACCGCAGTGTGCGAACTTACCAGACTCAGGAATATACCGCTGCTGAAGTTCGAGCTACCTGAGGATCCGATGAAGGTAGACTATGACAGATTCGACAAATGGAAGAAATCCATACTCAAATTCTCAGATGCACGCAGTAAATGCTTTTCAGAGACAATAAATCCATGGCACAATATTGAATTTGACCCCTCCAAGTTTTCTAGTGACTTGAGTCTCACCATTGCGGAGGATGTCGGCAAACTGCACGCCGCACTCACATCACTTTCGCAACTCTGCACCGGTGAACAGTATCTCAGCCTTCTATCCATAAAAACACTCGAATCCTTCGACGCTTATTCAGAGGTTCTGCACGAAGTTCCCTCGCTTTCTGGAATACCCGAAAAATGGTTCTCATTGAGGAGGGAGCAGCTTGCAGCAATGCTTTCCCATGTTTCGAAACTGAAGAAGCTCAGTGCGGAGCATGCAACGCTGCGTGCCATGCTGGAATCAGAGGTGGAGCCTTCAATCTCAGAAATGGATACCATGCAGGTCATCAAGCGGTTTGAGCTAATACATGCATCTAAATTGCGCTTCGCCAGGCAAGCCTATAGGAGCGATGCAGTTCTCGTGCGCAGCCATTTGAAGGACAAGCGTGCTGGTTATAATGCGATGCTCGATGTCCTGCGCCGCGAACAGAGGAGAAGGGAGATTGCTGCTGAATTCTCCTCACTGCATGACGGAAAGGAACTCCTAACTGAGGGAGGCTTCGATGGTATTGAAGCAGATTGGGCTAGATGTGAGATGCTTCTCTCCACTCTCCTGCGCCTCTATATAGGACGCGATGAAAGTGTTGTTTACAGTGTACTCGTAAATCTACCCCAGTATTTGCCATCGCTTCCAGCGCTGCTGAAGGGAATGGATGCCCTCCGCAGTACCGTTTCTGAGCCACTGCTGCGCCTACAACCCAGCTTCAAGGACAGCATCGCCTCCATGCAGTTTCAAGAAATTATTGGGGACCTGGCCAAGAAGCTTTCAGACGTTTCATTGACCATGCTCAGGCAATGGAATGAATACCTCATGGCTGCCCGGGAATGTGAAAATCTATTGCTCTCGGGTTTTCTGCGCAAATGTATTGACAGTAATCTGCAGCCTGCCGATTATTGGCCTGCATTCGAGAAACGTTTCTGGACAATATGGACAGAGGATGCAGTAAAATCCGTAGATGCACTGCGCACGTTCACAATTGAGGATCATGAGAGAGTGATAGAGGAGTTCAGAAAGCTTGACAAGGAACTTATGAAGGTAACAGCCAGGCTGATTGCAGAAGAAGCCAACTCTCGCATCCCTTCCGCTGTTAATGACGGAATCACGAGTTCGGAGATGAATGTGCTGCTCAAGGAAACAGCGAAGAAGCGCAGGCATATGCCAATCAGAGAACTCTTCCATCAGACACAGCACATAATACAGCACATCAAGCCATGCATCATGATGAGCCCTCTCTCCATCTCAACATATCTGCCGCCTGACATGAATTTTGACATCATTATCTTTGACGAGGCATCTCAGGTGAGAGTAGAGGAAGCCATGGGTGCGATGGGAAGGGGAAGACAGTTGATTGTGGTGGGGGACACCAGACAGCTGCCTCCCACTTCATTCTTCGACACAATGTCCAATCCGGAGGAATATGATGACTATGTGGAGGACACGCTCGAAAGCGTGCTCGATGAGTGTTCCACTCTTCCGGTATTCAGAATAGTGAGACTGAAGTGGCATTACAGGAGCAGATATGAAGGCTTGATTGCATTCTCAAACAGGGAATTCTATGACGGTGCGCTGATAACATTTCCTTCCCCCTCCGATGCCGCAGGTATCTGTCCGATTGAGCTCAAATGTCTTGAAAATGCAATGTATGAGCGCGGTGGAAGGCGGATAAACGAGGAGGAATGTGAAGAGGTCATAAGGCTGGTTAGGGAGCATGCTGCAAATCAGCCGGATGAGAGTTTGGGTGTGGTCACCGTTAACATGGCTCAGCAGGATGCAATACAGGAAAGGATTGAGAAGCTTCTTGCGGGCAACAAGGAATTTTCCGCTTTCGCATCAAATCATGAAGACAACGAACCCTTCTTTGTCAAATCAATTGAGAATGTGCAAGGAGATGAGAGGGACAGGATAATCATCTCTCTAACCTACGGCAAGGATGAGGAGGGTGTCCTTCATTTAAATTTCGGCCCATTGAATAGAGACGGAGGCGAGAGGCGTCTCAATGTGGCAGTCACAAGGGCAAGGAAGCATGTGACGGTGATATCATCATTCAAGGCGGAGGAGTTGCCTGATACAGGCATCTCAAGGGGGGTAATGACGCTCAAAAACTATCTAAAATATGCCGAGGCATGCGCGGAAGGGGGCCATGGCAACTCCGCATCCTATCAGGTCGACGCCATAGGTGAGGAAATACTCTCACTCATAAAGATGGGAGATATGGAGACAGCAACAGGTGTGGGTGTTTCCAGGCCGCTCATTGACGTTGCGGTTTTCAACAAAGAGCAGGGCAAGGGTACGGCCATCCTGCTTGACGGACGGCAATATGGCGGTTTCATGAATGCCAGAGATAGAGACAGGTTGCTTCCTATGATGCTAGAGGGGCTGGGATGGAAGGTTTCGGTTGTCTGGAGTTCCGGCTGGTTAGCCAACAGTGATAGCATAATGCGCAGGATTGGGAGCATGACAGAGACGGGCATTGTAATGGATAGAGAGGGTGGCAGCGGTAAAACCAAGGGGAAGATTCAAACTGAAAGGAGAAACTCGGCCTCAAAGCGGAAGTCGACAGCAAATCCTGCCCCTGCTTCAAAGCGAAAGAGGATGAAGGACGGCAAGAGCGGCGAGGATGGCATATCCGGCGAACATAAGGCATAGAGAATGGATCTCTTGGTTGAAAGAATGCACATAAACAGCATGACTGACCCTGTACTCTCTTATCCATTGTGAGTGGGGCAATCGATAAGTCTTAAGTTTTCCATCTTAAACTGCTGTATAATTTGAATATTGGATTTGATTGAAACCAGAGACCAGTATGATATTACCAGCTGCGCGTTCTGCCTAAACAATTGCTGCCAACTATTGATGGTGCGCATTCATACTCACTCTGGTGCAACTGCAAAGCTGAAGCTTAATGTGGAGGGAGGCATCATTTTGAATGGCTTCCTTAATGAAGGAGTCAAACTCCGTTTCGGAAGAGGATCTATCTTGTGTCAATCGGGTGTTAAAGTCCATAATAATGAATTCCCCTCTTCCCTTAAGTCGGTGCATANCATACCTGCGTAGG
>JAVZQA010000037.1:0-11536 GCA_038881315.1 Methanomassiliicoccales archaeon
CTGGAGGAGATTGCAAGTGGACTCGAGCGAAAGCAGAGGCTTGCCATGGCATACTGGTGGGCGCTTCTCTCCACCTTTGACAATGCCAATCCTGTCTTTGCTTATGCTGTGGTGAAGGCACATGAATTGAAGGAGAAGACAGCTGTCAGGTGTCTTCTCAATACGATCGCGTATGACGAGAACAGACACAACATGGTGTGCGGGATGTGCATAAACCGCCTCTGTCCAGGATTTCCGCTGAATTTCAAGCCTAAGGACGAACTGGAGGCGAAGGCAAGGGCAAACATACTCTGGGCGTGGTATAATGGTGCGCGGTACTGGAAGGCATATGTTGCTTCATATCAAAAATACACAACAGATGTGCTGTTCACATCCTTCATGATGGGGGAGGCGGCTGCGACAACTGTATTTTCGCAGATGTCAAAGAACTCGCGTATAGAACCATTCTCAGAAGCCTTCAGACAGATTGCGGTGGATGAAACACGGCACTATGCATTCACGCATCTTGTTATGGCAGATGGCGCCTCGAAGATGAATGACGAGCGAAAGCGGATGGTGACCAAGCAGATTAAAGCGGGTTTCATTTTCCTGTCACTCATCACATACAAACTGCCTGAGCGCTCGAACACATTCTGGAAACTTCCCCGCTACTATATTGAGGTGAATGATAGAATGGAACAGATTGCTGCCGACGCCGGACTGGGCATTCCGAGCATTGAGGAACGGGAAGAGGCGTGGCGTGCTGCAGTTCTACGTGTGGGTGCTGCACTCAAGAAGTACGGCATCAGGTTGCCCGAGATTCCAGAGCTCGGGATTAACGGTGATGATGTCGGCGATGTGGAGGGGGATGAAATCGTCCCTGTGTTCTGAGAGAATTGCACATGCAGACTGATTACGACGTGGTGGTTGTCGGGGCCGGGCCAGCTGGAAGCGAATTTGCAAGACTTTCAGCGGGCGAACTGAATGTTCTGGTGCTTGAAGAAAACAGGGAAATTGGGAGACCGGTGCAGTGCTCAGGTCTGGTCAGTCCGCGTGCAATCCAGGCCGCCTCTGTCAATGAATGGTTGAACACAATACGCGGAATGCGTATCATCTCACCGGATGAGAATACCCTTTCCGTCCGAGGCGCGGAGATTAAGGGATATGTGCTGGATCGTGCGAAACTTGACATCCATCTTGCCGAAAGAGCAATCCGAAGCGGTGCGGTTCTCTCGCTCTCCTCCACAGTGATGTCTGTTGTGTCCAAAGAAGGGTGTGTCGAAATTCTCTACAGAAAGAACGGTGAGGAGAGATGCGTCACAGCAGAGATGGTTGTGGGCGCCGATGGCACCGCATCGGTTGTTGGGAGGGACTTGCTTCCTGGCCGTTATGCTGAGATCATCAGCTGTCTGCAGTGCGATGCAGTCTGCGGTGAGGCGGATGCAATGGATGAGGTCAGCCTGTATTTCGGGAGGGACGTTGCGCCTGGCTTCTTTGCGTGGCACATACCCGCCGGTTCTTTTTCGCGCATCGGACTTGGCATATCTCCTGCAATGAGTTCGGCTACGGCAGATTACTTTTTCAGGAAGCTGTTGGGGAAATTGGGGGTCAAGCGGCTGCTCAATCTTACCGCGGGTCCCATCCCGCTGTCTAGAAGGGGGCATATCGCGGGCAGGCGTGCCCTGCTTGTGGGTGATGCCGCTGGACAGGCTAAACCGCTCTCAGGCGGCGGCATATACACAGGCATGGCGGCAGCAGGAGTGGCTGCTTCGGTGGTTATGGAAGCGTTCAGGGCCGGCGATGGAATGGAGACTGGTAGGCTGATGCGCTACGAGAGCCTGTGGAAGTCAGGCATGGGCAAGGAACTCCACCGCGCTGCCATTGCGCGCAAAATATTCACTCAGATGGAGGACAGCAAGCTGAACACCCTCTTTGCAGTGCTCGGAGGAGGAAGACTCAGGCGTGTTCTGGAGCAGGGCGATATCGATTTTCCGACAAAACTCTCACCGCTTGCGCTTTCCGCCGATCCTTCGCTCTGGCGCTTCTCCCCTCAGCTTATCAGAGCCCTCCTCTGATCTTCTTTCAAATCTGTAGTACAGGAAGGCTGCAACAGCAAACACAACAGAGGCAGCAGCAGCCGCGTAGATCAGGTAATAGGGAGCAGGCGTATTCACTCCGAACGAGGTCATGGGTATAATACCCTCATACCCCAGCAGATTGAGTTCTGTGTAATTTATGCTCTCATTCCCATCCTGAAACACAAGTATACTATCCCAGATGGTGCTGTTGAAATCCCCTTCAGATGCGTATTTCAGAGTGCGTCCATTTGAATGAAAGGTGAGTGTGGTGGCGACCTCGTATTGTGCGGTATTGAAGAAGGAACCATGCGGTGTCCCAGCCTCTGTATATACGCTTACATTGAGATAGGCAGCGGCTCCCGGGGCAAGTGAACCCACTGTAATCTGTGTTTCAGCACCGCCAGCTGCAAAGTGCGGTCTTGTCTTTTGCTGAATTGATGTCAAGGGTGTTACGCTGGAGGAAGTTGCCATGGAAACAATGCTTAGATTGAGTACTATATTTTGCATAGAAACATTTTGTGTGTTGTAGACCATGAACTCAATGTTCCCATGCCCGCCTGGTTGCAGATCAGGCGTCCTGATTACGTTCAAAAGATTTGGGGGTAGAGAAGCATGCTGCACGCCGGTCAGAAGCGTTGGAAAGAGCAGAAGCAGGAGAACCAGTGCGGACAGGACGCGCATCTGTTAGTGCGATCTTTCAAAGGTATAAAAATTAAGGGTGGATGAACGCACATCATATTCACCTGCAGCCTTTTGCACTTTGACCAATGGGTGCCAATTCACACGATAAACATATCACACCTTCCCTTTTTACTCCGCCATATGAAGCCTCCCTGCGCGGTTAGACTACCATCACATGAGGCTGGTGCCTTCATCTCCAGGGCGCTCTCACTCGACATACTGGACAAAGGCATCAGGATTTTGAGGGAGGAGCCTTATGTCATTGTCCCGCTCAAAAGGGCACCAAATCAGCTGGAGTTCCGTGGCTTCAATTATACAACCATTGCACCAGATGCATTAAGGTGGCTGGAACGCGGGAAACCGCTGCAGAAAATAAGGAGGAGACTTCAGCTGCCTCAGCATCTCAATGCACATCTGCCTCTGAAATGGGAATTTCTGGGAGACGCATTGATATTCAAGCTCCATTCAACCTTGCGTGAACTTGAATGGGAAATTGCAAGCACTTATGCGGAGGTGCTGGGCGCAACTTCGGTTTACACGGTTGAGGGGTGCATAGAGGGTGCATATCGCAAGCCCCGACTTAGGCTGGTGTACGGCCCCGGGGGTGAGGTGAAGCATCAGGAACACGGTACCATTTTCGTGCTGGATCCAGCTCAAGTCATGTTTTCCTCAGCAAATCATGATGAACGGATGCGCATGACCACTGTATGCACACCTGGTGAAAGGGTCGTAGACATGTTTGCAGGCATAGGCCATCTTTCTATGCCTCTTTCCGTTCACTCCTCCCCGTCGGTTGTATATGCTTGTGAGCCTGACCCGCTTACCTATTCCTACCTTGTGAAAACTGTGGAAGCAAACAGGCAGGAGAGGCGTTTCTGCCTGATTAATGGAAGGAATGAACTGCTCTCTGTATCTGATTGCGACAGGGTCATCATGGGCTATCTCGAGGACACAAGGGAATATCTTCAACACGCCCTTTCCATGGTCAGGATCAGGGGAACGGTGCATTTCCATGAACTGGTTGAAAGAGGCAAAGGGGCTCAGTGGAAGAGGGAGATTATGGAAAGCACGTCTCCCTTTTCTGTTACAGTGTCCGAGATAAAAAGGGTGAAGGGGTTTAATGGGCGCATGGACCACATGGTGATGGATATAGTAAGGCTCTCCTGAATTCAGACATCCCTTTCCCTGTCCTCACTCCAATCTCTCAGTTTTGCCTGTGCTGCTGCGAGTCTTGCCACAGGCACTCTGAACGGGGAACAACTCACATAATCCAGCCCCGCCTCATGGAAAAATCTTATGCTTTCAGGATCACCGCCGTGTTCACCGCATATGCCCGTCTCGAGATCCTTCCTTGTCTTTTTTCCGCGCTGTATACCGATCTTAACCATTTCACCCACACCCTCTGTGTCTATGCTGATGAAAGGGTCCCTCGGCATCAGTTTCTTTTCCACATATTCGGGCAGGAATCGCCCCGCGTCGTCCCTGCTTATTCCCAGTGTTGTCTGCGTCAGATCATTGGTTCCGAAGGAAAAGAATTCTGCATATTCCGCGATCTCTGCCGCCTTCAGCGCCGCTCTGGGCAGTTCTATCATTGTGCCCACGAGATAGTGAACCGATATCCCCTTTTCTGCAAATACCTGCCGGGCAATTTCGTCAGTCATTTCCTTGAGGAGTTTCATCTCCTCCTTTCCAACAGTCAGCGGCATCATGATTTCCGGCACGGGATTGTGTCCTTCCTTCTTGAGTTCGCATGCCGCCTCGAAAATCGCCCTATCCTGCATCTGATAGATCTCAGGATAAGTGATTGCAAGTCTGCATCCCCTGTGTCCCAGCATGGGGTTGAGTTCCTTAAGTGCATCAGTCCTGTTTTTGACCACTTCAGCGCTTATACCCATATCGGACGCAAGCGCTTTTATCTCAGCCTCCCCTTTGGGCAGGAATTCGTGCAGTGGCGGATCCAGGAGGCGGATTGTTACAGGCAGCCCGTCCATTGCAAGCATTATGCCATAGAAATCGGATCTTTGGAAGGGCAAAAGTTCCTCCAGTGCCTTCTTTCTCTCCTCTGTTGTCTGGGCAAGGATCATTCTGCGCATGTGCGGCAGTCTTCCTTCTCCGAAGAACATGTGTTCGGTTCTGACAAGACCCACCCCGTTTGCGCCAAAAGTTCTAGCATTCTTCGCATCCACAGGGAGATCAGCGTTAGCACGCACCCCTAGCCGTTTTTCCTCATCCGCCCATGTGAGCAGCTGCTCCAGATGCTTTCCCATCTGTGGGGCTTTGGTTTTCATCTCACCGAGATACACATGTCCCGTGCTTCCATCAATGCTTATGAAATCTCCCTTCCTTACAATTTCGCCCCCGGCACCGGTGAATTTTTCCGCTCTATAATCCACGCTTATGTCAGAGCACCCGACCACGCATGTCCTGCCCATTCCCCTGGCCACGACTGCGGCATGTGATGTAGTACCTCCAGTGGCAGTCAGTATTCCTTGGGCCACAGCCATACCATGAATGTCCTCTGCCGAGGTTTCATTTCTGACAAGAATGACCTTTCTGCCCTCGCCTGCCATTTTCACTGCTTCCGCGGCATCGAAGGCAACAGCCCCCGAAGCCGCACCCGGGGACGCGGGAAGCCCTTTGCCAATGGAAACCATTTTCTGCTGTTCATCGAAGACAGGATGCATCAGCTGTTCCACGGCCTCCGGTTGAACGGAGAGCAGAGCGCGCTTTTTATCTATCAACCCCTCCTGTGCCATTTCAACCGCTATCCTGACCGCGGCTGCAGCGCTGCGTTTACCACTGCGCGTCTGCAGCAGATAAAGGGTACCCTTTTGAATTGTGAACTCTATGTCCTGCATGTCCAGATAGTGCTGTTCCAGTCGCTGTTTCACTTCGAGAAGCTTCGCATAGACCTCCGGCATGCGTTCCTCGAGGGAGATGCCCATTCTGTCAGGCACCTTCGATATGGGCTGTGGTGTCCTGATACCAGCAACAACATCCTCCCCTTGTGCATTCGCCAGATATTCGCCGTAGAGCCTGTTTTCCCCTGTGGACGGATCACGGGTGAACGCAACACCGGTCGCACTGTCCTCCCCCATGTTGCCGAAAACCATTGATTGGACGGTGACTGCGGTTCCCCAGTTTTCAGGTATGTGGTAAAGTTCCCTGTATTTCTTCGCTCTCTCGTTATTCCACGACTCGAAAACGGCACCCACCGCTGCCCAGAGCTGTTCGTACGGCTCATCTGGAAACCCTCTGCCGGATTTTTCGGCAATAAGTCGTCTGAATTCGTATACAAGTGATTTCAAATCTGCAGCATCCAGTTCCGTATCGAGCTTAGCACCCCGTCTGGCCTTGGTCTCTCTGATTATTGCCTCAAATTCATCATGAGGAATGCCCAAAACCACATTCCCGAACATCTGCACGAATCTTCTGTATGTGTCGAAAGCCCACCGTTCATTTCCCGTCTCCCTTATCAGCCCCTCGACTGTACTGTCATTGAGACCGAGATTGAGGACAGTGTCCATCATGCCGGGCATCGACACCCTTGCACCTGATCTGACGGAGACGAGCAGCGGCCTTTCCTCAGATCCGAATTTCCGCTGCATCTGTCTCTCTATTTCCCCCATCGCATCTTTCACATTCCTTTTCAGGCTGGGGGGAAACTGCCTGCCCCGATTGTAATATTGGTTACACACCGCGGTCGTAATTGTGAAACCGGGCGGGACAGGCAAACCTATGCGTGTCATTTCCGCAAGGCCGGAACCCTTGCCCCCTAGTAGCGGCCTCATCTCTTCGCTGCCTTCATTGAAAAAATAGACCATCTTTCGCTTCGCCAATTTATACCAGACCCCTCGGTGAGGGATGCGCTCCTTGTAATTAAAATTTTAAAAAAAATTGAACGATAGGGATAGTTACTTTCCTATCGTTATCTCTATAGAGGAGACGTTTGACGTCGTGCCGTCTTCCTCTTTCAGCAGCTCTGTGCCTATTCTTATGTTCTTTACAACAGCATCCTTCAAAAATCTGCTCCTGGTTATTTCAGCAACATCCACAGCCCTGCTTATGGATTTACCACGTGCCTTTATTGTTACATCTTGACCAGCACTGTTGAACTGAGTCACAACTGCAAGCACGTAGTTCATTGCCGGCTTCTTCCCCACATAAATTATGTTGTCCTCTGCCATCGAAGTCACCTTTGTTTTGAAGGTCGCAATACGTCGTATTGTGTAGTGCCTGCATAGCATGCCAGAGCCACTATTAATATGTTATTTCTGCGCCATTCAAAGACATTCTGCGGGCTTCCATTGCCGTGTTTGTTCTTCTGAACAGAGCGCCGCTCGCATGGTGCCGCCTTCCAACAAATGTTTAAAATGTTTGGAGTGACGCCTTTCAATGCTTTTAATACACAGTTCATTTTCACCCGCACCAGGTTAAGGTGAAAGTTCTAATCATTGCAGGTATGGCAGGGGCAGGCAAAACTGAATTCGCGGAATATTGCAAACAAAATGGCATAAGAGTAATCAATATGGGTGACTTGGTTAGAGAGCGCGTGCACGAATTGGGGCTGGAGCCCACGTCAAGGAACACTGCAAGGGTTGCGAGTGAGGAGCGGATTAAATTTGGAAATGACATATGGGCGAGGCGGAGCACCGCGCTTCTCGACAAAACGGACTGCATCATAGATGGAACCAGGAGTGAGGCGGAGGTTTCCTATTTCAGGAGAAGTATAGGCAAGTCTGCGTTTGTGATAGCTGTCTACGCGCCTTCACGAATCAGGTTCGCGCGACTGAGGGCGAGGGGCAGAGAGGATAGCCCACTTTCTGAAGGTGAATTTGAGGAAAGGGACAGAAGAGAACTTGGTTGGGGGTTGGGCAACGTGGTTGCACTTGCAGATAGAGTGGTGATTAACGAGGGCACGCTTGAGGAATTCAGAAAGAGTGTGGACTCTCTTCTCAAGGAACTCGGAATAAAGGGTGGTGTGGAATGAAATTCGGTCTGGTCAGAAAATGCCGCGGAGATGCCTATGTTGTGTACCCTATGAATATGCTCTCCCTCGATATGCAGAGATGCGCAAAAATGCTTGAAAATTCGGGTATGGATGTCACATATTCCGAATTCATGCTAAACGCAAATGAGCACTTTTCAGAGCACTACACGCTCTACAGGACAGGCAGACTCCTCATCTCACCGTGCCCGGATGAAAAGGCGGCGCTGATCATGGCCAAACATTTCTATGAACTGCTTTCCCGTGATGGTAAGGTCGCCCGGATGCTGAGCGAAGGTCAGCCACTTTTTGAAGGGGAAGGCCTTGATCTATGAATCTGTTGTTGCCGTTGTGGCCGCATGCGCCATGAGTTTTGCTGCATATAGGTACAGATTTCTCACTGTGTCCGGCTCCGTGGCCGCGCTCTTTGTTGCCGTCTTTGTGGGTGTCCTTGGCGGACTCGACTGGCTGCTGCTTATAATCGTTTTCGTGCTGGCCGCTTTTATAACAACACGATTCAGGATTGTTGATAAGCTGAAGAAGGGGGTGCAGGAGGGAAGACATGGTGAACGCGGAGCAATAAATGTGGTTGCCAACAGTCTAGTTGCAGTCATTATTGCCATTCTGAATTTTTCCTTTGGCTCAGAATATTTCTCTATTCTCTTTCTTGTTGCTATAGCCTCTGCAACCTCAGACACAGTCGCCAGTGAGGTGGGGGTGATTGATGAGCGCACGAGGCTCATCACCAATCTTAGACCTGTTCCACCATCCACTAACGGCGGAGTTTCTCCCACAGGCACGATTGCTGCGCTGCTCTCCTCCCTTTTTATCTGCTTCGTGGGCTTGGGTCTGATGATCGCCTTCGGGAGACATCTGGATGTTGTGGAGGTGCTGATAGCCTCACTTTTCGGATTTGCGGGCTCCATCATAGACAGTGTGCTCGGAGCCACCCTGGAGAGACGGGGTATCATAGGAAAGCAGACCAACAATTTCACCTCCATTGCACTCGCGTGCCTCTTCGCATTCGTCCTTTTCCATTGAAATCAATATAAGTGCGGTATTCCTGCATCTTCTTCCATGATTACCCTTTTCAGGCATCCGCTGGTGGTTACTCAGGATGAGAAGAGACGGGTTAAAAGATGCAATATAATTGTGGAGAATGGGCTCATCACGTCCGTCGGGGATGCCGAGGACAAGTCCGGTATGGTGATAGAGGCCTCGGGCATGATAGCGATGCCCGGTCTCATCAACACACATACCCACGTTGGCATGACCGAATTCAGAGGTAAGCTCGATGACATGGATCTCCATCAATTCCTCGAAAAAAGTTTCAGCCTCGATGCGAGACGGAATGAAAAGGGGATAAGAGAATCTGCAGCAGCTGCCATATCTGAAATGCTGTCCTCGGGAACTACAGCATTCGCAGATCTATATTATTCAGAGGATGTAATTGAAGAGGAATGTGCGAAGCAGGGAATCAGGGCCCTCCTTGCCTGGGCAGTGCTTGATGACGAACTCACGACACAGCATGGAAGCCCGCTCTCCAATGCCGAACACTATGCAAGAAAGAAACATGCGCCACTGGTGATGCCCGCAGTCGGTCTTCAGGGGGTTTACGCATGCTCGTCCCACACCTGTGCGGGTGCGGTGCAGCTCGCTTCTTCGATGGATCTGAGGGTGCATATGCATTTATGCGAGACAAGGGAAGAGGTAAATCAGCATCAGAAGAAATATGGAATGAGACCGGTGCGCTGGCTGCATGAAAATGGCGTGCTCGGAAGGGGTCTGATTGCGGCTCACTGTGTCTGGCTCACGAGGGAGGAAATGAGGTTGCTTGCCACAAATGGTGTTAGCGCATCGCTTTGCACCAGATCCAATATGAAGCTCTCATCGGGTCTGGCGAATTTGGGGACAATGGTGGCTGAGAAATTTCCTGTTGCAATTGGGACTGACAGTGCAACCACATCCAACAATCTCGACATGTTTGAAGAGATGCGGGTGTTGTCGCTTGCACAGAAGATGCAGGGATGGGATGCATCCTTCCCGGCGGCCCAGTATGTTCTGGATATGGCCACAATTGAGGGGGCTGAAGCGGTGGGCATTGCCCGCGAATGTGGCAGCATTAAGGAAGGAAAGAGCGCAGACATTGTACTGCTGGATGCAAAGAGTCGCCACTTTTACCCATATGATGAAAGTAGTGCAGTGAGCCACATTGTTTATTCAGCCCAGGGTTCAGATGTTGTCAAGACCATGGTTTGTGGCAGATTCGTATACGAAAGGATGGAAACAGAAACAATGGCGTGACTTTAGACTCAATCAAAAGGGAGTTGTGCGCTTGCGAGCGCACGGTTGTTGAGTTCCTTATCTTCAGTTTATTTTATATAGCACATCATTAATGCGAAGTCAAAGTCATTAAAAGGTGTGCACATGACTAGTTCTGCAGGTGCAGGAAGCAGTACGGCTAATGAGCCGCTTGTTCCACCGAGGTCTTCCGGATCTTCGAGTGCAAAGTGGATAGCGGTCATAGTTGTGCTTATTGTGATAGTGGCTGCCCTTGGAGTACTTTATGTTACCAAGAGCAGTAGTACGAAGACGATAACGAAGACGGTGAGAGTTCCCGTCTCCACAACCTATGGTACATCCGCTGTTGCGACGGCGGCGCAAGCCTCGGATGTGGGCAGTCCGTTCTATTATCAGATACAAACGAACGGTACTTTCAGTTTCGCAACCATAAACTGGGGGGACGGAACAATACAGGCAGTTCCATACACAGGAACTGATGTGATAAATGTATCACACACTTATGTAAACCCGGGCGTTTATTCAATCTATTATACAGTCGATTTCAATGGAACGACTGTTGACAACGCACACGCGCTCAATGTTGTTGTTGTTGGTTATCCAAGCGCCAGCGCTCAGGCAGCCGCTCAGGAGAATCTTGCATATGGCGCAATCGAGCTTAACACAACCGTCTCAAGCACTCCGGTTCTGAGCAACCCTATTTATGCTTTCACCCCGGGATCAAGAATGACCTTTACGGTAACAAGCAGCATCCCGTCGGCCAACTACCAGTACCCTGTAATCGGGCAGCAGGTTTATATCTGGTATAATGGGCAGGTCATAAACAGCTCAAGCCTCTACTATCAAAATGGCGCTGAAATTTCATCAGGGATTTTTAACATCACCAACATGCAGTCAGGCTACTACACTATACAGATTGTCACATACACAGCAATTACCAACTCTACAACCGGCGCGATAATGTCAGGTATACAGAGCACAAACACATTCTTCGATGTGCCTGTATTCAGCAACGTGGCTCTATATTCCCCGCCTACAGTTTCGCCGACAGGTCAGTATGTTCGTGTCGAACTCGAGACAGGCGGCTTCAAAACACTGGATCCCGCTATTGAGTACGATACGGTCAGTAACGAAATAGTGATGAACACCTATCTCAATCTGTTCGGATACAACCAGACAAACAGCTCGCCAAGCAACGAATTCATCCCCTTGCTGGCATCAAGACTGCCAACCGTGGCTAACGGCGAGATAAACAGCAATACCTACTACTACAACATAACTCTGCCCTCCGGCGGTCGCTACATGGTTAAAGTGCTGCCCTTCGAGAACTATACTGTTTACATTAACAACAATTCAAAATGGCAGAATGGTTCTCCAGTTACATCCTGGGATGTCTATTATTCGCTTGTGAGAACGCTCTTGTTTGATGCCGGTTCTCCGGGAACGCCAGGCTGGATACAAGCCCAGTTCCTGCTGCCGGGTAATTACTATGTGAGCAACACCTTCTACA
>JAVZQA010000038.1:0-10463 GCA_038881315.1 Methanomassiliicoccales archaeon
AGGTCTGGCTGATATTTCGTTGTTACTGACCACAGACAAGAAGGTGATCCCCAATGAATTGGATGCTACAAACGCTGGACTCATCGTGGTTACCGGGGCCAATAGCGGCGGTAAATCAACGTTTCTACGCAGTATTGGACAGGCGCAAATCATGATGCAATTGGGTCTCTTTGTAGCTGCGGAGAGCTACGTTTCGGCAATTGCAGGCAACATATTTACACATTTCAAGAGAAGGGAGGACACCAGTCTTTCTGCAGGCAAGCTTGAGGATGAATTGATTAGAATGAAAGGAATAATAGAGAATTGTGAACAGCATGATATGATACTCCTCAATGAATCATTTTCTTCGACGAATGCCATGGAAGCATCCGAAATAGCCGGAGATATAGTCAAGGCATTGGTCGATTCTGATGTGAGGGTCGCATATGTAACACACCTTTTCGAGCTTGCCGAGTTTTTTAAAAATACCTATGGTGGCAAGGCCAAGTTTCTGGTAGCGGAAAGGAAGGAGAGTGGAGAAAGGACATTCAGGATCATAGAGGGATATCCTGCAAGAAGTGTCTTTGCGCGGGACATCTACTCAAAGGTTTTCGGCGGAAACAATGAGGTTAGTCAAAAGAATGTACAGCCTGCTATTTAGCATAGGACATTCCTGTCGCGCCAAAGAGATGGACACTTGAATCACTCTTTAAAAGAAGTGTCTTTAACCTGGATTCTTACTGTTGTCAGAAATTTAGAATTGGTAGGAACCTTACCAACTGGTCTGGTTCCTTGAAAGTAAGAAGCTAAAGAGTTCGCTCACTACATTCATGCTCTTTGCATAACAATTTTTGCAAAGACGGAAGTGTCAGTTTTCCCTCCATCTTCCCTTGAACCATGCAATCGCGAACAGAACCAGTGTCACAGCAATCAGTATTGCCCAGCTCGCGTAGTAAGTTATTGCATTTATGTTCACGAAACCCGCAGCATGCTGTGCAAGCAAGGCAGCATATGTTGTCGGAGAAAGGTAGGCGAAATAGCGAATGGGATATGGAATATAGTAAATGGGGTAATAAACAGGGGGAAGCGTTGAGAAGAGGGTTGAAATGAGCCTTGAAAATGCAAAGCTCTGAACAATGTCGGTCGAAAATGTGGCGAAAGTATAGCCAATTGCTATTGATGTCACAAACATCATAATGAGCACTGCAAGCAATGTAAGTAAGCCGAAGATTGAAATGTGGACGAAATAAAAGGCAAGGATGCCAAGCAGAACGAGTGCGGGCAACGTGTAAACGATCTCGGAGGCTGCCATGCCTAAAACATATATCTGCCAGGAGGCGGGTGAACTTACAACCATGTCTTGTACCTTGAAATCATTTTTGAGATGCGAAAGGTCGGTTAGAAGTGATGTGCCTGCGCTGAACATGGACATAATAAGCCCTCCTTCAATAGCTTCGCCTATGAGCCTTCCCCTGCTCACGAAGATAATCAGAATCAGGAATGAAACAGGAGACATCATTGTGTTCAGGAGAACCACAGGATAATTTTTCATTTCATAGAGGGCGTTGACATAGATAGATGCGAGGAACTGGTTGAGCCTGCTCCTCCTGTATCCACCTTCTGCATACAGAAGTGGTTCGTGTTCAAATTTGTGCTGCTGCGCCATTGCCACTCACCATGTAGAAGAATATGTCTTCGAGCGAAAGTGGGTTTATTGTATAGCGTATTCCGTCCTTTGACAGGGAACGTGAAAGCTCATAGGCGTCCTCCTCTGACAGAAAGATCCTCACACCCTCTTCATCTCTAATTGCGATGCCATTCCTGCTGTAGCTTTCAACATACTTTGCGGTATCCATTATCCTCACAGAGAAACTGTACTTCATTCTCTTCCTGAGCTCATCTAGTGTTCCTGTCCCGATCAACATTCCAGATTCAAGTATGGCTATTTCCGATGCGAGGGACTCTGCTTCTTCAAGGTAGTGTGTTGTCAAAAATACGAATCTCTTCTTAGATGTCTCTTCGAGAATGGACCAAAATTCCCTCCTCGAAATGGGATCAAGGCCGGTCGTGGGCTCATCCATGAATATTATGTCAGCTTCGGAGGCAAGGACTGTTGCAACCAGAACCTTCCTTTTCATGCCACCAGAGAGATTTCTGTTTAGACTGTCTGCAAATGTCCGTATGTTCAGTAGATCAATTGCTTCATCCGTTCTCTCTCTTGCCTCTCTTCGGCTGAAGCCTCTCCAGAGGAGATAAGAGAATATGGTTTGACGTGGAGTGGCCCAGTTCAGCGTCCTAGCTTCTTGCGGAACAATGGCAATTCTCTCCCTGATGGCTCGAGGATTGTCGACCACGTCCATTCCATCGATTACAGCCGTCCCTTTCGTTGGTTTCATTTCGGTAGAAAGAATTCTAACAAGTGTCGTCTTACCGGATCCATTCTTTCCGATAAGCACACAGATACCGGACGAAGGTATTTTGAAGCTGACACCATCAAGAGCCTTTCGTGATGAATATGAATATATCTTCGTAAGGTCATTGGTCTCTATCAATCTCTCATTCTCCGGGACGGACTCTGTAATTACGAAGAAATCCTGTCTCTGCAAGTTCAATCCACAGTAGTGCCATATAATTAACCTTAGGTTTTCAGTCCCTGCACTGGCAACTATCCCCTTTTGTAAATCCCAGAGGGGGAGTTGATTGAGTTTATTGCGCCGGCTGTGACAACAGATTGAAATTCTTTCACATATTTGCTACAGGCGCTACATGGGAATAGGTATTTACTTGCACCTGAAACTCACGTGGCGTATTCCCTTTGCGTATGCTACAATATTCATACGTAAAGTCGAATGTTTGCAATTCTATGCAGGCATGATCACAAATCACTAATTCGATTTGAAAACTCAGGTGCACGTAATAACACACTTGAGTTAAATGCGGAGGGCCGGATTTGAACCGGCGGACTCCTGCGAGACGAGACCCTCATTCTCGCGCCGTTGACCGAGCTTGGCTACCTCCGCGCAGCAGCGTCAGGTGAATAGCACGAGCTTTATTTACTTTCCCGGCGGCCTGACGAGTGTGTTGTTGCTAAGATGCATTATCATGTCGCTAATCATCGACTCCACGTTGTATGAAGAGTGAAACCCCCAATCCTCACTTGCAGCGGACGGATCTACAGAGTGCGGCCAGCTCCTTGCAACCTCATCCCTTTCATCAGGCATATATTCAACGTCAAATTCAGGAAAATGTCTTTTCAGTTCCTTTTCCAATTCTGAAGGTGAGAAACTGAACGCCTGGATGTTGTATCCTGTTCTTATTCTCAATTTGCTGGCTGGCGCGTTCATAAGCTGGAAGATCGCATCGAGAGCGTCAGGCATATACATCATTGGAAGTCTGGTTGAAGGTGCTATGAAACACAAATACTTCCTTCCAGCTACAGCACTCCTAATCATCTCCACTGCATAGTCAGTAGTTCCTCCCCCGGGAGGCGCCTTCCAGCTGATTAAGCCTGGATATCTGATACCACGCACGTCGAGTCCATATTTCTTGGAGTAGTATTCACCAAGTAATTCGCCATGCAGCTTTGTTATACCGTACATTGTGATTGGTCTCGTAGGAGTGTGTAGCGGAACATTCTCAACTGGTGTCCCCGGGCCGTAAACAGCTATGGTGCTAGGGATAAAGACCTTCTCCACACATCCAGAAACGCAGGCATCGAGAACGTTCTTCGTGCCTGTTACATTCACCCTGTACGCTAGTTCAGGGTTTTCTTCGCCCTTAGCAGAGAGAATTGCTGCAAGGTGCATTACGGTGCCAACGCCCTCCTCTTTGATCATCCTCTGAACAGCTGCGTAATTTGTCACGTCGAGTTCGTGCCATTCGATTTCACCGTCCTCCCTGCTCCGTATATCGGTGGCAACTACCTTGTCCTTTCCAAACCTTTTAACGAGAACCATTATCAATTCAGAACCTATCTGGCCTGCAGCCCCGGTTATGAGTATCTTGTCTTCGAACGTCAAGTCGCTTCCCGACCTGGATTATTGTCTGAACTTATTTAATTGTGTCAAACTCTTTGCCCAGGCATGGCAAAGCTTGACTGGGTGCAGCAGGAGCTAGATGAGCTCAAGGTGTCAGGGAGATATATTCCAATAAGAACGCTCGAGAGCGGACAGGGATCTTGGGTTGTTATAGAGGGCAGAAAGGTGCTCAACCTGTGCAGCAATAATTATCTGGGTTACGCAAATCATATAGAAGTACGTAACGCTGCAATAGAGGCAATCGAAAAATATGGAGTTGGCACTGGTGCTGTTAGAAGTATTGCCGGAACCAACCTCCTGCATTCGATGCTGGAGGAAAGAGTGTCGAGTTTCAAGCATTTCGAAGCCTCTTTAACATTTCAGGGAGGGTTGCTGGCAAATCTGGGAACTCTGCCCCTGCTCGCAGGCAAGGACGATGTGGTATTCAGCGAGGAGTTGAATCATGCAAGCATTATAGACGGACTGAGGCTTGGCGGGGCAAAGCGGTTTGTCTACAAACATATAGATCCGCAAGATCTTGAAAAGCAGGTTAAAGAACACAGGAAAGAAGGGAAAAAGGCCCTCATCGTTACAGATGGTGTTTTTAGCATGGATGGAGATATCGCACCGCTCCCGGAAATAGCCGCTATTGCTGAGGATAACGACTGTGCTGTCTATGTTGACGATGCGCATGGCGAAGGTGTGCTCGGTGACCACGGGAGAGGAATAGTGAATCATTTCCATCTTGAGGGAAAAATTGACGTGGAAATGGGCACGTTTTCCAAGGCAATAGGTAGCATAGGGGGTTTCGTGGCATCGACTGGGCAGTTCATAGACTTACTAAAGCAGCGGGCGAGGCCATTTCTGTTCAGTAGCGCATTAAATCCTGCGGATGTCGCTGCCACTCTCAAATCTTTGGAACTCATGGAAAAGGATGATACACCGTTGAAACGCCTCTGGTCTAATGCTTCCAGATTGAAAGGCGGTCTGGCTGAACTCGGTTTTAATACTGGCAACAGCAAGACACCAATAACGCCAGTGATGCTGGGGGAGGAAAGGGCTGCACTGGAGATGAGCCATGAACTATACAATAGAGGGGTTTTCGCATCTCCAATAGTGTACCCCACCGTGCCTAAAGGCACAGCCAGAATAAGATTGATGCCGTCGGCAATTCACAGCGAAGCTGATATTGAGTTTGCACTCGAGGCTTTCAAAGAAGCTGCTGCCTCTATCCATTTGAGCTAGCGCCTTTTCATGGTTAAGCATATAAATTTGCCTGCGATCCGTCCATCGCCAGGAGAAGGAGGGCAGCTGACGGTGGCCATAAAAGAGGCTGCTGAGGAAAGTCCCCTCTCCAGAGAAAGGTGGTCCGTTTAAACGCGGAGGGGCGAGAGCCCCGGCAAGGGCGCAGAAACGACACAGCCAGGGTTTAAGGATGATTCACTGCTGATGACGTTCCCTTGGATCTGGTGAAACGGCGACTCCCCACCGGAGCAAGTCCAAATAGCCGGCATTCTCGTATCTGGCAGGTAGGACGCATAAGTCGAATGCTGCCTGAAACAGAAAGGGGCTTACTACCTTCACCTGGCCTCTCCTTTTTTGGTTCCAGTGAAAGTAAAATCCACCGTCCTTATTCTTGGTCTTACGTCACATTCAACCAGAAACACAGACTGCCATTGTCCAAGTACCAGATTACCGCCATGAACAGGGAGAAGGATAGACTGCCCAAGCATCGAAGCTTTCACATGGCTTCTTCCGTTGTCATCATTCCATCTTCGGTTGTGTTCATATTGCCTGGTTGCCGGTGCAATATTTTCAAGTGTCGTCAATATGTCCTTCAAGAGCCCTTCCTCGTTTTCACATATGATTATTGCCGACGTAGTGGAGCGCACGCTAACCAGCATCGTGCCTTCGAGGGCGTTCAGTGTAGCCAGAACTTCCTCAGTCTTCTCTGTGAGATCAATCATGCTGCCTTCTCCTGCAGTTTTCAACTCAAACGTTGTGTGTACCACATCCATATCAACACCCCTTCGCGAAGTTGATTTAATGTTAAACTCATACAGGTTGTGGAGATATATATGGAGAAATGCGCTGAATGCGGAAAGACATTCGAATCGCCCATCCGGCTGTATGCACATCTCGTTGAAAAGCATCAGTATGATGAAGAAAAAGCGAGAAAGGCGGTCTGGCCAAAGGGTGCTGAACTCTAATCCTTTAACAGCTTAAATTCAATACCTTTCTTATCCAGCGCCTCAATCAGCTTGTCTAGGTGCTGGGCATCTTCCAATTCAATCAGCACTCTGGACGTAAATCTATTGAGCACATCCGAAGAATGCAGCTGGTTTTCATATAAACTGAGCACTGTCGCGCCTGCATCCGCGATTGTGCTGAGCGCCTCTCTCATAGCACCCGGTCTGTCCGGTACACTGATCTGAAGGAGTGCAATTCTACGC
The DNA here is from genome assembly GCA_038881315.1 of Methanomassiliicoccales archaeon. Taxonomy (GTDB): domain Archaea; phylum Thermoplasmatota; class Thermoplasmata; order Sysuiplasmatales; family Sysuiplasmataceae; genus JAVZQA01. The sequence goes on from JAVZQA010000038.1 coordinate 6,449, forward strand.
TGGAGCGTCATTCCCCGAAGTATCATCTTTCTAGTGAGATTTAGGTCAACATTCCCACCGGAAAGCAGTACACCTATTTTTTTGCCATCTGCCTTGAATTTGCGTGAGAGAAGGAGGGCAAGAGGTGCTGCACCTGCACCCTCTACGAGAAGCTTGGATCTTTCAAGCAGCAGAAACATAGCCTCCACAATTTCATCCTCTGAGACTGTAAGTATGTCATCCACCAGCGCCTTACAGATTGAAAACGCTATTTCACCGGGATGCTTTATTGCGATCCCGTCGGCAATTGTATCCCTCTGCCTGACTGCGACTTGCCTACCCTGTCTGAAGGACTCCGCAAAAGATGGGGCTGATTCTGCCTGCACTCCTATGATCTTTGTTTTTGGGGAGATCTGTTTGATTGCCAGCGCGATGCCGGATATGAGACCCCCTCCTCCCACAGGGACGATGAAATAGTCAAGCTCATTCTCCTCGCAGACTTCTATTCCAATAGTTCCCTGTCCCGCGATCACGAGTGGATCGTTGTATCCATGAACAAAAGTGAGTCCCTGTTCCTGCTGTACTTCTTTCGCCTTCGATAGCGCATCATCAAAGGTCTGGCCATGTAGTATAACCTCCGCTCCGTAGTTCTTGGTGGCTGCAATTTTAGCTAGGGATGCGTATTGGGGCATGACCACCACACTCTTAATCCCATTCAGGGATGCGGAAAGAGCTACCCCCTGTGCGTGGTTACCAGCAGAGGCAGTGATCACACCCCTCTCTCGCTGTGCCTCTGTCAGGCGTGAAATTTTGTTGAATGCACCTCTAATTTTAAAAGAACCTGTTTTTTGCAAGTTTTCCATTTTCAGGTAAACGGCCGCCCCAACCATCTTAGAGAATGATGCAGAGAATTCAAACGGTGTCCTGTTTATCACACCTCTGAGTCTGTTCACCGCGTCCTCGATGTCCTGATAAGTGACCGGAAAGGATTCGGCAGATTTCATTAAGTCGGGAATCGTGGACCATTTATTAATCCTACCCTGCCCAAACATGAAATTGCTAAAATACTACATCCCGCTATGCTGGAAGGACCCAGGTGTAAATGTGAGGGTCGATACATATTTGGTAGGTATTCAGCCCAGAACGGAAGAACTTATACAGGCCACGCGTGACTGGGACAGGGAGCGCATCACTTCTGACGAGCTCGACGAGATACGGCTTGCTGCGGCAGATAGGGACTTTTCAATGCAGTCAAAATTTGATTTCACTTATTTCTCAGATCCCATGTTCTACTGGCAGGATATACTTCGCCCATTTGTAGAATCATTGGAGGGACTTGATGAGGGGCAACAGCTTGCACGCTGGTTTGACAACAATACCTTCTATAGAAAACCTGTCATTAATGCGTATCCAAGCATTTCATATAGGAAGCTGCTCAAGTATTATTTCCCGCGATTGTGGGAGAGAAAGGACAAATCGAAGGTGATAATCCCCACCCCGTACTCCCTCTTCATGGCATCTGAGAACAGATACTTCCCGGACAAACGTTCCGGTGTGCTTTCGTGTGCGCAGGAGATGGAGAGGGTGGCGAGCATGTTACAGGAAAAAGGGGCGGCTCAGATACAGTTTGTTGAGCCATTTCTTTTCTTCAAACAGCCCTCACAGCAGGATGTCGAATTGGCAATAGACGCTTTCAATTTAACAGTTCAGCGACTCACTTGCGAAATCATGCTTCATTTTCCGTTTGGAAATCTGGAGGGGCATTTTGGGGAGATCATAGATTTCAATGCGAACATACTCGGAATCGATTTCTATTCCACACCGCTCTCCTCGATAACGGATTTTGACACCAAGAAGGGGATAGGTGTTGGCTGCATCGATGCACGTAACAGCCTGATAGAGGGAGTTGACTGGCTTGTCTCGTTTGCCGGCAGGGTAAAGGAAAAACTGGGCGACATAAAACATATGGCAATAATCCCTAACTGTGATCTGGAATTCTTGCCCAGAGCCATTGCCGAAGAGAAGATGAAGGTGATGGCAGAGGCAAAGAGGAGGTGTGCTTCCCTTGCCTGAATTGTTCCCAACACAGGAGATCGGAAGCCTTGCAAAGCCGAACTGGCGTGTTCTGGCTTACCGTGGTGCTCCAATTTCAGACGCGGATTTCGCGGAGGCAAGGTGGTGGGGTAGGAAACTGAAGATTGATGGGTACGAGAAACTGCTTGAGCTTCTTAAATCTGAGGATTCGCCGGAAGTCAGAAAGGGCATAAGGGAATGGTCTGCAATATATGCCTTGAAATTACTTGAGTCCGCGGGTCTGGATATCGTCTACGACGGTGAGCAGTGGCGTACGGAGATGTATGAAGCCCTTGTCAGAGATGTAAAGGGTTTCCGTTTCGTTGGTCACGTCAGATCATGGGATAACAAATATTATAGAAAGGCATCCGTGGTCGAGGAGATAGGCTGGGAGCATCCTGTCTATGTGGATGAATTCCATTTCACACGGAGTCACACCACAAAGAAGGTCAAGGTGCCATTCACTGGTCCATACACCATTACCGACTGGTCATTCAACGAGTTCTATCAGCAGCGCCTTTCAGATACCTACAGCGACCCGCGGGAACTGAAGAGGAAAGCGCGTGCCGAAATGCTTTTTGATGTTGCCAAAAAACTGGTGCGGCCGGAGATCCAGGCGCTTGTCGCAGCAGGAGCAGAATGGATACAGATTGATGAACCGGCACTGAGCACGCAGCCTGAAAAGGATCAGGTTTCCCTCTTTGTGCAGGCGATTAATGAGGCGATTGAAGGCATAGACTGCAAGTTTTCACTGCATGTGTGTTATTCCACAGATTATACAGCACTTTTCCCTGAATTACTGGATGCGAAAAAGATATCTCAGTATGCATTTGAGTTCGCTAACAGGGACAGCAATAGTCGCGGGGACGCCAGGCGAAGGGGATATGAGGTTCTGCGCCTGCTAGGTGAACTGAAAGCAGGCAAACAGATCGGTCTGGGAGTTCTTGACGTGCATGATGACACAATAGAGCCGCCTGCCTTAATAAGGGACAGAGTTCAGTTCGCCTCAAAGTTGCTAGGCGATCCTTCCCTAATCTATCTAAACCCGGACTGCGGCTTGAGGACCAGGACATGGAAGGTGTCGTATTCCAAACTTACGAACATGGTCAAGGCAGCTAGTCAGCTTAGGGAAGCATGAACTATGTCTTTATGCCCAAGCTCTCGGCCAGCCCCTTGTGCTCCTCATCTGTGATCCATTCAACCTTAAGATACTCGAAAAGCTGGGCGTCATTCATCCCAATACGTCTTCCTTCCGCAACAGCTACTGCATAGGCCTCGATTTCTGTGCTGCGCTTGACGTATCTATACCTCCTGTCGAAAAGATTCCGCCCATCCATTAGCTGTATTATGTGCACTGTTTCGTGGACGAGATCGAGATAAACTATATGTTCTGGTGAATCCCGCAGATGAGAAGCGCAGACCATGATGGCACCTTTCCCATCATCCACATACATATAGTAGTCACAAACAGCTTCCACAATGACAGGTATTCCCTCAATAAAATCTTCATTCAGGCCGCGCTCCTCAAGCATCGCCTTTATCTCACTGACGCTTGAAACAGACCGCGTTATCTCCCCCAGGGAGTGACGCCCCGCACTAACTTTTCTGTTCAGCTCTATTGCAATTTCCTCCTCTCCCTCCCTGCGCATCAGCATGTCTGTCCGATTACTCTGACCGATTAATTCTTTTTCATCTTACGGCCCAAGCAGCTCATCCAATCTCTTTCTGATTTCTTTTAGATCGGCTTCATACTGCTTTACCTTTTCCTTGCCTATGTCCTCGAAATATGAAACATAGCTCTTGATTTCCTGAATCATCTGGGGAGGCGATGTGGGTTGGAACATTCTTTGCCAGGGGGAGAGAGGCGTTTCCTTTTTTCCCTCTTCCGTCAATTCGTATCTTCCATCGGCCCTTCTTTTGATGAGCTCCTGTTGACTCAGCTGCTCCAGCATTGGATACATGG
>JAVZQA010000039.1:0-10412 GCA_038881315.1 Methanomassiliicoccales archaeon
AACACGTGGATTTACTCATAGAGCACCATGGGAGATTCAACCCAAACTCCGCAATCATGATTGCAAAAGCGATTGAACCCTACGGTCCGCTGTTTGCAGAGGAACCGGTCCATCCCGAAAATGTGGAGGGGCTTGAGAAATATAGGAGGCACACAGGTATTAGAGTGGCACTGGGCGAGAGGGTGCTTACAAAACAGCACTTCATAACGGTAGCAAAGAAACAACTCTTAGATTTCTTCCAAGCAGATATAACTAATTGCGGAGGAGTGACAGAGGCTAGAAAGTTGTGCGGCATAGCCGAGGGATTTGGAATAGAGATGGCTTTCCACAATGCGTTCGGACCCATACAGAATGCGGTCACTCTGCAACTCGATACGGCCATACCTAACTTCCTTATTCAGGAGAGTTTCTACGACTTCTTCCCGGAATGGAAGAGGGAGTTGATCTCCAATTCAACCCCTGTTGAGGACGGTTATACTAGACCAGGAAGTGCAGCAGGCATAGGTGTAACTGTCAACGAAAAGAAACTGGAAGAGCTGAAGGTTCAGGGACAGGAATACTTCAATCCCGATGAACCCGTTTGGGTGATCGGAGGAACATGGAAGTGAGCGCCGCCTCAAGCTTGCTGGTGGAAAATTGGAACTGAAGCCAGAATTGTCCGGTTCTATTGATTATGCAAAACGGCATGGCATACGGCATTTCATTGCTGGCGAATTCAGGGAGAGTGCGGGAGGCGGCTGGTTTGAGAATTTGAATCCTTCCACCAATGAGGTTCTATGCCGCGTTGCGGGGGGCGATGCTGCTGACATAGACGCAGCCGTAAAGTCAGCTGCCAGGGCCTTTGAAACCTGGGGCCGTACACCTGGAGAGGAAAGGGCGGCAATCCTACATTTGATCGCCAAAAACATAAGAGACGAGAAAGAAGTACTGGCCTATGCTGAATCACTCGATACAGGCATTCCAATAACACAGACAATGACTCAGGTGGAACGAGCCGCAGAGAACTTTGATTTCTTTGCTGATATGATTCGTCATGTAAATGGAGAGGTGTTCAAAGCGCCCTCCGGCTTCACAAATTATACGGAAAAGAAGCCGATAGGTGTGGCCGGGCTGATAACACCTTGGAATACCCCTCTCATGCTGGAAACCTGGAAGCTTGCCCCATGCCTTGCAGCTGGTGACACCTGCGTACTCAAGCCCGCAGAGTGGAGTCCAATGACTGCATGGATGCTAGCCCACCTCCTTTTGAAAAGCAATCTCCCCAAAGGCGCAGTGAACATAGTCCAGGGGTTTGGAGAGACGGCAGGAGCATCATTGGTGGCGCATCCAAGTGTGAGACTCATTTCATTCACAGGTGAGACGGAAACGGGCAAGCTGATCATAAAGAATGGAGCAGATACACTCAAACGTTTCTCTATGGAGCTCGGAGGAAAATCACCCCTAATCATATTCGAAGATGCTGATCTGAGGAGGGCTTTGGATGCTGCAGTCTTCGGTGTCTTCTCACTCAATGGGGAAAGATGCACAGCGAATTCGCGTGTTCTAGTGCATGATTCAATCTATGATGAAGTGGCTGATGGTTTCAGGGAAGCAGCGGAAACAATGAAGGTCGGCGATCCGCTTGAAAAGGCAACCGAACTTGGGCCTCTAATTCATCCGTCGCATCTGGAACGAGTGCTTTCTTATCTCTCCATTGGAAGGGAAGAAGGGGCAAAGATAACTGCCGGGGGTGGAAGGCCTCGGTTGCTCGACAGAGGCAATTTCTTGCTTCCCACCGTATTCGAGGGAGTCGATAACCGTATGCATATTGCTCAGGAGGAAATCTTCGGACCTGTGGTCTGTTTGATGCGCTTTGAAAGCGAGGAGGAGGCGATACGTATTGCAAACGACGTCCAGTACGGTCTTGCCTCCTACGTATGGACAGAGAACCTGGAAAAGGCACACAGAGTGGCATCCGAACTTGATGCTGGTCTCTGCTGGATAAATTCACAGAATGTCCGGGATCTAAGGACCCCCTTCGGCGGTGCAAAAAATAGTGGCATAGGAAGAGAGGGTGGAAAATACAGCTTCGATTTCTACATGGAGGATAAGACAATCCATGTGGCTACCGGGAAGCACAGAATACCTGTATTTGGGAGGAGAGGCTGATGCCTGTAAGAAACGGTAGAAAATATCTGGAGGATATGAACAGAAGAAATAGAGAACTCTATCTCTCCGGCAAGCGCGTAACGGGAGCGATTACGGAACATCCTGCTTTCAGGGAAATGGCTATCTCCATGGCGGCACTCTATGACATGCAGTGTGACCCTGAACTGGAAGAGGAGATGACATACGCCTCCCCCTCTACAGGCGAAAGAGTTGGCGTGAGCTTTCTACAGCCAAAAAACAGAGAGGATCTGAAGAGAAGGAGCGCAATGATGCGAAGATGGGCCGAATATTCTGGTGGTTTCCTTGGAAGGACACCCGATTACCTTAACAGCGATATCATGGCGATGGCTTCCGCTGCCGATTATTTTTCAGCCATAAACAGTGAATTCGGCAGGAACATTGTTTCCTATTATGAGTATATACGCGAAAATGATTTGCTGCTTACGCACACACTTATCAATCCTCAGGTCAACCGCTCTGCACCACCCTCCGCCCAGAGCGATCCCTTCATAGCTGCTAGGGTTGCAGAAAGGCGGAGCGATGGCATCATTGTGCGTGGAGCTCGTATGCTTGCCACATTTCCTCTTGCGGATGAACTTATTGTCTTTCCCTCAACTGTCTTGAAAAGCACGGTGGAAGATAGACCCTATGCGATGGCATTCGCAATTCCAGTGGACACGCCTGGTCTGAAGTTTCTGTGCAGGGAACCGATGTGCTCAGAGAGTGCGGAGGATCACCCACTTTCATTCTGCTTTGATGAACAGGATGCGGTGGTAATATTCGATGATGTGTTTGTGCCAAATGAACGCATCTTTCTCCTCGAAGATCCAGAGCACACAAATGTGCTACATGAAGCGACGGATGCGGTGGTACACATGTCGCATCAGGTGCTCATCAGGGATGTCTGCAAAACAAGTCTCATGCTCGGCGTTGCTACAATGATGGCAGAATACATTGGTGCGGATGCTTTTCAACATGTACAGGAAAAGGTGGCTAGAATAATAATGATGCTCGAAAGCATGCGTTCGCTGCTCCTGTGTGCGGAAGAACATGGAAAAATCAACAGATGGGGAATTTACACACCGGATTTCAGGTATCTGAATGTAGGCAGAAATCTGTACCCTCGACTTTATCCCCAGATTAGGGAAATAATACAGCAGATTGGAGCGAGTGGACTCATAGCTTTGCCCTCCTGGAAGGACATAGAATCTGAAAATTTAGCACAATATGTTGACAAATACTTCCAGGGACGAAACGTCAGTGCTCGGGAAAAGATTGCACTCTTCAAGCTGGCATGGGATGCCACAGGGAGCAGCTTCGGCTCTAGACAGGAGCTTTATGAACGCTTTTTCTTTGGTGATCCGGTGCGCATGGCAAGTGCCCTCTTCCAGTGGTATGACAAAGAGCCGTACAGGGAGTTGGTGAGAGACATGCTGAAGCGTGTTTCAGAGAGGTGACATAGACGGGAATCGTAAGGGCGGCCCATGTAGAGTTCTTGGTGAAGAATCTGCAGAGGGCGAGAGAATTCTATGTGGACACACTCGGCTTCCATGTGACGGAGGAGGATGAAGAACACATATATCTGCGCGGTTACGAGGATAGATTTCATCACTGCCTGATTCTAACCTCTTCAAAGGAAATCGGTGTCGGCCACTTTGCATACAGGGTTGAAAGCGCAGAGGATCTGGAGGAATTCGGTAAGATGCTGCAGGAGAAAGGGATAGAGGCTGCGATGATTGAAGAGGACACTGAAAGAGGCCAGGGGAAAGCACTGCGCTTCATTGATCCTTCCGGCTTTCCAGTTGAGTTGTTCCATGAGATGGAGGGTGCAGAGTGGCTAATGCAGCGCTTCCATTTGCAAAGGGGCTCCGGCGTCTCACGTCTCGACCATTTCAACATAATGACTAAGGAGGTGGAGAAGACAGTCAACTGGTATTCCGCCCTCGGATTCCTGATGAGTGAATACGTCGAAGATGAAAAAGGAGGCATTTCAGCGGCGTGGATGAGAAGAAAACAATCATCGCATGACATAGCGATCATGAACGGGGAAGGGCCGCGGTTCCATCATGCAGGTTTCTACGTCAATGACAGAGATGCAGTAATAAACTGCGCAGATATATTGTCTTCAAGAGGATATTACAGGAATATAGAAAGGGGGCCAGGCAGGCATGGCATAACAAACGCCTTCTTTCTCTATGTGAGGGATCCGGAGGGCAACAGGATTGAGTTTTACAATGGTGACTACCTCACAGCAGACCCTGATTGGAAGCCGATTGTTTGGAGGAACGATGACCCACAGCGGCAGACTTTTTGGGGTACACCAGCGCCCGAAAGCTGGTGGAAGGAGGCATCGCGTGTTTTCCCCTTTCATAGGGAATAGTTAAATGTATGAATTCAGAGTAGAAGTAACAGTGTTCTGTATCAGATGCGGCCGTGAAGCGCTTAAAGGGTGGGTACTGTGCGAAGAGTGTGCACTAAACTCCCCTTCGGGTGTAACTGTTCCAGACAAGGTGGATATCAGCATATGCGGTTCGTGCGGAAAGGTGAAGGAGGGAAAGAACTGGCTGAACGAAGATAAAGATGAATTTATCAAGAGAGCGGTGCTAAAGCAACTTCACCTTCCCGAAAACATAACGCTCCTTGGATCCTCACTCGAAGTGCGTGATGCACAACACAGCGGTATGGCTGAGCTGCACCTGCTTATTGGCATGCATGGCCTTGAGAAGGAGGAGAAGTATGCACTCAGGTTGAATATTGATGGCTCAAGCTGCCCCGGATGCAGCAAGCGCAGCGGCCATTACTATGAGGCGGTAATCCAGGTTAGAGGATTTCAGAAGGAGAGGGAGGAGGTGCTTCAGAATGTCTTAAGGCACCTGGAGGAAATATCGCACAAGCATGAAGCGAAACAGGGTTTTTTCATCTCATCCGTCAAGCTGGAAAGGGGCGGCATTGACATTCAGATGAGTTCCAACAGCATAGGGGCGGAGGTGGCAAGGGAACTAGCTGTGTTTTATGGAGTTAAGATGAAAGCGACAAAAAAACTGTATGGGCGGAGAGAGGGGAGGGAGCTATACAGAATGACATTCCTCATCAGACTCCCCATGTTCATAAACGGGGATTATGTGGAATTCAAGGGAGTGGATTACAGGGTCAAACGGACCGAAGGAGGTTTCACAATGGAGTCCCTTTACGGCAGAAGGGTTGTCAATCTTCCTCCGGAGGAAACCGCGGAAATAAGATACATTGGAGGTCCCGAACTAGAGAGATGGCTTCCTGTTGTCAGAAGTGATGGCGGTTACGCTGAGGTGGAGGTAGATGGAAGGAGGCTGAGGGTTGCCGTAAATGGGGACAAAAAATTCCCTGAGGGTTCGCAAATTCGTGTGGTTGTTTTGGAAAACAGGGCTTATCGCATCTGAGCTCACACCAGGAGCGCGAACTGTGCATGAGGTATACCTGAAATATAGAGGATTCTGTCCATACTGACATACCCGAGCTCTGTCGCTATGGATACAGCCCTTATACCCACCAAATTGGCTATGGTGGCCTTCATCAGATATGAAGCGAGTTCCCCCTCCTCTATTTCTGCACCGCCATAGAAAGCCGGGTAGACCTCAATTTTCGTCTGACCGTCAATGAACTTCTTCCCAAGCAGTTCAATATCACATGCGGCAACAATGGTTTCCTTCTTGATGTTGTGAAGCCTCACCGATAGCAGGGAGATCACCTTGTGCTCTTGTAAACATTTGGCTTTACCTCCATTATCTCACCACTGTCATGTAGACGGGATATGAAATCTTCGATCTCCCTTTCCTCAAAACCGAATTCATAGAGTCCGAGTTTGATATCATCGAGCGAAATGCCGTCTGGCGATGCCTTCTTGATCAAATCGAGCAGAATTGCAAGATGAGCCCTCTGACTGTGTGTCATTGGTCCCGATATCCTGTCTATGTCAAACTGGCCGTTCTCGCTGGCAACCTTAGATAGATAATAGAAAACAACCCTGATGGCTCGCTCCGCATCTTCCCTCTCCACCCTCTGACTCAACCTTCCACGCGCTGAAGCTTCTGCAAGTCTTACATATGCCTCAAGCTGTCTTGCGGTAATAGGCACAGAGGAGTTGTCCTCTTTTCCCGTCCTCCTAATTCGCAAATATTCCTCTCTAATAAGCGTCATCGCCTCGTCATTCATCACAGGATTGATGCGCTTTGCATATGATATGTATTTTCTCAAAAAAGTTCTGTCGAAGGGCGGCCGCACGCTCTGTCTCTCCTTCTCAATTTTTTCCCTTTCCGGTCCTGGGAGGAGATCATAGTGCATAGCTTCTCCCACCCTATGTGCTTTCAGTATATGTGATGCAATATTCCTGTCCTTGTCCGTATCCGGTTTGTCGTGCAGCGGAAAGATCAGATCAAAACGGGATAGAAGGGCTGGGGGAAGATCTATTTGCGCAGCTATGGGTTCCTCAGACACGAATCGACCCTCCTTGGGGTTGGCTGCCCCAAGTATCGAACAACGTGCCTGCAAGGTTGCAGTGATCCCTGCCTTGGCTATTGTTATTATCTGGCTTTCCATAATCTGATGCATAGCGCTCCTGTCATAATCGGTCATCTTGTCCAGTTCATCTATACATGCAACGCCCTTATCTGCCAGGACTAGCGCGCCGGCTTCCAGTGTCCATCTCCCCTCTCCGAACTCGTCTTTGACCGCGGCCGCAGTGAGACCGGCGGCCGATGAACTCTTGCCGCTTGTATAAATGCCGCGCGGGGCTAACTCGGACATATATCGCAGGAGTTGGCTTTTGGCGAGACCCGGATCTCCAATCAACAGAATGTGTATATCCCCCCTGATGTGAGTCCCGTCCTCCATCTGTTTGCCTACACCACCAAACAATTGGAGCGCAAATGCCTCCTTTTCCACTTCGAAGCCGAAGATCGTGGGGGATATGGAAGAGGCAATGGTGCGTATGACGTCCCCGGATGAAGCTGCCCTTCTTATCTCCTCCACGTCTTCATCGGTTATCTCAATCTCATCATATTCATGTTCCCTGTACTGTAATGAGTTGACCTGCAGTGCAATATTGAATAAGGTGGACTTACCCGAAACACCAGTACGCTGTATCCCCACAAGCACGCCATTGAGCAGTACTCTGTCTCCGGGTGCTATTCTGCCAGTGATATCGTCCTGAAGGAAGGCTTCCAGTCTTTCAGGCTGTGCTCCTCCACGCAGCCCTTCCGGCGATTCCTGTATCTCTATCTTCTGTGTATCCGTGTAAATGCTATCCTCAGGAATAAGCACAAATCTGGTCGAACCTGGTCCCCTGCCGCAACCTCCTTCTTCCTTGGAGCATTCATTGGGTTCCCTTAGAAGGGCGCCCTCCTGTGGTATTTTCAACACTGTGCCACATCTACTGCATTTGAATGCTGCCATCGTCAATCTAGGCCTGACCTCTGTTACCTTTCTCACAAGCCCTTCCACGCAGAGAAACTTTCCCAGGTGATTGCTACGCAGATGCCTGACCTCGACATGCACATCCTGTGGAAGATCTGTTATACGCACATTGATAGAGGTTCTGCCGGCCATATCCTCTGGAAGCAACCCTGTAAGCGCTACATCCGCAGCTGCTAATGCTTGAACAGGGTTGTCGAGCAGATGCTGAGCAAAATCTGGATTAAAGGCATTTAGCGATTCAAACCTGATATACAGACTTCGCTCATCAGGATATTTCGCGGTTAAGGAGATTATGTGTTTCCTCAGATCCGCAAATTCAATGAAGTCGCTCCATTTAGAGACAAATTCACCGTTGACAGGCTGCATTTCCGAGAGTGCCATCTCTGTTTCTCCAAGCTCCGCCCACTTCACACCTGCTTTGTTTATTAAACTAACTGGCATGGTTGCCGAATGCGTTATGGCCAGCAGTTACAGTGGAAACAGGCGAAGCATAGCTTCATATGAACGCTCAAGTATGTAGAATCAGAACACGCTTTAACACTGACTTGACATAACCACATCCTATGGAGCACACACATGAGCCCCCTGCATAAACTGGGGGTGCAATGCTGTAGCGATTGTAACTGTTGACATCCCTTGGGGATGGACGGTTGTTCTGTTAAATGGAGTGGAAAAATTCACTGTAAAGTGCAGATGATTTTTAGAAGATTGATTTCAGCGAATTTCGATTCTCCCTAGCTTGTGAACGCAATCATGCACTTTTCGTCAATCGACAGTCCTGTTCCTAACAGCCTCTTTATAATATTCAGCGCAGTAGGTGGCTCAATTTCCATCTCTCTGAAAATCCCAACAATTCTGATCGGAAAGTGGAGTGAGAATGCTTTCCAGTAGCGGCGGCACAATCCCTCCTTCCTTGTCCACTTGAGACTAGTGCCCGTGCTGTATGAGCCAATACGATTTATCCGTTCAAATGAAGGCACCATATACGATTACGTTCTGCGGAAGCCGCACCTACACAATTATGAGATTCATCCTTTGTATTATTGGTGCCCATCATTAAGCTGAGAGGGAACTAATACACAAAGCAACTGAAGGTGAATAAGTAGGAAAAGCGTGGCTAATCCATTAACTGGCCCGTAAGTCTGAGCTCATCCAAAAAGGCCGTCTGTAGAGCGACTATTTCGCTACTGTCTTCAGCGTCGGCATATTTCTCAAGCATTTTTCCATTGAGCTGTATAAAACTGCTGCCCCAAGCAAATTTTTCAAGAATGCGCATTGCCTGCTCCCTTTCACCCAGGATATAGAGTGCGGCAGCAACAGCCTCGGCACTGCTCAATTGCACCGGCCTTCCCCACATTACAGGATTCGCGGCAATCAGAAATGGCAGTGCTCTTCTAGCTCCCCAAATCCTGTCCATTTTGCGTTCCTCAAATTTCTTCCAGGAGAAATCAAGAACTAGCAGACCTCTTTCCCCAGCTATCTGCCTATCCTGTTTTGAGAGCGCTTTCTGGGAAGTGGGATCAAGGATAACGCAACCGGATGGCAGCCTTTTGTCCGATGAAAGTGGTATTGCTAGGCCGAACCGTGCCATTCTCCTTGCGGTGCACTTTCGTGGGTCATCTTCACCCGATATGTAAGCGTAAACTCGCAAAGTCATTCCCTATCAATTAACTCACACCCCCCATATTTAAATAAAGGTGCAGAAGTGGAGAGAAAACCACAGCCTGCATGGTTAATCCGAGTTTGTCGCTCGAAATGCAATGCTATCTACGGATTTAAAAATGCTATAAGTCACGCATCGGCACGCCATGACACAATACTCCACGTTAGCCAGCGTCTGGCGCGCAGTATGTCAAAACTGTATTTAAGAAAACGCAACGCATTTAAAAAACTGAGATAAAATGTTGCAGCAACACTCACATACAATTTATAAATCTCTCAGCACAATCAAGATGTGAGGGGTAAGAATAAGCAAAACTGGCGTGTCTCTCTGGATCAGAGAGTGTCAGGCCAATGTCTACGCATGTCTGTGGAGGGCAAGCGAAAATAAGAAATTGGCTCGTGCTCTGATGCTGAGGGTCCTGCCGGCATACAGGAGGGGGAGATACATGCCGTTGTGGACACCGGCATAAATAAGAAAGAGTAAAATCTTAGAAGTTAGCAAGTTTTCCTTTTAGCTCAATTTTTTTGATCGATTCAACTATTTCTCTCGAAAGAGTCATTTGCTCCTCTGCCTCCTTCCTTTTATCTCTTTCTAGCAGGGAGATTCCGTATTCTTCATGGCAATAAGCGATGAGCTCCACGTTCCCCGAAGCCTGTGCGAACCTCAGGGCCGCCTGGTAGTTCTTTTCAGCTTCTGGCCAACTCCCTCTGTAAGTATTGTATATACCATTAACCAGATGCAGCCATGCAAGCTGATAAAGATCAAAACTCTCCTTCATAAGTGGCGAAATTTCATCGATGATCTTTCTAGTCTCCTCAAAATACCCAAGCTTTGCTTGACAAAACGCTAGATTCAGGGCACTTATTGTTTCAGTGTATCTGTCATTTGCCTTTACGGATGCTATCACAGCTGCCTTAAAATTGGCAGCCGCGGACTCAAACTTTCGTCTCAGAACCATCATTCCGCCGATGTTGTTGAGAATTGATGCAACCGTCTGTTCATCGCCAACGGACCTGAAGAACTCAAGCGCGTGTGTCCAGAGCTTCTCCGCGGTGTCATAACTTCCAGCCAGCGAATTCAGGATTCCGAGATTAATTTCTATCTTTGCAACACCGCGCAGATATCGTATGGACATGCATGCACCCTTGCTCTC
>JAVZQA010000040.1:0-10370 GCA_038881315.1 Methanomassiliicoccales archaeon
CCTGTGCGTAAATGGGAATGAATAGAGAGGAGGCCGTGTAGGCCACGTTTGTCAGCAATTGCATATGAAAGTCCGAATTGCGAAGTCGCATGGAGGCCACTTTTACTGCCGCCTATTCAGGGATTTCGTCTATTAATGTTATCATTTTTATGGATTTATACCTGAAAAAGCACGAACTGATTTTTCCTTAAGCTATTGATCAATTGGTTTTGCGTTTCTTTTGAAGCATAAATGGAATAGTGATGGGAAAGCAGTGTTGTTGCCTCTAATCCACCGGTATGTTATCGAAGTAATGAAAAACGCCTTACAGAAATCTCATATGCTAAAATTGCTGACCTATTGTAGTTAAACGCCAAACCCACCAGGCATTCTCATAAATCACTGAAAAAGTGATACAACATATCTACTGAAACTAAAAGGCGGCTTTAAGTGTAAGATCTCCAATCCAATACCATTTTTCATCAATATCCCGGTGAGAATAGAGGAAGACAACAACTGAATGAATGCTGGTTGAAATGCTTCAATGAAGTCACGATTATCCTAACCTGGCTTTCCACCAGGCAGCACCACAAACACAGTGATATACTGTTTCCACAAGAATTCCATGTTCTTCGTGTGTTTTCATGGTTCTGCCGCAGTAGCGGCAGACCATCTCCCGCACTCCCAAGGATTGCATTCAGGCTCCGCAGCCGCAACCGCAGCCGCCACCACCGCAAGAGCACCCTTGACCGTTGGTGACCTTAAGGTTCGGGTTGTTCAGTGTGAAGCCGCCGCCCTCGAGTGTTTCCACGTAGTCTATTTCTGTTCCATCAAGATAATTCGCGCTCTCCTTGTCAACCACAATCTTGACACCGTTCTGTTCGAGTTCTATATCCTCTTCCGGGTCTGCGTGCTCATCAAAAGCCATGCCATACTTGAAACCGCCACCTGAAGCAGCCATGTATACGCGCAGGAGCACAGGGGTATCCTGTTGAGCCATAAGATCCTTTACCTTGTCACTAGCCTTTTCAGTCAACAAGAGATTTACCATACGAATCGTGAAAATTCAACATCCTGCGCGTATTTAAACATAATTGAAGTCATATCAGCTACGGAAACACAGGTGGTTGGTCTCAGGGTTGGGGGGGAACAGTCTGCGCAGGCGCCTCCTGCTTTACCTGAGAGGGTATCGCACCAGCGCTCTCCAGTTCCTTCTGGACGCGCTGAGCCACTCTATCAGGATCCCTGTAGTATGAGGAGATGAGCGAAGCCACCTTTCTGTAATTGTTGTAATCCATTCTCCGCATATATTCGAGGAGCATGATACGGCGTCTGAATTCGTTTTCCATTTGCCTTATCGACCATCCTCTGCTCAATCTTATCTTTTCAAATATGTAGCTGTGCCCTGAATACACAAAGCGGTCATCTGCAGGATTCCAGCTAAAAACGGTGTTGTATATGATCTCATTTGTGTCCGGATCTATGCCAACTATCTCTGTTATTGACTTAACGCGCCTGGACATCTTCGTGCCTACTTTCACCTGTGCCTGAAGCAGCACTATGTTCAATGCGGTCATCAACGAACGCGGCAGATTGATTGGTTCGCTTTCCATCCTGTGAACCATGGCGCCCAGATCATCTGCGTGGAATGTGGAATAGGCGATTGTACCAGTTGCCATCGCCTGGAATACCACATAGGCTTCCTTTCCTCTGACCTCACCCACCATCATGTACTGAGGTCTCTGTCGCATGGCAGCAGTGAGCAGGTCAAACATATCGACTGAGCCTGCAAGATGATTGCTCTTGCCTCCAAAGCCCTCCCTCGTGACGGATGCGATCCAGTTTTCATGGGGCAGATTAAGCTCCCGAGTGTCCTCGATACTTATCAGCTTCATCTGAGGTGGAATGAAAAGTAGCACAGCGTTGAGTGTGGTTGTTTTCCCGCTCGCAGTACCGCCGCAGACCATCATGGAGCTCCCGTATTCAATACAGAGCCAGAGATATGCCATCATCTCAACGCTCATTGTTTTGAATCTTATCAGATCAACAGGCGTAAAGGGGTCATCTCTGAACCTTCGGATGGTAAACGAGGAACCCTTCTTTGTAACATGCTTTCCGAGAGTTGCATTCAATCTTGAACCATCGGGCAGAGTTGCATCGAGCATCGGACTGGCAACGCTTATGGATTTCTTCGACTTCTGAGCCAACCAAACCACAAAGGAGTCGAGTTCTGCTTCCTCTTCGAATCTTATATTGGATCTTATGGAACCATATTTTCTATGGAAAATGAAAAGCGGTATGCCAACGCCGTCGCAGCTTATGTCCTCCACATTGCTGTCGAGCATTACACCCTCTAAAACACCGAAGCCGACAAGATCCCTTGATAGATAGTAGAAGACACGCTCAAAGGCCAAAGGATTCAGCGATATACCTATAACACCCATGACCTGCATCGCTGCCCTCCTGAGTGCCTTTTCCCTTTCCTCTCTACTCTGCACCTCTAGCTTGTTGATTGTTGCAATTAGAGCCTCCTTGAGTGCTTTCAGTACCTTTACCTCATCACTGGAAAGTGGCGGCTCTATAATCTCATAAATGTATTCGTTGAGTACGCTGTCGTATCTTATCCTGACATATGAGTAAGGCTCTCTTAACGGCGACAGCTCAACCTCCTCCTGCCCCTTTTCTGATACTGGAGGTATGGGTGTTATCTTTGAACCGCTGGAAAAGCCGTACTCATCCCTGGTAACTGCAATTCGCACTGGTTTGCCGCTGAGCGTCTTCAACATCTTCAGATATCTGATCTTTATACCCAGCCGCCTGGCCTCCTCTTTCTCCTCGCCTGCTTTAACATCTGTATCTGAAGCCATGATCACACCCCGAGTATGACATGCATGAAGACAAAACCGACGAGCAGCATTATCGCACTATGGCGCATACCATTGGCGATCCTTCCGTCCTGTATAACACCAGCCATGATGCCGTCTCCAGCCGCATGGACGACCACCGCAATGTAGAATGCGAGTGTTACGGGTGCTATCGCTAGCGTGTTAATCTGGGTAGGCACTACTCCACCTGACAAGGCACCTGTCTGACCGAGCTGCGAACCTGCCTTTTCGATTTGCGGTATAAACGATGACTCCAGGATGGCTATCGTCGCCAGGAAGACTGCGAAGCTGATGTATATCACAACCATGTAGGTGCTCATTGTGATGGCTCTCTCTTTCCTGCTTATGAGTCTCTCACGCGCGTCATGAGCCACCATGTTGAGAACATCAGACACCGCACCACCGGCATCTGTCGCTTTGATAATTATATTGCATATGCGCGTTATCAGAGGGCTTCTCATTCTTTCAGCAAAGAGTCGGATGGCTTCGGTGGCCGGAACACCCCAGTCTATCTGCGCCGCCATACGTCTTATTTCCGGCGTCAGTTTTCCGTATTTTCCGTTTGAGGCAGAAAGAATTGCATCGGCCAGGGTCATTCCAAATCGCCCTGCTTCAGCCACATCTCTGAGAAAATCAGGCACCCTTTCTTCAACAAGTCTCTGGTTTCTCACCTGCAGGCTTGTGTAAATACCATAGGGTCCCATGAAGGCGGCCAGGGCGAGCACAACCCAGTCGATCATACTCATACCCAGGTATTCCGTGTGTGCCAATGACGCGGAAATGCCTATGAAGAGAAGCGCAAGCATTGCAACAGCTGAAATGATTGCAACCTGCCTGTCGACATTCTTCCTGACAACCGAAAGCGGCTTGAGATCGAGTATCTTGCTCATGTTCATATTCATTGGGAGGCCTCCTTACTCATATTCCAGACGAAGAAGATGAAACCGCCTTGGGATGCAGGTATCATCAGCAGCACCACAACATAAAGAAGCAGCACGTTGAATGACATCGGCATTCCAAGGAAATCGGCGACTGCCTGATTTCCACCCCCGCTTGAAACGATGGACATTATTGCTATGATGACCACGAGGAAGAGCGGGAAGGCAACCACAACTGTAACAAATGTTTCAGCGAAAAGGCCGAGCGTTTCCATTTCCTGCTTCGCGGTCAGTTTTTCTTCCTTCTCAAACTGCTCTGCCTTGAGCAAAAAGTATGGCTTCAGCTGGCCTCCGGAGCGCGCAGTGGTGACCACACCCTGAAGAAAATCCTCAAATTTGGAAGAGGGTGTTCTTGCGGCAGCATTCTTTAGAGCGGTCAATATATCCACACCGAGCAGTGTGGTGTCGCGTGTAATCCATTCGGCTTCCTTCTGTATTTCCCCATAAATGGGTTGCTTTGCAAGTTCACTGAATATCACATCGACATTCACATCTGCAGAGGCTAGCGCAGAAATGAAACTCATTGCGCTGCCGATGTGTTTGTCTATGTCTCTTCCTCTAGTCTTTGCCTTCGAAGCAGGCATCGACTTCATTAGCATATATGTAACCGCGGGTGGAACAGCGGTTAGAAGTATTATGACGGCAACGCGGAGCGTAATTATCGAATGAAGCAATGTGAGGAAAAAGCCGCCAAAGACCAGCCCGATGACGAAGCCAACAATACCTGCAAGGAGGCTGGTCATCCATATTTCAGCCACAAATTCTTCAGGTCGTATACGCATGTGAGCTTTAATCAGTGAATCCTCAAGGCCCTGATCGCTCTTGAAGCGGGCCTCCACGAAATTTTTCATGACCCTCCAGCAGAACTGCTGATAAGGAGTGAGCTTGACATAAGTCGGCACAGCCCCTGCAGGAAGCTTTATTGGATGCGGGCCCTCCACCTTCCTCTTGGATCTCTGTGTCTTTGTTTCAAGGAATTTCTTTCCGCCTCCTTCAAACCTCGAAAAGAGATCTGTTTCCTCAGTTGCCAACGGCGATCCTCTCCTTCTCAGCCACTTCGAGCTTCGAGCGAACCATGGCAGCGGTCTCTTCAGGGTCCCTGTAATATCTGTTTATGAGCGACCATATTTCCATGTGATTGTTCATGTTTTTCTGCACCATGTAGCGTATGATATCCACCCTGCGGGCAAATTCCTCCTCGAGCTCATCCTGTGTCCAATTCTTTATGTCTTTAAGTTTGTCAAACAACACGCTATGTCCCTTGAAATAGAATTCATCCTTCAACTGGTCCCATTCGAAAACGGAATTGGTAATAATCTCATTTGTCTCCGGCTCGAAACCAATGAGTTCAACAACGTTCCGGATCCTTCTTGTATGTTCCTTTCCTATCCTTACCTGCTGCTGCACAATCACTATTCGCAGAGCTGTCAGAAGTATGCGGGGTATGTTTATTGGAGGATTTTCGAGTCGGTTGATCATCAGCTTGACACTGTCTGCGTGCATTGTTGCATAGGTAGTGTGACCAGTTGCCATTGCCTGAAACATGGTGTAGGCTTCCTTCCCTCTGACCTCTCCCACAATAATGTAATTGGGTCTCTGCCTGAGTGCAGCTCTGACAAGGTCAAACATGTCTATTTCGCCTGGAGCCTTTCCATCCGCACCTCTTTCCCCCACACCCGAACGCGTTGTACCTGGTATCCAGTTCTCATGCGGCAGATTGATCTCTCTTGTGTCCTCCATGGTGACAATTTTCGCAGAAGGGGGTATGAAGAGCGATATCGCATTGAGTGTGGATGTCTTGCCGTTGCCTGTACCGCCGATTATCATAGCTGACTCGCCGTTCTCCACACTCATCCAGAAATAAGCCACCATTTCTGGCGAAGCCGTGCCGTAATCTATCAGATCGACCGGTGTGAAAGGCTTCTCCTTGAACAGACGAATCGTAAAAGAGGAACCGCGGCTTGTGACTTCCTTTGAGTACGTCGCCTGCAGTCTGTGTCCTTCCGGAGTTGTTCCGTCGAGAATGGGGCTGGCAACGCTTATCTGCTTACCGCACTTCTGTCCGAGGTAAATGACAAATGAGTTGAGCTGCTGCTCATCTACAAAGCGAACGTTTGTTCGTATGCTTTCATATTTTCTGTGGAAAATATATATTGGAACGTTCACGCCATCACAGCTTATATCCTCACTGTTCGGATCGCGGATGAAAACATCGATTGGACCGTAACCTATGAAGTCCCTTATCAGATAATAAGAAAGTTTATCCTTTGTCATGGAGGAAGCGCTGTACCCTCTGGTGCTCAGGAAGCTTTCTATGCTCCGCCTTAGATACTCCTTCCTCTCCACCTTATTTAAGAAGCGCTGTTCATAATCAAGTGTCCTCTGCAGTGCGTCCTTTAGTATTTGCAGCGACCTGCTTTCTGTTTCGCTGAGCTGAGGCTCTATCGCCTCGAGCAGATATTCACTGTTCGAATTGTTGTAAGTGACCCTGAGGAAGGCATAAGGTTCGTTGACAGGATAAACATCCACGACTTCCATATCCCTTGACTCTAATGGTGGAATTATGGTATAGGCCGAACCCCTTCCTTCGGCCCAGTCCATTTTCCTTTCCACGTCCTCTTTAGCCATCTTTATCTTGATGCGCTTGCCTCCTCTCTTTGAAAGAAAGCGCTTGTACGCCTCGCCCACCAGATCTGTTATGCTCCTTTTCTGTTCAGCAACAGCCAATTTAATCCTCCGCCTGTATATTTATGAGGGCCTTCGTGATTTGCAGTGAAGTCACACCAAAGAGGCTGAGCTCAAGCGTATAATCATAGAACCCATTCCTGATGAACGACAGTGTGTAATTGCCGGTAGGATAGCCCGGGGAGAGACCAGCCTGTGATAAGGTTGAATTCAGGAACGAACCCCATGCAGTGGCATAAGGAGTGTTTATGATTACAGTGACTGGTGTCTTCGAAGCTGTGTATGGCACATATGTCTGCGTCGCCAGGCCCAGCATACTCACCGTCAAGCCCACCGTGTTGAGCCCTGAGTAGGTTAGATTCGCTCCGGAGGGAGTGGAAACAGACACCTCCAGGATGCTCAGCGCAATCCCGCCACTGTGAGAGATTACAAATCCAGGTGTTGCCTCTACAACCTGACCGTTCTGCTGTGCAAGGATTACAAGATCATTCTGATACAATACAGATTGCTGCACGTAATAACGGTTTGGCATGTTCACAAAGACCCCACCACCCGAGGCTACAGTTGTGGGGTAGATGGTTTCCCCTGATGCACCCTCAACCTGATAAAAGAAGGACACAGAAAACGAGGGCATATGATCGCCGGCCTGTGGAATGACGTTCATCTGTCCCATTGTCCCTGTAGCAAACATGGGGACGCCTGCAGAGCCGAGTGTAACAGGAGTGTAATCTGAAAGGGTTCCCAGTCGCTGACCTGTTGAGTAGAGAATCATGTTGTCGATGCTCTGTTTTAACTGCAGTATCTGGGATATTACTGTCAAGTCATGCTGGTGCTCATTTCCGGACATCATGGCCGGCACGTAGTGATTTATAAACAGGCCGAGTATGGAAAGGAAAACTATAAGAGCTAGAATTGTGCCCACGACAGATGCCACACCCTCTCTATCGATAATGTGTTTTGAAGGTTTGGACAGGCATTTACGTCCATTAAACATTATATGAGCACCTGGCAATTACGTTTCAGCGACAGGGTGCTTATTTAATGATGATGATACAATTCTCTTAATGAAAAGCACCGATGCGGTGAAGCGTCAATTTATTCTATGTGTTCAAGTTTATAAGCAACCATGGCCTACTCAGCCGATTTCAAGGGAAAGTCAGTAATCATCACAGGAGGCACTTCAGGCATCGGACTGGTTACTGCTCAGCTATTTGTCGCAGGGGGAGCAAATGTGATTATCACTGGGAAAAACAAAGAAAAGGGGCAGAAGGCATTGTCGCAAATAAAGGGGAAGGGTGAAATCGAATTTATACGTGGCAATGTATCAAATTCAACCGATGCGGAGAAGCTGATGAGCTTCGCAGAGAAAAAGTATGGTGGCCTTGACGTACTGGTGAACAATGCAGGCGTCTATCTTGCCAAAAAGATAGACGAAACGAGTGAGGAAGAATGGGATTGGATCATGAACACGAACCTGAAGGGCACCTATATTGTCAGCAAATACGCTATTCGGCTTTTGAAAATAAAGAAGGGATGTATAGTCAATGTGGCTTCCGTAAGCGGTCTGGTGGGGGTGAAAAACGAGGCGGCTTACTGTGCATCAAAGGGGGGTGTCATCCAGTTAACGAAGGCTATGGCACTGGATTACGCAGCCGACGGCATAAGGGTCAATGCCGTGTGTCCTGGAGACATAGAAACACCGATGATGTGGGAAGCCCTAAACCGAGTGGAAGACAAAAGCCTGGCAGTGGAAAAAGATAAGGCGTTTCACCCGCTGGGGCGCTTCGGGAGGCCAGAGGAGGTAGCGGGTCTAATCCTCTACCTGGCATCACCTGATGCAGCATTCATCACTGGTTCCGCTTTCAGCATTGACGGAGGATGGAGCGCCTACTGAGGTGGTTGCTCTCCATTCTGCTTTTCGCTCTGATCGCTTGACTTTGGCTTCTCTTCTACCTTCCTGATGATCTTTCTGGGAACCACTATCTTTCTCGGTTCCTGAGGCTTCTGCTCCTTGTTTGCAGGAGGAGGGTTCTGGGGTGGCTGGGCTGGCTTCTCCTTTTCAACCAGCGGTGTCCCACACTTTACACACTCCTGAGCTGATGCAGGATTCGGTTCACCGCAGGAGGGGCATGCGATCAGTTTGGCCTTGTTGACCGCCTGCTGTCTGGACAGCCAGTCCTCGAATGTGACATAGGTCGGCTGTTTCTTCCACCAGTCAAGGAAACCTCTTTCAGAGTACTTCTTTCCCAGTTCCGCTTTTGCCTGGCTCTTGAACTTCTCCACGTATTCGGCATATTTCTTCCTCATGCCTGCGGTGTATTCGTCCTCCTGTTCTGCTTCTCCCTCATCAGCGAATTTGACCCCACATATCGGACACTGTTTGGATGTTGCAGGGATCCATGAACTACAGTTACTGCATTTTGCAGTTCCAGATTCAAACTCTACACCACAGTACGGGCACTTCTTTGCAGTTTCCGGAATGAAAGCTCCACAGTTTCCACACTCAACAACCCTCGCCAGTCCGTATCTGTAGAGATAGAACGAGAAGCCTCCGAAAGCAGCAACTACACCTGCGATTATGATCAAGAGATAGAGCAGCGGGAAGCCGGATGAAGGACCTTGTCTGACCACATTGAATGACTGGGAGGAGCTGATGTATTCACCACTCGAATAGACATTGAAGTGATATGCGCCCGATGGCTCGTTTGCCGGAATGCTTATCCTTGCAATCATCAGCCCGTTGCTGCCTGTGGTGCCCTCATAAGTGGCACCGCTTTGCTGGACGCCCCTTATGTTATACAGCGTCACCGTAACAGGGAAATCGGCCATTCCCTTGTTCGTAGCTCTGGAAACTACAGTTACCGTCACAATCACGACACTGCCTGACTTGACACTGGTTGATGACACGGTTATATCAGCGTTGACTTGTGCCTGAGTAATATTTGCCTGGACTGGTTCAAGTAGCATGCTGTGAGAGTATGCCGCCTGTTTCACGGAGTGATTCATATCCACTGCCGCTGTGAAATAGACCCTCTCGGATCTGACCCCCGATGGAAGGGGCGGGATTGTCCAGACGATGTGCGCTATGGCTGTGGAGCCGGCATCGGTTCCATCAACCGTGCCATTGGCAATGGGCAGTGTGACATTGTTAGGTGCGTTGCCCTCGAGAATCGTCACTACGTAAAGTCCGGCGTCGATCTGACCGGCGTTTCTTATGGCCACAGTGAACGTCACATTACTAAACTCCTGGAAGGAACCTGTCATATTCATCGCAATAGGTATGAGTTCAGGAAGCTCGAGCACTGTGACATTAATTGTGGCAAAGTTATCTGAATAGCTTGCCTCCGGCAGTTCTTTGCCTGGATTCAGGTAGACGGAGATGCTCATGTTTCCATAACTCATGGGCACTGACCAGACAGTGTTCACTGGAACGGCCTGGCCGACGCCGAGTGGGCCTGTTAGAGCTGTGGTCACATTGACTGCTGCCTCACCAGGCAGGAAGAATTCAACGGTGAAATTCTCCGTGACCGGTGCATATCCGAGATTGAACACGAGAGCCGATACTGTGACATTGGAACCCTCAACCACGGGCGACGACAGAACCGTAATACCCTGTGTGGTTATTACGAGCTCAGGGAGTCTGATTACAACCTGCACCGATACATTTGCGTTCTCCTGCGTCAGTGGCACAGAGTAGTGGGCAAGCGATACCGCAAGTTCAGGGGCATACCATGTCTGCTCATTAAAGACAGACGCATTTACCATGTAATTCCCGGAATATGTATCGCCGGATGCAGATATGATGTCTGAAAGCGCAGCAAAAACCACAGTTCCCTGAGGACCGGTTTCACCTTTTGAATACACATTGCCATTGAGATACTGT
>JAVZQA010000041.1:0-10311 GCA_038881315.1 Methanomassiliicoccales archaeon
GGAGCCACGATGTGCCCAGGATTTGTTCTCTTCTAAAAGGCAGAAGGAAGGTGGAGCTGGCACTCGCACTTCTCTTTGCCCTACCAGGGGCTCCAGCCATATACTATGGAGATGAATTCGGGATAAAGGGGAAGACCACTGACAGCGGACGCGCCACAGTAGACTGGTCCAGGAGGGCAGTCTTTGCCCCCATCATTGCAAGTCTCAAATCACTGCGCGATGAAAACCCTGCGCTCATTTATGGGCGCCTCACGCTAGTGACAAGAAACAGGTTACTCGTTGTGGAACGATCGATTGGCAGGGAGTCGGTTATTTTCATTTGCAACTGCTCCCCTGCTCCGGAGGAAGTCCTTTTGAAGGATTACCGACCCATTTTGGGAAAGCTCTTCAGAAAGCGTGGAGCGTGTTGCACCCTCTCACCTGACGGGTGGCTCTTTGCCTCTTCATGATCAAAGGATTTTACCTGTTTCTCTCTTTCTGGCGTCTCTGAGATGAAAAATCAGTTGCTGGAGTTCTGCAGTGTCCTCAGGCTTCAGACCAATAAAACTGTTGCTTCCCGTATATCTGTTCATTCCAAATCCCCTCACGGGAACCATAAAGCCAGACCCACCGATGGGTTGAATGTAAATGGTGGATATGCCCAGTATCCTGTCGAGAATACCGCGCGAAACGACGACATCTGCGACATTCTCCAGCGGCATAGAATCGAAACTGTACCCCACTATTCCCCTTTTGCCGATTGTTCTGTGGTTGGTTATCCAGTATCGGTATTTGGTGTATCCTAGATAGCCGAAGAGTATACCAACTACCAGTACAATGATTATCACACCCGCGAAAGCTGCAAGGGCGATAATCACTGTGGACGCCGCGGCTGAAGCGGTCGAAGTGACCAGCGAAAGCACCACTGGAACAAAAAAGATGATCAGGACGAGAACCGCGATTATTGTGCTGAACGCGAACTTTACAACGATCTTCTTACTGGGTCTAAGTGCCCTCAATATGACTTCCCCCTCCTGCAGTCTAAAGGGGAGGTCGGGTGTAGGCTCAATTGGTTTGTAATTTCTAAGAAATGGATCATTTTGCAAATCTAAGCGCTCCCTTTCCGCCTCACTCACTCTGTTTGTCTGTGTTGCCGCAGCTGCGTTAGCGCTTTCTGTTCTACTGAAGGTGATACCAGAAAGTGCTTGTCCGCAAGAAGGACAGAACTTAGCGTCAGAACTGACCTGATTGCCACAATTGGGGCAATATGGCATTCAAACCCTTCCCAAAGTTTGACTGCAATGACCTATTTAATCATTACGCGTAATGTTTCAGTTTCTGTTTACGTGTCAAGAAAAAGAGTGTAAGTGGTTTGGAAGGATTTTCCTTACTCCTTTTTTTCCAAATAGCCGGAGGGCACCTTTCTGTTTCCAATAACACCACTGAAGAAGGCAAGGAGTATGCCCACCCAGTTGAGTGCTATTCCCACAGCTACGATGGCTCCTGATTTGTGGCTTATGCCGAGTGCATCCACCCCGACACCGATGAGCAGGAAGACCCAGCCGAGTGCATATATCACCCAGTCAGAGACGTTGACCAGTCCCTTGTGTATTACGTATTCTTCGTTGTTCATATTCACTCACTCCCTCCGCTCTGACCTGCAGATTCCACTTTATCGGCCTGTGCTTGAACAACACCTTTTGCTGCAGAAGGTATTGGAAGGCCAAGTTTCTGCCTGGCCTTTACATAGTCCTCGAATGTGGGCTGCTTCTCAACGAAGAATACGAGTCCTGCCGCAATCAAGGAGAAGGCGGCTGCTATCCAGAAGACTACGCTCCACGCAAACGAGGTGAAGGTAACGGATGTAACTCCAAAAACTGCAGACCATCCGCCGCGGCTCAGGAATGTCAGCATGATCGTGGCTCCAATGCCACCGAACGCGCCGCCCACGACCTTCAGTGTGTACGGTGTGCTCCAATTCCGCCCTATGTTGTTCTCGCCGAAATAGTCTGCTATGATGAGCCAGTCGAAGACAAAGCATGCGCCTGAAACCGCACCTGTCGCCACTGCGAGAACTGCCCATAGGATTTCGAGATGCGCCAGACCAGAGTAAAGCACTCCAATTCCTCCTATGCCCATGAAGGCATAGAAGATTGTCACGGCTTTTCTTCTTCCAATGATGCTCGATATAAAGCCCTGTGTGGGTCTTCCCAGTCCATCGGTCAGGGCGAATCCTGCGGCTCCCACAGCAAAAGCAACACCTGTGAAACCCATCGCTGCACCGAATGGCGCGTAAAGTGAAACATTGAAAAGAGAGGCAGCCAGTGCCAAGGTGAAGGAAGCCATCTGAGCTTTACCCTGTCTAGTTGCGAGGAATTCTTTGGTGGAGAATTGAGCGACCGCGGGCGGATTGACTTTAAGTTCTCGTGATTTAAGTTTTGCCTCCCTCGCTGCTATGGGGTCTATGTGTGCAGGCCACCAGTCCTTGGGAGCATCTGCAACCAGAAGTCCAGCGATAATCAAACCAATCCCTATTATTATGCCTGTTAGATACATTATGAGCTGGAAGAAACTGGGCGCAACATTCTGCGGATTTGGCATGGCATACAAATACCACACAATGAATGGGACTGCTCCGTAAGCCCACGCTCCATTGGCAAGGCCGGTCCTCCATCCACGCTTTTCAGGGAACCACTTGTTGACCACAGCGCCACCAGTGGCATAACCGAAACCAGCACCGAAACCACCAATTGCAGCGTATCCTGCATATGAAATCCAGAAGTCAAACGAATTTGCAAGGAGATAGTAAGATACCATTAGAAGTGCTCCGCCAAAGATAAGGGTCCTTCTGAGATCGAGCAAACCACGTTCCCTCATGCGCTGGAATATCCATGCACAGATGGTCGCTTGGAACAGCACATAGGCAGTATAATTGAAGAAAGCCTCCACAGCCCCCCATCCATAATGGGCTTCGAGCACAGCGGACGCCACTCCCCATCCATACTCCAACACGCTGCCAAAGAAGAACGACATCCATGCCCCAAGCAGCAAAATCCGTCTTCCTACTGGGTAACCAAGTATCTTTTTGGTGATGTCCTTGACATCTTCGCCAACGCGATATCTTCTGCCAAATCTGTCCGTCACAACCTTATACTTTCCATATGGTGATGCAATATATTCAGAGGATGCAGCGGCCATTAATGAACGCCTCCAACCCCTCAAATCTTGCAGTACACCCGTTCTCAGGCACACACAAAAACCGCCATGGCACAAAATGACTTACCGCCCTATGCGAGGGTCGGCTCCTTCTTATTCCTTCAGCTGTACCCATTCAAATCCCCCGGTAGTAAAAAAAAGTAATCTGCAAAGTGATATTTGTATATGAGTTAAAACATGTTCAATAAAACCTCAATTTGAGGCGCGCATATTCCTTAATTTATGAGCATCACACTAAAGGCTGACAAAATTGCAGATAACTCATGTTCAACTGCTTCGTATATATATCAGCAGAGCGTAAAATAATGGTGTATGGAAAAGAGAAGGGTTGCGGAGATTTTAGCTGGGAGGCAAACGCTTGAAGGTGCGGGCGTTAAACTAAAGCGAGCCTTTGGCAGTCCACAGATGGCTCCATTTTTCGATCCATTTCTGCTTCTGGATGATTTTGGTTCAAGATTCCCTCATGAGTATCTTGCCGGTTTTCCATGGCACCCACATCGCGGTATTGAAACAGTCACCTACCTCCTGAAAGGGGAGGTGCACCATGAAGACAGCACAGGCACGAGTGGTATCCTTAGGAATGGTGATCTGCAATGGATGGATGCTGGCAGCGGTATCTTTCATGCGGAAATGCCCAAGCCTGCAAAAAAGCCTGATGGTTCAGAGGATCCGGAGATGAGAGGTTTCCAGCTATGGGTTAACATACCAGCGGAGCACAAGATGGACGATCCGGGTTACAAGACACTGCAGCGCGATTCCGTACCAGTGGTGGAACTCGATGGCGGAGCGATTGTAAGACTCGTCGCGGGTGAGCTCAAAAAAGTACCAAGCGTGGGAAATATAACTGGTCCAATAAGAGACACACGTGTTGATGCCAACTATCTGGACATACAATTACCGCCGGAAACCGAAATGAACTATACTGTCAGGGAGGGCTATACTGCATTCGCATACGTCACGGAGGGCTCTGCAGAGTTCGGGGATGAAAGGAAGATGGCAGGGGATCACAGCGTAGTGTTGTTCCACAGAGATGGCGATACAGTGAGGGTAAGAAGTGGAGATTCAGAAACAAGACTGCTCTTGATTTCGGGCAGACCACTGCATGAACCTGTGGCATGGTACGGCCCTGTGGTAATGAATACCAAGGATCAGCTGATTAAGGCGTTCCAGGAGCTAGAAACGGGCGAATTCGTCAAACGGAAGGCAACCAACTACACTTATGTCAGCTGATTTTAGAACGGTCTGAATCGCGTGATTGCAGCAGTTACTTCGTCCACGTAACGCCTGAATATGCGCAATATGTCCTTTGAGGTTATGACTCCAATTATCTTTCCATCTTCTTCTACAAGAAGGCGGCGTATTCCTTTTTCGGCCATCATAGATGCAACCACATCAGTAGGAGTGTCAGGGGTAACAGACATAACAGGCGAGCGCATCACGTCCTTGAGGTGTGTGGATCTCAAATCAGTCTGACCAGCAACCGCCTTAACTATGTCCCATTCCGTCACTATGCCGGTCCTTTTACCGTCCATAACTATGAGAAAGCCTGTACCAGACACTACCATGAGCTGAGTTGCCTGAAGAAGCGTTGTCTGCCCGCTGACTGTTTCTTTCAACTCTGTCATTATTTCGCGTGCGTACATCACCATGATTTTTCCCCCATCACAATATTATGACTTAATTATACATTTTATCGTTCGTTCGAATGCAATCAGTTTTCAAACCGCAATCAATTTTCAAATTTGTACAATAAGTCAGTTTAGTGATGTTTCTCATCTCCACATTATGATGCGACTGCTCTATGCAAGGGAAGAAGCAAGCATGCTGGATCCATTGCCACTTCTGCTCAGAATGGTTGTTGACGCCGAAGTGAGACTTGCCTCCACCCCCGAGGAGTGCAGGCTTGCTGCAGTTCTCGACGTCGACAGGACCGTTATTTGTGACTTTACCAAGCCTGATGATTCATTGGCCTTCCTTAATTCCGCTATGAAGCGCCTTGAGAGCAGGGTTATTGTTACACTCCCATCGGAAATGAGAGTGCTGCGGGAAAGGATCGAAAGCATGGGTGCCGAGGCCCTTGTTTACGAAAACGATTCTGAGAAGATCACTTCGGTTCTAAAGGCAGTTTCCACCTCCGCTCCATAGTTTAAATGAGCGCCAGCTTGTATTCAAATGTCCATGGATGCAGCGGGAACTAGAACTGCCTGTCGCTTCAACTCGTCGAATTCGGCTTTATATTGTTTACAGATCTTTTTCGAATATACCATTGCAACAACAGGTAGTGTTCTGGAACCGAAGGATACGAAATCGTCATCTACCAATAGCATTCGCTCAGTTAGTGATGGATGCAAATAATATTTTAACACCCTGTCAAGACTGCCTCCTTTCCTTTCCTGCCTCCACAGGCGCCTTTCCTGATGTGATATATGCAAAGTAAATTCCGAAGGTTTTAATGTGGTGACAATCTCTACCTCGACGCGGCCGTCCATGGGTATATATTCCCTCCGGTTTCTATCCAGAAAACCGGCGGAAGGAATGCACAACCTGACTGTGTTTCTAGCCCTTTCCAAGGCATCATATTCTGCATGTCTCACCTGTTCAAGCCCATGTAAGAGCTCAAAGGCACATTTCCTGTCATTCAGCCTGAAGACAGGAACAAGGGAGCAGACCTCGCTTATCCAGATATCTCTAAACTGTTGATCGGATGTAACTTCAAATTCAAACAGTCGTTTCAGAGTCGGCGTTATGAAGGAGTCCTCAATCAGCCTGCCAAGCGGTTTTGCTTTGTAGCGCTTAGGATTGGCATCTGTAATTAATATGCATCCTCTGTCGTACAGCCTTTGCAGAACTGAATATATCCTTCCGTAGGGAATATTCGAAGCGTTCATGATTTCCCTGTAATTCATCTCCTTCTCAGAAACCAGAAGTGTAAGTAGGGCCCTTGACTCATAAGCAGTAAGCCCTAGCGCTCTGAATATCTCCTCTGCATTTCGTGATTTTAGGGCAGGAGGGTAACTTGAAGTGCCTTGCATTATCTATGCCTCGCTTACAACTCTATATGTGAGTAAGTATTAAATGGTGCGCTGCCCGATTATATCGCCTGGACTTTGAAGGAAAGTTGAACATCAGCCCCTGTCTTTCAATGGCCGACGGCTCCGGACCGATTCGAACGGTCATCACCTGGTTAACAGCCAGATATCTTGCCCATTGGACTACGGAGCCAAACTCAACACAGCCTTTAATTTAGCTGCTCCCTCATGCCATTTGCAGACCCTTGCTAAATACTTTTATCACAGGTGCCCCTCCTTCAGATGCATACATCCATCGGGAAGGGATCTATCGTGCCTGAAATAGACGCTGAGACTTTGAGGCGAATTTCAAGATTGGCTATGGTTCAAGTCGGGGAGACGGAAAAGGTGGCTTCGGAACTGTCAGCTATACTTGAATATTTTTCAATGCTCTCTACTGTGCCTGAAAGGCAGCAACCAGTGCTTCCAACAACGGATGCTGACGAGGATTCTCCTGGAGATCAGGATGAATTTATGGTTAGACTGATAAGGGAGAATTTTCCGGCCCGCTCAGGCACCCATCTCAGAGTGCCGGTGAATAAATGAATCAAGAGCAGCACCTTAAGGAGAGATTCGAGGAGCGCAGGAGAATGGCATTGACTAGCCATTCAAATGCGTTTATAACAATCTCCGAAGGTTTCGGAGCTATCACAGAGGGCAGGCTAAGCGGTGTGATTTTCGGTGTAAAGGACAATATTGCAACACGCGGCATGCGTCTGACTTGCGCATCCAGACTCATGAAAGATTATGTGTCCCCTTACTCCGCCACAGTGGTGGAGCGCCTCCAGCGGGCAGGCGCCTTAATTCTTGGAAAGAATAACATGGACGAATTCGCCTGTGGTTCATCGGGTGAAAGATCTGCATTCGGTCCAACTGCGAATCCGCTTTTCCCAGGTAAGGTGCCCGGCGGCAGCTCATCCGGTTCTGCTTCCGCTGTGGCTGAAGGCATAGTGGACGCATCAATTGGTTCAGACACCGGTGGATCTGTGAGATGTCCTTCCTCCTTTTGCAGCACGGTGGGTCTCAAACCTAGTTATGGCCGTGTTTCAAGATATGGGCTTGTAGATCTCTCCATGAGCCTTGAGTCGCCGGCTCCCATTGTCAGGTATGGTGATGAATTACTGCTTGCGGACATAATGGACACGATTGCCGGTGAGGATGAAAGAGATCAGAGAACATTAGGTATGGCTGCTCCTCAATTCAGACGGAGGCTGATGGACGCTGCAATTGAAAATACAATGTTTGCAATACCGCAGCAACTCCTCGCTTCCTGCACAAGGGAGGTGGTGAATGAATTCGACCGTTTTGTCTCATTTCTAAAGGAGAAAGGGGCAAGATTGGAGCGGATACAATTCAGCTACCTGCACCTTTCTCTTCCAACGTATTATGTTGTAATGTATTCGGAGTTCGCCTCTGCAATGCAGCGTTATGATGGTTTGAAGTTCGGAACAGCTGCAGACAGTTCAGGCATAGAGTCCAGGATTTTGGAGAGTAGATCCCAGCTAGGTGAGGAGGTTAGAAGGCGAATTTTACTCGGGACCTATATAACATCTCTTGAGGGGCGCAGCCGTTGGTACGAGAAGGGAATGGCGGCAAAAGCCTATATTTCAGAGGAGTTGGCGTCTGCACTGAATGCCTCAGATGTCCTGCTGATGCCCACAATGCCAACAACACCATACAGATTTGGTGAGCGCCTCTCTCCTCTTGATATGTATTCCACGGACCTGCTAACCGTACCCGCAAATATCGCAGGTCTACCTTCCATTTCCTTCCCGGCGGCACCAGGTATTGGTATTCAACTCATTGGAAAGCACGGATCAGATGAGTTCCTTGTCTCGCTTGTCAACTCAATCAGGGAGGCGGGTTGGAAATGGAAGAGCAGTTGAATGTGGGTTTAGAAATGCATATCTACCCTCCCACCAGGCGCAAAATGTTCTGCGCTTGCAGTGCCGATTTCCTTGGAGCTGAACCTAACACTCTACTGTGCCCAATCTGTTCCGGACAGCCCGGTTCAAAGCCTCTCCCTCCCAATAGGGAGTGCGTACTCGCAGGTCTGCGCCTTGCGATCATGCTCGGTATGTCGCTGTCAGACCAGCCTGTAAGGACAATGCGAAAGCATTACTTCTATCCAGACCTTCCGTCCAATTATCAGAGAACTTCTGCTCCATTCGCCACAGGCGGGCAGCTGGGAAATGTGCATTTTATTGAGATTCACTGGGAGGAAGATCCTGGACAGTACGATGCATCAAAGGGATATGTAGACTTCAACAGATCCGGAGTTCCTCTGCTTGAACTGGTGACCGCTCCGGACATGCATTCAGTCGATGAAGTCAGGAATTTCATGCAGGACATGCATCTCCTGCTTGACTATCTCGGTATCCAGCGCCACGGTATTTCAATGAAAGTAGACACCAATGTTTCTGTGGGGAAGGGAGAGAGGGTGGAGGTCAAGAATATTAATTCCTCAGCCGGGGTGCTCGCAGCTGTAAAATTTGAAGAAAAGCGACAGCGTGCTCTCGTGAACGATGGAAAGAAAGTGGTCAGGGAGACGAGGCACTTTGATGAGATCACGGGTGAAACGATCTCATTACGCTACAAGGAAACTGTTGATGATTACAGATATATGAACGATCCTGACATACTTCCCGTCGACATCAACCGCATCCATGTGGAGGAGGAGAGGAATCCCTTTCTGATCCTTTCCGAAATGCTCTACCAAGGGGTGAGGGAAAACGATGCACGCATACTGATTGCAGATCGTCCTCTTCTAGAGGTGTATAATGCACTCAATGGAAAGGCAGATAGCGCATACATTTCCAACTTTATTGTTAGGGATGTGAGGGCTGAACTTGCATACAGGAAACTGCCCTCTTCCTTTTGTCTGGGGAGCACAATACTAAGTGGCCTCGGTTCACTCGCCACAGCTGCGGCATCCGGCGTCCTCAGCAATCAGAACGCATTGCTGCTTTTGCGGGAGCTCTTTGACGGGAGGCAAATAGCCAGTTCGATAGCCGAACTTTCAATCGACAGAGAGGCCGTGGATCTTGAGGCAGCCGTGAGACGCGTTGTCTCCCAGCAGAAGGACGCGGTTAGGCGTTATGTTCAGGGTAACAGGGAGACACTGAACTTCCTTGTAGGTGTCTGCATGAAGGAACTCAAAGGAAAGGCAAGGGCCCAGGACATAATACCACTGCTTGAGCGTGTTATAGGACAGAGTCAGCGATGAGTGACCCTCAACCATTCTAATTGTGACTGAGTGCGAATCGTTATTGGCAATGAGCGAGGCGACTGCGTATGTGCTATAATGTGTACCGTTGCTTATTCCGCCTAACTGCAGCGTGAAATTAAGCGGAAGTGGATTGCCTTGATTGAAAAAGGCAGTATAATTGAGACCATTGTTGGAAATCATGAGTTGAAGCTGAGGCGGTGAAAGAGAGGGGACGAAATAACCGGTGTTCCAACTCGCATTTTGGGATGTGCCGGAGAGACCCATCTGGAGTAAGTATGGAATGTGATTGCGGTAGTTTTCGATGTACGCCTGAGACATGGTGAACGCTCCATGTGGTTCGAGTGTTGATGGCATTAGGAAGGGGGTTAGAAACGCACCTCCAGTCTCTCCCGAAAAATTAAGTTCTCTACTCACATAGCCTCCAGTCAGTGGATTCTGAACTGAAATGGTCACACTCCCTGCATACCTCAATTGACTGATGGCGATGGCGTTGAATGACAGGGTTGCATTTGCATGCGCGCTCATCTCCGACTGTACAGTATAGCTCCCCGTCCCGGCAATGAGGCTAAGATTTCCACTTCCGGTTGCCTTCAGAACTAGATTCAGTTGATTGACACCTGCATAGGACGAGCCTATAACCTCCTGTTCCACCTCCCCCGCCAGCTTCCATGCGGCTGATATGAGTGTTATGTTTGTCTTCAAGCTTCCTGAGCTGAATGGTATCTTCAAAATGCCAAAGGGATTGGCTGCGGCAAATGTTCCACTGAACGTGTAATTGCCACCATCCCCAGCATTCAACGCGTCCATATTGAAATACGA
>JAVZQA010000042.1:0-10294 GCA_038881315.1 Methanomassiliicoccales archaeon
AAGTATCCTAGAGGGCCTTGTGCGCTCCTGACCTTGAATCCGTCGAGTTCAAGTTGCTTTACTATGCTGTCGGTGAGTTTAGCAAGATCTATATTCTTTCCCTGAACTCGCAATTCCTTTGTTGCCACCATTTAGATCACAGAGATGTTCAGTCCACCATGCTATAATATCTTGCTGGCGTTGGATCCACTACACATGAATCCAGCTATTTTATTTAAAGATAAAAATAGTGTTTTGCAATCTTTCCTCGTGTTCTCCAGATGTCTCATTTAGTACACCATTCCATTAGGTTCGCAACTCCAAGTGAGCTACATATCCCTCCTCCCGGTATACGTTGTTCACATTTGCATTTTCGTGCTGCCTGTCTTCAGCAAAGCAGGTTAGGGGGACATTGGGAATCAGAATATACCCCTCATTACCCAGTCAAATTTTGCTCTGTACGTTCTTTTTATTTTTATTGACATATCACATAATCTTTCACTTCAGTTTTTCTCAATTATCTGAGCATACCTCTGTGATTACTAGGCTTTCCACATAATCACTTCAGGTGCCCTTTTCACGCATTCTTCCCTTCCTTTTTTCTGGTAACAATGTAATGACGAAGTGTACATTCAGATTCTTTACTCATGGCATCCATTTCCGCTAAGCTTATCCTCCTATGGAAATGAGTTCAGCTATTCTTCATGGGCAGTGATTGTGAAGCCAGCGGGACAGCGGATTCCACGGATAAAATATGGAAATATCACAATTGGAATGGTTAGTCAAACAATTCCTTAAACAGCGCAAATTAATAAAATGGAATAGATTTTTATACGCTTCCTCATCTGTCCCAATAGTCTTTTCACTCCGTTCCTTTGACAGCCTCCAGATAATCCGCGTCTCTGGATATTTCTTCAAGTTCTCTACCCTTCGGCTCAGGCAGAAGGAAAATGGTGAGCAACAGCCCCGCTGCTGAAAGCAATGAAAGTATCACGAATAGTCCTGAAAGGTGGAAATTTGCAGTTATGAACAAATTTAGGAAGGTGCCGATGAATGCCCCCATCTTACCCCCTGCTGCTGCAAATCCGGAACCCGTCCCCCTTGCAGATATGGGAAACACTTCAGGCGGATAAACAAAGGTAGTGACATTGGGTCCGAACTCGATAAAGAAGTAGCTCACACCATAGAGGATGAGGAACTGCACAACATATGCGGAGCTGGCAAGAAACGGGAATGCACCTAGAATGCCGAACGAAGCAGCCATCATGGCAAATCCTAGAATCTGTATGGGTTTTCTTCCTATCCGGTCCATTGTGAATGTGGCCAACCAGTAACCAGGAAAGGCCGCAACACCGAAAATAAGAGCGGAATATTCGGTAGTTCTAATTACATAGGGAAGGCCTGTCACAGACTTCGGCACGAGAAAACCCAGCATTTCATTCGCCATTATGCTGTTGCCGTAAAGCGCCCAGTCCATAAGGAACCATGAACCTGCGGTTCCTATGATTAGAGCAAGGAGTCTAGTATCGGTTAGCATGCGTATGATTGAGAGATGACTTTTTGCCTTTGCGTCCTGCGAGTCCACTGCCACATTGATGTTTGCATAGTTGTTGAGATCTCTGGCAGCTTTTGCCGCCTTCCCTTTTACGATGGCTGAATATTTGGGTGGTTCAGGCATGCGCCTTCTATAGTATATCACAACCGCGGCCGGCAGTGCTCCTATCGCAAGCAGGAGTTTCCAAGTCAGGAAAGGTGATACACCAGTGGTTAAGAATGCAAGCGCGACTAGCGGTCCAACAACCAGTCCAAGGCTCTGCATGGAAAACACCATACCAACGAATTTGCCTCTACTCCGGGTGTTGGAATATTCGCTCATTATTACAGAACTGGTTGCATAATCCCCGCCTATGCCGACACCCAGCAGAAATCTCCATGCAATGAGTATATCAACGCCGTTCACAGGTGTCAGGAATGCACTGCCCAATGCACCTATGACGAGTATTATGAGTTCCAGGCCGTATACTGCCTTTCTGCCCAGTTTGTCAAGAAGCCTCCCAAATATTGTGGCTCCTACTACGGCCGCTATCAAGGATGTGGATGATATCAGAGACTTCTGAAATATCGAAAGAGTGTGCCATCCTGCGAACGGAAGAAGTGATACAACAACACCAATGATAAACAGATCGTACGCATCTGTGAAAAATCCCATCCCTGCCGTAAACCATGTCTTATAATGGAATGAGGACGGTTTCGCCTCATTGATCGCTTTTACGATCCTTTCTACGTCACCTTGTGGCTTTTCCATTCTTTGTCCAGTTGTCATATGACCTCCTAGATCACTTATTCTAAAAATTTTAATGAATATATTTTACATTGTCAATGTAGTGATAAGTTGTCTATATATTGATACATAAAAGCTAAAGAAATGTAAAAACAAGACCGCAGTTTGGGACCCTTATCTCCATTATCGAACATCTTTGTCTGGCCCTCAACGGAGGTAGATACCATGAGGTATGCCATGGTATTTCATATGCTTCAGTGCCATCTACACTAACACCACCTGACGGGCTGATGTGGAGAGGCAGATATTCTGTCTTCAACTTCTAGCAGCAACGAACTGCAATGTAATGCCATGTGCGCCTTATGGTATACTTAATCATTTACTGCAGGCATTTATGCACCTGTTCGTCTCCGTCTTTCCAATTTATTGGATCTGAGGAAGCAATCTGTATCTACACTCGCGTTTTGTTTACTAAAGTGTGAGGGCGGTTTGTATGAGATGATGCGGAACAACATGTCTTCCGATAGTTAAGCCCAATACATCTATCAAAGAACAGGTTCCCCTATTCGCCCAAATAAATCGAAAGCGCCACCCACGGCGCTGGTCACTCAAGCCAAAACAAGTAAGCACCAGTTGTGAATTGCAATTGCCTTACAGTGAATTCCATTTCTTATAGTGGAGCTGAGCTCTAAGTGGTGTTCTTTATCTGACTGAAGCACATCAAAGCTCCCTCAATAAGAGAGGGAGATGCCTTGTCTTCTGTTTCGGAGCTAAATGATCTGCGCTCCCAAGGGAAAGGAACAAAAGAACGTAAGGGCGCCCTGACAGGGCTTTTTCTTGCCATGATTATCTTTCTCTTTTCGCTTATGCTCAGTTCCCTGAATCTTAAATTTGATTGAGTATGTCGAGTCCCGCTACCGTCTCATCCAAACTAATCTGCGCACTGTTTGACCCATTACTATTCAGAACCATGGTGCGAAGAAGTCCCTTTTTATAATTCAGCGCAGTTCGTGGATTCCTCATTCACTGTATATGAGTAATGTTGTGATGTAGAGCGACAGCGCGTTTACATTGTAGATGTTAAGGTACACATGATTTCCGCTTACTATCAAACTGTACGCTCCCCATGAAATGTACTTGGATGTTGGCTGGCCGGGAGAAGGAGGGGGTGGCGGCGGTGGAGGTGGCGGAGGGGGATTTGGAGGAGGGGCTGGAGCGTAGGTGTACGAACTAGCCACGTCAGATGCGGCACTGACTAATGGGCCAGGCCCGTTATTGTAGTCGACACAACCACCTCCGCTTAGTGCCACGGATGGGTTGGAAGTTACATTTTCAAGTGAGTTGAGTGTTCTGGTAAGGTAGGTAGCCCATGCTGATGCATATTGTGTTTCTATTGTAATGTTCATATCATTTATTAGATTCAGTCCATCGTAGGTGCCCACAGAAATATTTCGCTGCGAGACAACCTTTTCAGCTACTGCTGCGGAACCGCTGCCTGAGAGTGTGAAGGAATTTCCTAGCATGGAGGTCAGCGAGAGCGAAACGATCGCCCCTTTTGAGGAATTAACCACGTTCAGTGTTGGACCCTGCAGCATTTCATTGGTATTTTGCTGATGTAGTATTTCTGCTCCGTTTTCATAGAAAAGGGATTGCTGCGGGTAATAGGAGTTGTATGCTTTGACTAGCAGTCCGCCATATGCAACAATCTGCTGGGGTATTGTTTCAAATGCAGGCCACCCGGATGGCCCGCTATTGTTCTGACCATAATTTTGCACGTAGCCTTGGTCATTACTGCCTGAAAATGCAAACCCGCACGGGTTCGATTGATCTGATAGTGTATTGTTATTACCGTATTCAATGAACCAGACCCTGAGGTTATTGCCTACACCTGTGAAATCAATAATGTCATGGCTGCCGTACTGATATGTTATAAGTGTAAAATTGTTAATTGCAGGGCCTCCATTACCCCCAATAAATACATCATAGTCATCCTGGTTGATGTAGTTGCCATTTACAATGAGCGCAGCGGTAATGTTTTCAGGCACATACCATATCCAGTTTCCGTTATTTCCAGATCCATATACTTTTCCTGTGCTGGATGGCAGAAACGTAGTGTGATTTCCTATGCCTTGACTTGATTTACCTGAAGCGTTTTCGTAGAAAATGTACAATGGTTTAGGCATCAGAATCGGGACCCCTAGTTGGTATGCAACCGATAAAACAGAGTTGTCTTCACTGAAATTGAGAGCTCCCGATGTCGGTCCTGCAAATGGAGCGAGGCCAGGTGTTCCGAGCATAAAGCTTGCTGTAAGCGGGAATTGCCAGTCTTTGCTGCCAGCGGTATAACTCTGGATTCTAAATGCGGAGAGTTGGGAATATAACTCCTGCATGTGGTTGTACTGTTGGGTTCTCAGAACAGGTGGTACAAAACCGGTGATGTAAATGTTGATAAAAGCAATTATGATGAGTATAACAAAGATCGTCGCCACGGCCCCGGCAACACCCCCTCTGTCATGAATCGATTTATTAATTTTCCTGGAGCCACCCATCACGTTGTAGAGGCTGGAGCTAAGTGTATAAACATATTCGCAAGGGTATCAGAAGTGATAGGCTTCTACCACCTATGGCAGAAAGCTTAGTCAAAGCCTTTATAAATTAGTACAATGTTAAGTTAGTACATGGTTAAGTTGGAGCTTAGTGCTGTAGAGGCGCGTTATCTCAAAGAGGCTCTCAGGATAGCTGAAACTGGCGGCTCCTTTTCTGTTTCGGCTCTATCAAGACGGCTTAGTGTCTCAATGCCGTCCGTAATTGGTGTTTTGAAGAGGCTCGAAAATAAAGGGCTAATACACCGCAATCCATGGAAGCCTCCGGAATTAACTAAAGAGGGCAGGATGGCAGCGGAACAATTTATTCACGCCCACAGGGTGATTGAGGTCTTTTACCATAGTTTTTTGGGGCTGGAAGCGGGGACTGCCTGCCGCGAAGCATCCGCAATAGACTACGTGGTCTCTGAGGAAGTAGTTGGGCGTCTATGCACCACAGTGAAGAGGCCAGATAAATGCTTTCACGGCCTTCCAATAGAGCACTCCAAATCTGATAATCGCATCAATCTGTCAGGGGGTAAATATAATTGAATCTTGATTATATACTCAATCCGCCCGCCAACCTTTCACTTGAGGTCGTTATTCTTATTGCATTTATCCTCGGTCTTTTACATGGTGCCACTCCGGACGAGCATACATGGCCAATAACTTTCAGCTATGCCATAGGGCAGTACAGCACCAAGAAAGGAATGAAGGCAGGGCTGGTATTCTCCGGCGGCTTTACACTCCAAAGAGCGCTACTGACAACGCTTGGTTTTCTGGGTCTCGCAGCTATCTACATGAAATACAATCTTGACGGTCCTGTGTATATTGCAGTGGGCATCGGTATGTTTGTTGCAGGCTCCTATATTCTAAAAGGGAGATATCTTCACATACCTCTAGATGTGCTGCTGCGGGGTAGACAGCACCATTCCGCAGAGGCTAAAAGGGCGCCACTGCATGAAACAGAGGCGAAAGAGGTGCCTATCAAACTCGCCTTCATGCACGGGCTGATAGCGGGCTGGGGCTTTGGCATATATGCTGCAATAGTCACCTTTATTCTCGCACCGGAAATGCGAAGCATATGGCTTGCACCTCTTCCAGGTTTGTTCTTCGGGCTTGGAACGATGGTTATGCAGATTGTCTTCGGGGCAGTATTCGCCAATCTGGCCAAATTAAAGAAGATACCTGAGCGGTTGGTGGAGAAGCTGGGAAGGACAGTCGCAGGGAAAACTCTTTACTATGGCGGGATAGCATTTGCAATCATAGGCTCGCTTATAGTTGCCTTTCCATTCATAGACAATCTCGCTGTCTCGACTGGTAACCCTATCCCAAACCTGAGTTCAATAGATGTGGCTACGGTTCTCGTGTTACTGGTTGTCGGTGTAATAGGTATGGGAAGTCTCATCTACGGCTTCAGGGAGATGGGCAAGATGCAACGTGATTGATCTGTCTCATTCCAGCAGAAGCGTGAAAATCTTTTTCTCAATCATTCTGAAGTGATACGATAATTTGCTCTTTGACATCCTCAGCTTTCTGCTCAGGACAGTGAGATTGGTTTTCCTAGGCCATTCGTAATAGCCGCTTTCATAGGCTTCATGCAATAGCTTGAGTTCGTCATCCCTCAATGAGCTGGCAAGGCGGCCTGCATTTATACGCATGAATGCGATTGGATACTCAACAAAGAAATCCTCCTGCGTGAGCGGCTTGAGTGCAAGCACTGTCGTGGCGTCATCGTTAAAGTCTTCGGGCTGTATGTTTCTGTCCGAATTGTAAAGATAGAACCACCTTTCCCTGCCATTTCTTATAAAAATAGGATGCAGCCTGAAGCCATTCCTCGAGCTCTTCACGAACATGGAAGTTCGGAGCATTGTGTAGTGAATTATGGCCAATGACCCTTTTTTTGAAATTATGCTGAATTCGAAGACCCGTTGATGTGATGAAAGATACCTCAAAGCTCTGCTAAGCTCGTCTTCGCTCTCGGAAAAGACAATGGCCAGCATTCCCATGTACTCGCCGGAAAGATTGGTATTCATGATCATGATAGTGGTGTTACTGAACTGCTTTGTGGTATCGACATTAGGACAGTCGTTCTGAGTAATTTCTATTTCCCAGATGGGCATGCTACTTGATTATGCTTCCCCTGCGGATTAATTTATGCTGCTTTCCCTCGCATTTCTGGGGCTTCCTTTCAGTGCAGTATCTGAGTAATGTACGCCTCCAAGCCATAAGCGCCGGGTATTAGACTTCCAGGTCTAGACGGGAAACCCCACCATTCTGCCTGCAGTTGCCAGCTGCCACCGCTCTGCACGTAATACAATTCATATGGCATGATAACTGTGTAAAGCTGACTCGAAACCGGTGCACTCTGATTCACGGTTCCGTTTGATATGATGTACCATAGTATTGCGGTTACCGTCGCTGTGCCATTGGAAACTTTGACTGAAACC
Organism: Methanomassiliicoccales archaeon; assembly: GCA_038881315.1. GTDB lineage: Archaea > Thermoplasmatota > Thermoplasmata > Sysuiplasmatales > Sysuiplasmataceae > JAVZQA01. The sequence continues at coordinate 7,293 of JAVZQA010000042.1, forward strand.
TTGTTTGCCCAATAATAAACAACGCTCTCCTGGTAGAACTTTGACCAAATCGTCTTGATGGCTGTTGTGCCGTGATAAGTGCCGTTCAATGCGGAGTTATATGCTTGGGCATAGTTTGAATGAACATACCAGTAAAGTGTGGCGTTAGGTGCATATTGTGACATCGTCTGTGTGATATTTTCAAGTCCAATGGCGTCCCAGTGTTCATACGCCATTGCGGTTAATATGCTGCTCTCTTCTGATGATGTCAGTGCGGCTTTCGGTGTCTTCTTGGTAATGTAGAGCCCCCAGCCCAGTCCTGCAATTATTGCAATTACGACTATGACGACGACTAGGCCGATAATTAAACCGCGGCCTCCTCTTGCCGCTCCACTTGGATTTGCCATGGGTGGTCATAAGCAGCTACGCTATAATAATGATGATCCTGCGGCATTAGGACTTATAAGGGAGTCACAAGCCATAAGGGACATGCGTTTGAGTACACAGATTTCGAGTGGTTAAGAATTAAATAGAGTAGAGGACATTACTTAAGCGCCATTGGTAGAGGGGAACGGGGGATGTTCAACCCGCTTTCTAAGATAATCGCGCTCGTTGTATGTGTTTTGATAGTTGCATTAATGTTGTCCAGCGCTGTCAACATTAATTCCTTGAAATACAACGATATGAACAATGAGTTAAACACATCGAATGGCGTTCCTTCCAATCTAATGGTAAACCATAATGATGCCCTGATTGCGCCCGCAATTGACCCGGGCGGTCCTGTAGTCCCCCACCCGCCGGGAACAATTGTGATTGTCCCTGTTTACAACGCGTATGTTTCCCACACTACGACTTCAAGCATTACCAACAATTCTGTATACTTCCCGCCGGGCAGGTATGCAAAAATAACGGTTACCTATTTCAACCAGTATATATCAAACCCTTTCGACACAAGTTTTGTAGTGACTGTCGGTGACGTTCAGATTCTGGCAGGCAATACGCTTGAAAATGAGAATACGAGTGTAACTGAAAACGTCACCCAGTATTACTCCATTCTGCAGGGACATGCTACTGTGACTGTTGGCACGCCTCAATTCAACCCTGGTTATTCTTCGCGTTTGAGCGTGTGGTTCACCTTCTACATAGGCTCGGAAACCCCTCACCCATCCGAAATCATTCCCGCTTTTACCGACATAAATTTCCAGACGCCTGCAAACGCATTCCCCAATAATGTGCCCATTCCCTTTAACGTTACACACACCGCATCCGTAACACTCCCAAACAACATCACCTCCGCATACCTCAATTTATATGAGCAGCAAAACGGAAACGACGAATTCTGGTACACGCTGCAACCGCCCTTCAGGGAATTCAGGATATACATAGATGGAATGCTCGTCGGAACCGTTCAGCCCTATCCCAACGTACAGACGGGAGGCGGTGATCTGTTCCTATGGCAACCTATCCTTGCTATAGGTGCAGAGCTCTATCCGCCACACGTTATACCTTTGACCCCATATCTTTCGCTTTTGAAGGGAAAGGTGCAGGTGAGTGTTGAAGTCATACACGATGAAAGTCTGTGGATAAGATCCGCTCTGAATTTCATGGTTAATACAAGTTCAATGGGTTCTGGCACCATTCTGCAGAATTCCTTTTCCTTCAATGACAATTACACTCAGTCACCGCCCACGAATCTTACCACCGAGAGCATCCCGTACAGTGCACCATTCCTAAACGATACTGAAAATGTCACTGAGCATCTTTCTTCGGCAGGTATCTTCGATTATGGCAGTTCATCTGTGTACTCGATGCAGTCACAAAATGTAACCTTCTTCGCGAATGCCACTGAATTTGACCCGAGCTTCAACATAGTTGGAGAAACACCAGTAGGCATTGGCCTGGTTTCATACGAAAATTTCTACCTAGCTGAATATATCAATCAAACTTATATGACGTATTACAAAGATGGCAGCACTGCAATTAAAACAATGATGATCGTCGACAGCTATTACCAGATTAACGGGACATCTGTTACTGATATAGCTTTCTCACCCCTCCAAGTCGTCATTGGTTTCAATGTCACGCAGATAAGGTCAATACACACTGTTGTCGTCGAGAGCATCATTTCAACCGCAGGTCTTACAACGAGTATTTCATACAATTACAGCGAAACTGAAGTCAATGGAACCGGGCTATTCATAGGGCAGCTCAATAGTGAATCCGAACTCACGTCGTTATCTTACAATCATGCCTTCACCCAAAAAGCGGTCTTCTATGCTTCCGGAGGCTTCGACAAGCCACGTTCGACATACCTGCTTCTGGAACGTGCGGTAAACAATTCACTTGTGAACCGCAACGGGGATCTGGTATTCTACCTAGTGGTCAAGAGCTAGTATGTTGTCTGTTTCACTTCCCTCTTTCATTGTCTGAAGCTTACATAGAAATCATCTCAAACATCCCTGCAAATTACTTGCACTTTCTCAATTCTTTATATACGAGAGCCAATACAATAAAAGGTGCTTCGGGATGGACAGCAGAAAGCGTAGCAGTTTGTTATCCATAGGCGGAATCCTGGTGCTGGTCATTGTAATAGCTGCGATACTCTACATTTTTGAACTCATAATCAGGACATATGCAAATGGTCTTGTCAGTTACACAACTGTGATTTTCGCCGCACTTGCAGTCGTGATAGGTTATTCATTTATCACGTACATTGGGTATCTAATCGTCAAAATTCTAACACCGCTTATTACGCGCCCGAAGGCTGTAACTGTAAAGTATCTTTTCTCTGTGGTTGCCTACATAGCACTCGCATTCATTGTTTTCAGCATTTTAAAGCTGAATCTCGAAGGTCTTCTGGTCGGCAGCGCATTCACAGGGATTGTGCTTGGACTTGCATCGCAGACTGTGCTGTCCAACTTTTTTGCTGGCCTTGTACTTGTGCTGGCAAGGCCTATTGCGCCGGAAGAGAGGATAACTTTTGCCACATGGCAATATGGTGCAATAGTGCCTTCTTATCCCCC
>JAVZQA010000043.1:0-10248 GCA_038881315.1 Methanomassiliicoccales archaeon
TGCGTAAGTGGCGGGAAGAGTTCAACTTGAGTCAGAGGGATCTGGCGAGGGAGCTGAAGGTCTCTGCCTCCGTGATCAGTGATTACGAATCAGGCAGAAGGAAGTCGCCCGGAACCACGGTGATAAAGCGGTTCGTTGAAGCACTGATAGCACTTGACGGCAAAAACGGTGGAAAGGTGCTGCGGAGATTTGACACAGAACGCGGGGATTACCTTCTCTCCATTAAGGAATACAGGCGCTCAGTGGGGCTCAAGGAACTGATGGACGCTATCACCGCAGAGAATATTTCTGGGATCAATGAGGCGGGGAAGGACATACACGGTTACACAGTGCTGGACAGCATAAAGGCAATAACCTCACTGGGTGCTTCTGATTTTCTCAAAGTATTCGGCTGGAGCAGTCAAAGGGCGCTGGTCTTTACCCGGGTCAAGTTTGGTAGATCACCAATGATCGCCGTTAGGGCACATCCAATGAAGCCGGCGGTTGTTGTCTACCATGATCCGGAGAATATAGACGAACTCGCAGTTCACCTGTCCAGGCTGGAGGGAATACCTCTATTAGTCACAAGGATGGAGATTGAAAGGATGATAGTTGCACTCGAAAGGCTGGGAGCTGATTGAATATGATGCTAGGCGGAAACGGAAAGAAGGCAGGCATAGTGAGCTATGGTGCATACGTTCCCCGGTTTAGGATTAAGCCGGAGGAGATCGCAAGGATATGGGGAGAGGATGGAGAGGCCATGAAAAATGGCCTGATGATATACAGCAAATCTGTCCCGTACCCAGATGAGGATGTGATAACAATATCTGTCGAGGCTGCAAGAAACGCGCTTCTGCGCTGCCAGATAGATCCTGAGGAGATAGGCGCGATTTATGTCGGCAGTGAATCGCACCCCTATGCAGTAAAACCCTCGGGTACGGTTGTGGCGGAGGCGATAGGTGCCTCCCATTTCATCACGGTCGCAGACTATGAGTTTGCCTGTAAAGCCGGCACGGCTGCGATGCAGACAAGCATGGGACTCGTGTCCTCCAATATGGCACGCTATTCCCTCGCCATTGGTGCAGACACCTCTCAGGGTGCACCCGGAGATGCGCTGGAGTATTCAGCGTCTGCAGGCGGAGCTGCTTTCATCATAGGTTCCGAGGGAACAATTGCCACAATAAACCGCACCTTCTCCTTCACCTCTGACACACCGGATTTCTGGAGGAGAGAAGGGGAGCCGTATCCGAGCCACGGAGGGCGCTTTACCGGAGAACCCGCATATTTCAGGCATGTAATGACCTGCGCAAGGGAACTGATGAAACTGCAGGGAACAAAGCCGGAGGACTATGATTACGCCGTCTTCCACCAGCCCAACGGCAAATTCCCGACAAGGGTTGCACAAATGCTCGGTTTTGACAAGAAGCAGTACCAGACAGGTCTTATGACTCCATACATAGGAAACACCTATTCAGCCTCCATGATGATCGGCCTGGCAGCCATTCTGGATGAGGCGAAGCCTGGAGACAGAATCCTAGCAGTTGCTTTTGGCTCCGGAGCTGGCAGCGATGGTTTTGACATCACGGTGGAGGATGCGATTGCCACATTCAACAGGAAGGCGGCACCCACTGTGAGGGAATACGTGGAGAGGGCAGAAGTTCTTGACTATGGCCGATATGCCAAGTTCAAAGGCAAGATCGTGATGAAGGAATAAAGATGAGGCAAGTTGCTATTATCGGTGTAGGGGACATTCGCTTCGGCGAACTATGGGAACATTCTCTGCGTGACATAGGCATGCAGGCAGGACTTAGCGCGGTGGAGGATGCCAAGATCGTCGGGGAACAGATTGAAATGCTTTACATAGGCAACATGTCCGCGGGAAGTCTGGTGGAGCAGGAACATCTCGGAGCTATGGTCGCGGACTATTCCGGTCTATCCCCATTACACATTCCTGCAGCAAGAATAGAGGCGGCAAATGCTTCTGGCGCCATGGCGCTGCATGAGGGGTACATGGCTGTGGCCTCTGGCCTGCACGACATCGTTATGGTTGCCGGTGCGGAAAAGATGACTGATGTGACGGACGAGGAAATACCAATAATACAGATGACCGCTGCAGATCAGCAGTGGGAAGGGTTGGCAGGTGCCACGATGGCGAGCCTGCACGCAATGATGGCACGGCGTCACATGCATGAATACGGGACAACAAGGGAGCAGATCGCGAGTGTTGTGGTGAAGAACCACAAGAACGGCTCTCTGAATCCGATGGCACAGTATCAGAGGCCAGTGACAATGGACACGGTGCTGCAGTCACCTGCGGTTGCAGAGCCGCTGGGGATGTTCGACTGTGCCCCTATTTCAGATGGCGCTGCGGCTGTCATACTTGCACCCCTCGAAATGGCGAGGAAATACACAGAGGAGCCTGTGCGGATTCTGTCCTCGTTTGCCGCAACCGACACGCTTGCGCTGCATCACAGGGAAACAATAACGAGATTTGATGCCGTGATTGCCGCTTCCAGAAAAGCCTACAGACAGGCGAATCTCTCACCAAAGGACATAGATATCGCGGAGATCCATGACAGCTACTCCATTGCCGAAATCATGGACATTGAGGATCTTGGTTTCTTCGAGAAGGGGAAGGGAGGACCTGCCACATTGGAAGGCATGACCGATATAAACGGCGTGGTCTCGGTGAACACTTCCGGCGGCCTTAAGGCGAGGGGAGACCCCATGGGAGCAACCGGTGTTGCACAGGCGGTGGAGGTCGTCAGGCAGCTCAGGGGAAAGGCTGACAAGCGGCAGGTGAACGATGCTGAATATGGACTCTCACTCAATGTGGGCGGCACTGGAGGGACAGCAGTGGTGCACATCTTCGGGAGGGCATAAGATGGCCAATCCAAGATACTGGAGGGAAAATCCGAGCAGGTACAATCTGATGGGTATGAGATGTGAAAACTGCATGACAGTATACTTCCCGCCGCGCGCCATTTGCCCGAAATGCAGGCGTAAGAGCGTTGGAAAGATGAAGAGCTACAGGCTCTCGGGAAAGGGGAAGGTCTATTCCTACACGGTTGTCCACGACCCTATGCCCGACTTCACACTGATTAAGCCTTACATAATGGCGATGATAGAAATGGAGGAGGGAGTGAGACTCACCGCACAGATTGTGGATTGTGAACCGGAGCAGGTGTCTATAGGAATGCAGGTGGAGGCAACCCTCAGAAAACTGGGCGAGGAGGGAAGATCGGGTATCATACGCTACGGGTACAAATTCAGGCCAATTAGACAGAACGGCACAGCTCATACTGAAGCTGCAAAGAAATAAGTCCACGGATCGCCGTCAGCGGAGCATGGCAGGGCATAGAGAGCTGCTGCTGGACGGCAAATCGCTGGACATACGGCAAATGGAAGAGGTGGCGGTCGGGGGAAGGAGAGTCGGGATTGACGAAGATGCGCATAGAAGGATACTCCTTTCCAGGAAGGCGCTGGAAAAACGCCTGTCGGATGGCAAAGCCATTTACGGGGTGAATACCGGTTTCGGCGATTTGCAGGACAGACGCATCGATGCCCGGGACCTCATTCTGCTTCAGCGGAATTTGATCCGCAGTACAGCCGCGGGCATAGGCGGAACGCTCGACACGGCCGAAACACGGGCGATGATGTTGCTCAGGCTCAACACACTGATCAGGGGGCATTCAGGAATAAGGGAAGAGACTGCGCTGCTGCTCCAGGAGATGCTCAACAGGGGTGTCCACCCGCTGATTCCATCCACCGGTTCAGTGGGTGCAAGCGGGGACCTTGCTCCACTGGCCCACCTTGCGCTGGTGCTGATCGGGGAGGGGGAGGCTGAAATTGCAGGGAAGAGGATGGGAGGGGCGGAGGCACTGCACGGGGCAGGTCTGTCTCCACTCAATCTCACAGAAAAGGAGGGTCTTGCACTCATAAACGGCACCCAGTTCATGACGGCTGTCGGAGCACTTGCACTCTCATCGCTCGAACGACTGATGGAGCAATGGATGCTGATATTCTCCATTTCGCTTCAGGCCCTGGGCGGCAGTCTCTCGCCCTTTGACCGCAGAGTGACGGAGGTAAGGCACCATCCGGGAAGCGACCGCGCTGCCGCAGCGGTCAGGGAGAACTGCGCAGGCTGGAATGGGGGAGAGGGAAGGATTCAGGACGCCTATACACTGCGCTGCTTTCCACAGGTTGCAGGTCCGCTTTTGGAAATGATGGATTACGGCAGGACAGTCCTGGAGAGGGAGATGAACTCAACGACGGACAATCCACTTGTATTCGAGGATGGCGATATCATAAGTGCGGGCAACTTCCATGGTCAGCCCGTTGCGGTCGCACTTGATGCGCTCTGCATACCACTGCATGCATTCTGCTCTTTTTCGGAGAGGAGGATTGCCAGACTGCTTGACTCAAAGCTCAGCGGTCTACCGGCTTTCCTTGCTGACAGGCCTGGTATTGAGTCTGGATACATGGTTGCCCAGTACACCGCGGCATCGCTTGTGGGGGAGGGAAATGTGCTTGTCCATCCGGCAACCTCTCATTCGGTGCCGACATCCGCCAATCAGGAGGATTTTGTAAGCATGGGCGCGCACGCAGCAATGAAACTGAAACGTCTGGTGGAGAATGCGTACTATGTCTGTGCAATAGAGGCGCTGTGCGCAACGCGCGCGCTGGAGCTTGCCAAGGGAAGGGCGTCAGAGGCCGTGATGCGTGCAATCTCGCTGATCAGGGAAGAGGTGCCGCCACGAAGCGGGGATGCGGTGCTATCCACCGAGATAGAGAAATGTGCATCCTTCCTTCATTCGGGCGGTCTTCTCACACACTCACGCCGATCTGCCTGAGTATGTCCACGGGAATGGAGAATGAGACGTTCCAGTTTGGTGCATCAACGATTTCACTTATGCTCAGATTACCCGCTACAGAACAGAGCGCGTATGCCTCATATTGGTCGACACCATGGGCGCTCACGAATTTAACCATTGAAAGGACTGCGTTTTTTGCAGCTTGATACAAATCAGACCCTATGCCGGACGTTGAATACATCCTGGAACGGCGCAAATCCTCCTTGCCAATGACGGAGGGGGTGGGAATATCACCCTCGTCGCTGAACAGCCTTACCCTCACGGTTGTCCTTGAGGGTGTCTCCACAGCAGTTCCGCATACTTCGCCATCCCCCTGTGTGGCATGTGTGTCTGCTATACACAGCATGGCACCCTTGACATTTACCCTGAAATACACGGATGCCCCCTCACAAATGCGTCTGTTGTCCATGTTGCCGCCAAAATACTGTGGTGGAATCATTGTGTAAGCTGTGCTGTGCTCGGCTGGTGCCACTCCAACAATACCCAGGAATGGCCTGGCCTTCAGTTTCAGTCCGGTGAGGAATTCGTTCTTTCTGGGCGATATAAGGCCGTTGGTGATGGACCAGTGATACAGCCTGGGTTCAGGAAACTGCTCGGTCAGAAGGCCAAAACCTGGAATTATGCCCGTCCAGCCCCAGCGATCACACTTTATCTCGAGTATATCGACACGGAGTATGTCTCCGGGCATCGCATCCTCCACATATATGGGGCCAACTGCCGCGTCTGTCAGCGTGCTGTCTAGTCTGCCTATATCTGCAGATGTGCTTTTGCGTGTGATCTGGTCGGTGGATGCCTCCGGTATTTCAACCACTGCAGACTGCATGTCTTTCAGTGTTAGCACAGGGTGCACATCAGGTGACCAGTGTGTAATGAAATTAGATCGCAGGTGTCCGTTGATTTTTCCTCTCAGTCTCATCGTCTGCCCCCCGGGATAGCTGCTAGACAGGAGGCTGACAAAAAACTTTTGTTGCAAAAAATCAAGCATGAACAAATGGTGGATTGGGAAAATGAAGGGGAAAATGTTTTGAAATAGAAAGAAATAGACTTCAGATGTTTGAAGGCAGAGGCATTGGGTCTGCCACACCATCTGAATGTTCCGGAATCAGGCAAAGAAAATAAGGGATTGGGGCATTCTGGTACCTGGATATCATGGATTAGAATGCATGGCAAGTGTCGGAGAGAGGGTAAGATTTGAGGGCTGGATTATGGAAGGCGCGCTCTAATTTGAATCGCATAAGGAAGTGGATTATTGATGGTTATATCAGAAAGTGGATCATCATCGGTTTCCTTGTAGGCGTCATAGCAGGCATTGGTTCGCTTGCGCTGTATTTAGCAATTGATGTCGTAACAACAAACCTCTTGGGGGGAATCACAGGCTTTATGCCACCGCCTACAGGTGTGGCCATTCCAAAGATTGTATACCCGCACACATCCTGGGGCATGTATCTCATACCTGTTTCAACGACACTGGGCGGCCTGATTTCGGGTATGCTCGTCTATGGTCTGGCACCGGAAGCAGAGGGGCACGGAACAGATGCGGCCATAGAGGCATTTCATTTCAGAAACGGGGTCATAAGGAGGAGAATACCCCCTGTCAAATTTGTTGCTTCAGCGGTTACAATCGGTTCTGGAGGGAGTGCAGGAAGAGAGGGGCCGATAGCTCAAATTGCGGCCGGCTTCGGTTCCTTGGTTGCGGATTTCTTTGGAATGGATGACAAGGACAGACGTCTGGCTATGGCAGCAGGAATAGGTGCGGGCATAGGCAGCATATTCATGGCACCATTGGGTGGCGCGCTGCTCAGCACCGAAGTGCTTTACAGGAGGGACTTCGAAGTTGAGGCACTCATACCTTCCATCATCGCGTCTGTAACTGGTTATTCAATCTTCGGGTATTTCTTCAGTTACAAGCCTCTCTTCACCATTTCAGGCATAAGTGTTGGCTTCTACCATCCAATGTCGCTCCTGTTGTACGCACTCCTGGGAGTGCTTGCAGGTGCGCTGGGGATATTGTATGTAAGAACTTTCTATGGTGTAAAGGCGCGCTTTGCCTCAATGAAGAGGGTGCCGAAATTCCTGAGACCTGCAATAGGCGGGCTGCTCGTAGGTGTTATTGGCATTGAATTTCCACAGATACTTGGTCTTGGCTACGGCTGGGTGCAGTTGCTTTTCAGCGGACATTTATCCTCATTTGAAATCCTTGCTCTCCCACCAATAATCGTGCTGCTCATTCTTGCCCTCCTGAAGATCATATGCACTTCCTTCTCCATAAGTTCCGGAGGCTCGGGAGGTGTGTATGCACCGGGCATTGTCATAGGGAGCTTCATGGGAGGCGTTATATACATTCTGCTACACCCCCTATTTCCCTATCTTTCAATTGCAGATGTGGTCATCGTGTCAATGATAGCGTTCATGGGCGGTGTTTCGAAGGCACCCATCTCGATCATGATTATGGGCACCGAAATGACAGGAGGGTATGCCCTATTCCTTCCACTCATGTTATCCACAGTTCTAGCCTACTTTGTCTCCGGGACAAAGAATTCCATCTACCAGTCACAGGTTCAGGACAGGGCTCACTCCCCCGCCCATCAAAGGGAGTTTGAGCGGCCGCTCATGGACTACATTTCAGTGGCGGATGCCATGCAGAGCAATGTGGTAACAGTGGATGCCCACACCGACACCACAACACTGAAATCGATGCTCATGGAGCAAAGGGCTGCAGGAGCGGTGGTTATGGATGACGGACGGATTGCTGGTTACCTTGACATCAATGCGGTCGATGGTTCACAGGCAGGGAAGAAGGCATTAGACCTTGCCGTTAAAAATGTGAAGACAATAGATACCCGGAGTTCGGTCCACGCCGCTTTCAATTTGATGACAGGAGAAAGAGTCAGTGTTCTTGTTGTAGTAGACGGTGACAAGAAGGGCGGCAGCCCTGCAGGCGTACTCACACTCGAGGACATTGCCACTGCTTATAACAGCAAGCTTGAGAAACTTGGGAATGAATGAAGGCCGTAAAGAACCCTTATACCCATACATGAATAGCGCCTGGATTGATGAGCACCTGCAGTGTAGATATACGCTCTGAAGTTTCAGATTGTCAATAAATCAGGTTTCCCCGTTTCAATTCATGCTCGGGGCATTTCATCTGTTGCGCACATCTGTGGTTTCGGTACGGGACGGAGAATAGATATCGCGTATCCGCCGCACACCGTCAAATTCCTCAATCTTGAGCAGCACTGCATTGGAGACACTGTCCTTCCACTCCCCACCTTTCAGCATCTTCTCCCTGATAATAGTGCCGCTGTATTTTTCACGTGAATAAATACGCGTCTCACCCACTTCATATCCCGCCTCCCTGAAAAGGCGTGCGGTTAGTGGGTTATTGGTATAAATTACAGCGAAAGAAGGAACGGTTGAGCGCACATGCTGCACCCAGAGCACATTCTGATGTATGTCATTGACCGGGACAATGTGCACTCTTCCCTGCAGATTGCGGTCCTGCATAGCGGCATAGATCATTTCATATCTTTCGGACGCGGTAAAAGGGTTCTCCTGTGTATGGGAATACTGGGCACTTCCTATGGCTATGACAATCTCCTCGCATTGGGAGAGTACCTCCATCACTGCCGATTCGTGTCCCAAATGAAATGGCTGGAATCTGCCGACTATGAGGCCGCGCATCCTGACCGTGCCCTAGCGGGGTACTGGCCTGCCCCCCTTAATCTTTGCTGTACCTGAGGAGGAGACATCTGGTTCACTGATCACAGGGGTGAATATGCTGGACATCTTCGAAATAAGGCGGTCCTTGGCATCGCACGGCACAAGCGCCTCTTTCAACACATCCAGGAGCGTTCTGACAGTATAAATCTTGATCCTGTCCTGATACTTCGGATCGAGTATGATATCCCCTAAATTGTCTTCCGGCACAATGACCTCTCGCAATCCTGTTTCTGCTGCCGCTTCAGTCTTGGCAGTCACGCCTCCAACAGGCAGCACATCTCCCCTGACGCTCAGACTTCCAGTCATCGCGATCGTCTGATCCACGGGTATATTCTCAAATGCACTGATAACTGCAGTGGCTATGGAAATGGAGGCGCTGTCTCCCTCCACCCCCTCGTAGGTTCCTATGAACTGGACATGTATGTCATGATTGCTTATGTCCTCTCCAGAATATTTCTTGATAATTGCAGACACGTTGTCCACGGCTTCCTTTGCAATATCTCCCAGCTTGCCTGTGGCAATCACACGCCCGCCTGACTTGGTTTGGGCAGGTGTAACCTCTGCGACAATGGGCAGCACTATGCCTGAATATTCGGACATACCAGTATCCGCTCCCAGAGCAGCCAGCCCGTTTACAGTGCCCACCAGCTGACCGCCCGTGGAGATTGTCTTGTATTCCTTCCTTCTCTCAATGTATCTGTCTGCTACCTGCTGTTCAAGTGACTTGGCGATGCGCTTTGCCTTGACCACATGGTCTGCGGTTACGAGTGATGCGCCCTCTTCCCTGGCAATGTCACCAGCGACCCTGACCAGCCCACCCAGTTCTCTGAGACGCAGTGTGAGTCTTCCCTTTCTTCCTGCCCTTCTCTGAGCCTCTTTTATAACCTCGGCCACAGCAGATCTGTCAAAGTGCGGTATCTTCTTGTCCTTCACAACCTCCTGAGCCACAAATCTGATCAGCTTCTGCCTGTTCAGCACGTTATCAGGCATGGTTGTGTTCATGTAAACTTCGTAACCGTAACCTCGTATTCTCGAGCGCAGTGCAGGGTGCATGCCCTGCAGCGCATCCAAATTACCTGCGGCAACCAGAATGAAATCACAGGGAACAGGTTCACTCTTAACCATTGCACCTGAACTTCTTTCGCTCTGACCCAGTATCGGGAACTTCCCCTCCTGCATTGCGGTCAGAAGCGCCTGTTGTGATTCTATGCGCAGAAGGTTGATTTCATCTATGAAAAGTACTCCCTTGTTTGCCTTGTGTATTGCGCCAACCTCAAGTCGCTCATGCGCGGGTGTCTCCAAACCGCCACTCTGGAAGGGATCATGCTTGACATCCCCGAGCAGAGCACCGGCATGTGCACCTGTTGCGTCTATAAAGGGCGGCATCTCGTCAGGTGTGTGACTTACGAGTAGCTTGGGAATCATCATGCTTTCTTGTCTCTGACCCGTATAGCGCATCAGGAAGTAGATCAGGACTGCTGCGATCAGTCCGACTAGAATTATCGAAGGGTCCCTCTGAAGGATATAGATGGCTATTGAGGCAATGACAATAAGTACAATGATCATCCAGTATACGGAAGCTTTCTGCTGCCTCCGCTGAAGAACCTCAGCCTTCTGTGCGTTGACAATCTCTCTGCCCTTCCCGGCCGGGACAATCCTTATCTTAGGTTCATTG
>JAVZQA010000044.1:0-10200 GCA_038881315.1 Methanomassiliicoccales archaeon
ACGAACTTCCGACCGAGACTAGAATTGAGTTTTTGAGTACACTGCAGTCAACCCTGCCTGGCAGCCTTAAAACAGAAAGCAAGGTCATGTTTACGGTAACTGGTGCAGATGCATGCGAAGCCGCAGTAAGTCTCGCGAGGCATGTAACGCGCAGAAGGACTATAATTGCATTCAGTGGGGCTTACCACGGGATTCATGGCGGAATAGTGGAGATGACAGCCTCCAGACACTACAGGGAATACAGCTCCTTTGGATCTGGAGGTGTGTACCATCTGCCTTATCCATATGCATTCCGCTTCCCTTTCCATGTTAAGAAGGGGGATGAAGCCAGCGTTGTCATGGATATGCTTCGGAGCGTAACTGACGATCCGTATTCCGGAGTTGATCCGGTTGCTGGGGTCATCGTTGAGCCTGTTCAGGGAGAGGGCGGTTATATTATACCGCCCGACGACTTCCTGCCCATGCTGCGCGAGTTCACGGAGGAGCGGGGCATTCCGCTCATTCTAGATGAAGTCCAGACCGGAGTTGGCAGGACAGGGCAGATATGGGCGGCTGAAAATGCACACATAGAGCCGGATATTATGTGCATTTCCAAGGCAATCGGTGGTGGAATACCTCTATCCCTCATTGCTTACAGGAAGGAATATGATGAAGGGCTTCCTCACGGTTTTCATCTTGGCACTTACAGAGGAAACCCTGTTGCCATGGCCGCCGGTACCGCTATTTTAAGTGAACTCAAGAAGGGGGAAATACTGTCCAAGGTAAGGTCCAGGGGAGAGAAAATACGTTCCTTCTTTGAGGAGATGGCCTCGGAAAGCAGTCTTGTTGGTGACGTTCGTGGAAGGGGTTTCATGATTGGCGTAGAACTAGTCAGAGATGGTTTGAAGCCTGCGACCGAAGAAGCAAGAAAACTCAGGACATCTCTCTTCAGGCGTGGAGTGCTCATGCATACATGCGGTCATTATGGCAATGTGATGCGTTTCATGGCACCGCTAACTATTGAGGAGGAGCTCATAGAAAAAGGACTTCAGGAATTCAGGGAAGCAGTTCTATTTGGTTGATCCGTGCAGTTCGATTTCCCTGATTACGCCTGGAAATCTTTCGAGATTGACAACCGCAAGCACCTTGTTTTCTCTTTCAGCGAGGGTCTTTATGCCCCTAGCCATGTGGCGTTCTCTTTCCTGGTCTAATCTTGCAATACCATTTGGGTGCTGTGCGATGCGGTCTAACTGCATAACCACTTCCTCCAGTTCTCCCTGCAGACTGCGCCTGTACCTTCTCTTCCTGAAAATTGCATCGATGAACAGGCTTGAGGGGGAGACATATTTCATGTATAGTTCAGTGTACTCCTCCTCCCCCAGATCTATGCCATGCAACGGTTTGCCTGTTCTTTCAGCCACCTTGATCACATAGAGATATGAAGGAGAGGGAAGGCTTACCTGTCCGAATCTGGAAAGCTCCCTGACGTAGAAGATGTCATAATCCGAGTACTCAGCTTCTTCACCATTCCATCGCCGTAGGGCGGCAATTTCGTCCTCGCCGATTCCAAGCGCAAACACGTCCGGATTGTATCTGTTTATTGCCTCCCTTATTCTGTCCACTTCTGTTGCGAGGCCGCTGACAGTGCCGAATATGATGGTATTACCTCTGTCAAATACCCATTCGCGCCTTAATCGATGCGCGACACCATCACCTTCTTCCGGCACGCTCCTGCGCATAGGCAATCAGTTCCTCAGGCCCTCTGATCTTCATCAGTGTCTTCCTGTTTATTACAGGTATACCTGACATTACCTCCTTCTCCGTGTCGGCCCCGAGAAATACCAGCGCGTCCTTTTCCGCTATGCTCATTATGCTCCTCAGAACCTGTGCCTGTCTGATAAATTCCTCAGGTGAATCGTCGCACCATGCAATCAGCACGTCATTCAAATGTTTGGTTATTGCACTGAAAGCAGATCTGTATGTAGGGAGCAGGGACCATCCCTGATTGTCCAGCTTGTCAAAAATTTCCGCTTCGAAACCTTCAGCCTCTTCCAGTCCCTCATTCCATTTGATTGCGGTTTCGCTCTCATCCCAATAATTGAAAGGCAGAACGAAAGGCATGTTGAAGAATTCTTCGAGACGCTGTGCCACGTCCACCATGGCTTTCATGCCGTTTTCGTACATCTGTATTGCCTTCCTGGAAACGCCAGCAATTTCAGCCAGCGAGCCTAGGGAGAGACTCATATCCTCCCGCATCCTCTTCAGCATCTCGCCATCTATGTGAACGTAAAATCCTCCAGGTTCGGCTTTTATGAATGGGGGTACCCCTTCGAGCAGTTCCTCTCTGAGTGTTTCCACAGTCATTATCGGTACATTGAATCTCGAGTACACTATGCCGTCTTCAAGTTTGCCTCCTCCGGAATGAGAACCTATAATCAATGGCCTTCCGTGCAAGGCTGCAGAAACACTTTTCATCTCCTCTGCAGTCTCTCTTCCGAAACCGTCAACATTTCTGAGCACCTTTATGAAAAGAAGTTCTCTGTCCCTTCTAGCTATCACATCAAACGTTATGCTTCGGATGGCGGAACATTCCGCCTGGTAGAATCCAGATTTGGACAGTATCTCTTCGACCTCGTCCAACAATCTTCTCCTTCCTGCAATCTCCTCTTTCTGCATACCCCCACCATCTCAGCCCACATACTGGAATTCCCTGGCAACTTTCTGATACCTTTCCATCTCCACCCTCGACGCAGGCCTTATCTTTTCCATTGCCTGCGACATATCGTCGCTCCTTATTTTGAGCTCCCTGTACTCTTCATCCGTTGGCTTCCCGCCCGATGAAAGAAAATTTCTAATGGACAGTATTGCTGCCTCGTTACACATTGCAGCCAGATCAGCCCCTGTGAAACCCTCTGTCTTTCTAGCTATTTCTTCTACGTCCACATCTGTATCAAGGGGCATCTCCTTCGTATGTATTTTCAGTATAGCAAGTCTCGCCATATGGTCAGGCAGAGGGATGGAGACCAGCCTGTCAAACCTTCCAGGCCTGAGTATCGCTTCGTCAATGAGATCCGGGCGATTTGTCGCTGCAATGACAACCACATTGTGTAGTGATTCCAGCCCATCCATCTCGGTGAGCATTTGGCTTATGATCCTCTCGGTGACCCTGCTGTCATCCTCCCCGCCACGCTTCGGCACAATGCTGTCTATTTCATCCATGAATATGACACACGGTGCAGCCTGCCTTGCCTTCCGGAATATCTCACGCACCGCCTTCTCGCTTTCCCCCACCCACTTGCTCAGAAATTCTGGCCCCTTTACATTGATGAAGTTGGCCTGACTTTCGGTGGCTATTGCCTTGGCGAGCAGTGTCTTTCCTGTTCCTGGTGGACCGTAAAGTAATACCCCCTTTGGCGACCTGGCACCCATGTGTGTAAAGAGTTCTCCATACTTCAGCGGCCATTCGACTGCCTCTTTGAGCTCCTGTTTTGCCGTTTCGAGCCCTCCGACATCTTCCCATTTGATATTCGGCCGCTCTATCAGTACTTCGCGCATTGAAGAAGGCTGCATGTCTCTCAGTGCACCAAAAAAGTCTTCCTTGGTGACTTCCATCGAATTTAGTATTTCAGCGGGAATCGCCTCCAGTTCAAGGTCAAGTTGGGGCATGACCCTCCTCAAAGCCCTCATGGCTGCCTCCTTGCAGAGTGCGGAGAGATCCGCGCCTGCGTATCCATGCGTCAATTCAGCGAGCTTCTCCAGATCCACATCCTTGTCGAGTGGCATACCCCTCGTGTGTATGGAGAGTATCTCAGCCCTGCCTGTCCTGTTGGGTATGTTTATCTCTATCTCCCTGTCAAATCTGCCAGGTCTCCTCAGTGCAGGA
Source organism: Methanomassiliicoccales archaeon (assembly GCA_038881315.1). GTDB lineage: Archaea > Thermoplasmatota > Thermoplasmata > Sysuiplasmatales > Sysuiplasmataceae > JAVZQA01. The sequence goes on from JAVZQA010000044.1 coordinate 3,863, forward strand.
TCGAGTGCATTCGGTCTGTTGGTTGCACCTATGACAACCACCTTCCCTCTGCTCTCCAGTCCGTCCATCAGTGCGAGCAGTTGTGCAACCACCCTGCGTTCTGTCTCACCAGTGACCTCATCACGCTTGGGTGCAATGCTGTCTATCTCATCTATGAATATGATGCTGGGTGCATTCTCCTCAGCCTGCTTGAATATCTCACGCAGGCGCTCCTCACTCTCACCATAGAACTTGCTCATGATTTCGGGGCCAGTGATGCTAAGAAAGTTGGCATTAGTCTCACTGACCACAGCCTTGGCGAGCAGCGTCTTCCCTGTGCCTGGGGGACCGTGCAGCAGCACCCCCTTGGGTGCCTCGACACCCAGGCGTTCAAAGAGTTCGGGATGCTTTAGCGGGAGTTCAATCATCTCCCGGACCTTACGCACCTCCTCTTTCAGGCCACCTATGTCCTCGTAAGTTACACGTGGAAGTTTTGCAAATTCTTCCTTTACAGGTTTTTCACTAAGTTTTATCTCTGTTTCCCTGTCAACAATTACGGCTTCCGCGGGAGGCTGATATGAAAGGATTACGAGCTCTACCTTTCTACCCATTATATTAATCTCAATAACATCGCCCTTGGTTACGGCCCTCTCTTCAAGCACCTGGCTGAGATATTCATCCCCTCCCATAATCCTCAGTGGTTCTGTAGGGGCTAGCGTCACCCTGACCGCCCTTTTGGTCGTTATTTTCTGGATAGCCACTTTATCATCTATGGTTGCGCCTGCGTTTCTGCGAGTGGCGCCGTCTATTCTGACAATACCTCTGTTTATATCCTCAGGATATCCAGGCCAGACGATTGCCACTGTGCTCTTTTTCCCCTCAATTTGAATGACATCCCCGACCTGGATGCCGAGTATTTCTATGACTGCAGGGTCGATGCGAGCTATGCCTCTGCCCACATCCTTCGGCTTCGCCTCGACCACCTTAAGAAATTTGTCGCTGTGTCTTACCGTGAAGATCTACACTCCTGACAAAAAAAAGAAAAGGAGTATTCAATTATTTAATCTCAATTTTCTTGTAGTTCTTGTTTTCTGTCTGCTTTTTCGGAAGATGCAGAGTCAGCACACCATTTTCGACGTGCGCCTCCACTTTGTCAGTGTCCACTGGTGTGTCAAGTGCAAAGGATCTGAAGTAGTCGCTCATCTGCCTTTCCTGTCTCACATAGTGTCCCTTTGTCTCCTTCTTCTCCGAGGTGTGCTTGCCGCGGATTTCAAGCACATTGTCGTCTGTGACCCGTACCTCTATGTTCTCCTTCGGAATTCCAGGCATTTCTGCCGTCACGACGTATTCAGTGTCATTTTCCTCGATGTCCGCCCTGGGAATCCTGCCTAGTGACCCATCGATTCTGTCGATTAATGGGGATCTCATCGAGTCGTAGAATGGCCTCATCCATTCATCGAATGATCTCTGCATCTCATCGAATATGTCTTCGAGTGTCCTTGGCCTCATGTCCCTCCTATATACATCAAGTCTGTTTGCCATACACATCACCTCTGCAATAATATAGATTAGCACTTCTATATATACATTTTCCCTTTTATGCACGGAACTCGTTTTCAATTGCTCTTCCATGGAAGGTAAGCAATTATGTGATGGATGGGCATGCCCTCGCGTGAACGATCGTTCAACGATGCACAATTTTGTATTAAGGGACAGTCGCAGCAGATCCTACGGAGTGAGACCAGTGCATCTTGTGATTACGTCCCCTCCGTATCCTATGCTGGGTATGTGGGATGAGCTCTTTTCTAAACTCGATCCCAACATACAGACCTTGCTACACGACGGAGAACTTAACAGCGCCTTTGAATTGATGCACCGTCAGCTGGACATGGTCTGGTCGAATATGATAGACCACCTGCTACCTGGTGGTTTTCTATGCATAAACGTCGGTGATGCACTGCGACGTAATGGAGAGAGCTTTTGTCTCTTTCCAAATCACAGTAGGATTCAATGGTCTCTCTTTTCCCATGGTCTTGTTCCGCTTCCAGGCATAATCTGGAGAAAGAAGCCAAACAAACCAAACAAGTTTTTGGGCTCAGGTATGCTTCCTGCAGGTGCCTATGCAACACTCGAACATGAACATATACTGATCTTTCGTAAGGGCCAAAACAGAGAGTTCCGTAATGAGGAAAAACAAAGAAGGTGGGAGAGCGCGCTCTTTTGGGAAGAAAGAAACGAATGGTATTCGGACTTGTGGGAGGAAATACCTGGCGAGAAGCAGAAAATGATAGCCGGCAGGAGGGCAGCAAGTTTTCCGGTGGAGGTTGCACTCAGGCTGATACGCATGTTCTCCGTATATGGAGATACAGTCATGGATCCTTTCGCAGGCACTGGCACAACTGCCATCGCGGCGGCTGCAGCATGCAGGAACAGCATATCGTTTGAAGTGGATGAAGCTTATCTGGAAATATCTGAGCGCCGTTTTTTAGCCTCATCGCCGCTTCTACGGTCTCTGTGTCAAGAGAGAATAGAGGGGCACACTGCCCAGCCCCCACATCGTGGTAAGAGGTATCTGAACAAATTCCATCATTTCAATGTACACTCTATCCAGGAGAGGGAAATCGTCTGTCCCATGCCCGTATCTGTTGAACGCGCGGGCTCGCATGCATACCGTGTCGATTACTCACTTCCTGTCTAGTCCAATCGAGTTGATTACATTCCCGCTGTTGCCATCGACCACTATTACCATTTTATTGCCCTTGTGCTCATATCTTGCGAACCAGACCGGCACATGCAGGAGTTCAGGTTCGGCTGCATCCAGGTCAGTTTTCAAGCTTTGAACCATGTGATGCTGTCTGTGCACCTTGTCTGCCTGAACCTGAGCCACATCTGTCTTGGCCTTATATGTGGCTGCCTCTTCTCCAACATCCCCATTGAGGACCTTTACCCCCTTTGGCAATTTCGTGGCGTCGAAAAGCTGCCTTTCTGAGAGCGAAAAACTGTAATCACGTGGCTGATAGTCGGTCAGCGCCTTCATCGCGACAACCGGATATTCGTAGTTTTCGTTAAGTGTGTATGCCTTCTTGTACCCTCCACCCATTCCTCCTCCCATCATCGAGCCAAGCATTGCCCCCTCGAAGAGACCTGTCCCCATGCCCATGCCTCTTTCCCTCCCCCCACCGAAGCTGCCGCCCATAAGACCAAACAGGGCAGCGGTTGTGGCAACGGTTCCCACTTGAGCATATGGGTCAGCCGCTGTATACGTGGTTCTCGCAGAAACCGAAACAATCCAGTACGGGACGACGGAGAGCGTCATTTCCTCACACTGTGATTCCTCCATTAGATGTCGATGCAGTAAGCCACTGTCCATTTTTCCCTTTATTATGGCAAGGACAGAATCCTGCGTCGTATATTTGACAGGAAGCATGGTGTGTTTCTGTATCTGGCTCCATCCCTGGTCTCCAAGCGAAACTGTGGAACCGCAATACTCACAGGTGATCACCATCTCTCCAAACTGTGGTTTTATAGGTGCTCCGCAGCCAGGACACTTCAATTCTGTTACCTGTGCACCAGCAAGGATCGGCCTGCTGTTCTGTGTATTGTTTTGTTGGGAAGGCGCTGGTGCATTCACCTGTCCTTGTGTCTGCTCCGATCCACCCACCTGCTGTTTTGCTCCACACTTATAACAGAACTGAGCATCATCAGGGAGCTGGGCGCCGCACTTTATGCAATACATAATTTCACCTCACAAAGGCTTCCCGCAGTTGGGGCAGAATTTAGAAGGAGACTGAAGTACAAAGCCGCAATTCTTGCACTTGAGTTCGGTAGAGGTTACGGGAGCACCACATTCCGGGCAGAATTTTGCTGTTGAGGGTATTTTGGCACCGCATTTGGAACAAACTTGTGTCTGCTGTTGTGCAGTTCCGAACTGATAGCCACATGAAGGGCAGAAACTGCTCGTGGCCGGGACGGAAGTATTGCACTTGGGGCAAGTCTTTGACGGCGCCTGCATGCCTTGCATCATTGGACCGGCCATCGCATAGCCAATGCCTGCGCCCGCACCAACACCCACCCCCAAACCAGCTCCGATGCCTGCTATGCCCGAGGGATTCTTTGAAGCATCTACCATTGCCTGTCCAGCCTGGTATTGTAGATAATTGACGCCCAGAACAGACATCTGGGATCTCGTATCCACAGCCTTTTGCACTTCATCAGGAAGGCTTATTGTTAACCCTGGAACCTTATTTATCTCAATGCCATATTGCTTGAAATGATCGGGTGCCATGGCAAGTACTGTCTGCTCTATATTAGTCAGATTCGCCGCAATGTCTGTGACCTTCAAACCGGCATCCTTCATCTTGCCCAGTGCATTGTAGACTAGCAGCACCATCTGTTCCCTGAGTCTCGACTCAACCTCCTCTGTGGTTTCAGCGTTGAATGTACCAACAAACTGGTTTATGAAATTCTCCGGATTCGATACCCTGTATCTGTACTCGCCGTATACCCTGAGATTGACAATGCCGAAGATTGGGTCAAGAAATTCATACGGTTGGGTGCTACCGAATTTACCGTCAAAGTACCTTTTCTGTAGATAGTAGACCTCTGCGTTCTGTTGAATTCCTGTAAAGAATTTCAGCAGATTGCCAACTATGGGCGCATTGAAATCAGTCAGCGCATACCTGTTTGGCTGATCGAAATAAGTAAGTACCTTACCGTCTCGGAAGAAGACTGCGATTTCATCCTGTCTCACGACTATATTGTCATTCAGTCTTATCAGCCGTGGGACTTTCCACATCACATTATTCTCCTTGTACTGGTCTTCCCATGTTATCGTTATCGAACCAAACACACTTCCACCGGAATACGGTATGCCCTTAGCCATGTTGCTGGCCTCCGTTCACAAGTATCTGCTCCACAGCCTCAATCCTTTTTTGCCATGCATCTCTGAAGCTTTCTATAAGTTGCTGGACTGTATTTATGTAAGCAGAACTGTCCTGGCTCTTTGCTGAGGTGGCATCCAGCAGCTTTTTTGCAGCTTCGACAAATGTGAGATCATAGGAATATAAGGAGGCGAGTGTCTGCTGCGTCACCCTTATTGCTGGCGATATGCCGGAATAGCCTTCCTCCGCATTGACAACAGCACCATATAATTGCTGAATATCCGACATTAGCGACTGCAGAGGTTCGAGGCCGAAAAATTGTCCTTTTGAAACCATCTGTCTCCTGAAATCGCTTATGTTGGCTTCTGCCTTTTTAACTATATCTCCGACTTGAAATCTGAGCAGTTGGTCAGCTGCCCTCATATCCTCAAGTTCTCTGTAACCTCTGAAACCCGGCACAACCAGCTGTATCTTCTTAATCAGTCCTTGACTTTCATCGATCTTCTTCTGTATATCCGGGTCAGAGGTCAAAACCAACACCCGAATATACTCTGAGATCATGTATTTAAAAAATTGGAATATTATTCGCTTCCTGCGAAAAGAGCTGTTCAGCTTTCGAACTCCTCTTGCAGGTCTATTATCACCTGCTCCAGAACCTCTTCGAAGCTTCCACTTTTGTATTCCCGAAGCCCACCGAGTTCGCTCTGAACCCTTGCCAGATAACTCGAATCCGTCTTCAGGAATTCAACATTGCAAAGGGATTCTTCCATTAGCTCAACCCTCAATAAAAACGTGCATGCACCATTCAATATATAACTGTTTATTATTCGCCCAGGGCGTCCGATTCATTATAAAAGAGCCCTGGACATGAGATATGCATCCTTGCCTTTGCCGTAATAATCAACGACACGCATTTCATACTGATAACCGAGCTTCAGATATAGCTTCATGGCGGAGGTGTTTTCGACGGAAACATGCAGCGTGAGCTGCCGCACGTTCCTCTCAAGCGCCTCGGCTTCTGCACGTTTCATCATTGCAGTTGCAATCCCCTTTTTCCTCTCTTCCGGAACAACACCTACGGACGCTATTTCAGCACTGTTTCTGTGGAAGAGTATCACTATGGATCCAACGATTCTATTTGTTTCTGCCACATATGTTACCGCGTCTGGGTGCTTCAAAAAGCCCGCAATTATGTTTCTGCTGTATCTGCCAAAATTGAACGCACTCCTTTCCACCCTATCAAGATCTTCGAGATCCCACAAACCTGCGCGCCTTATGCTGAATTCATGCATTTCCGGTTCATGTATTATGAGTCGTCAACTTTAACACTTTTTTGCAGGTCTGATGATTGTGTTCCGGACCCATAAGGCGCTGCATCTGCCGCTCCAGATCTGTCTTCTGGTCGTGGGACGACACGCGTGCATACAACGCCACAGCCGGAGCGATGTGGGATGGTTACGGTTCGTGGACAAGAATGGT
>JAVZQA010000045.1:0-10076 GCA_038881315.1 Methanomassiliicoccales archaeon
TCATGGCGGAATTCAAGTGTTATGAATGTGGAGGTCCAGTAAAATCAGGAGAGAAATTTACATTCACAAAACAGGGCTCAGTTCACTTAGACTGCTTTGTCTCCTCCAAAAGAAAGGGAATAGATGAATCCAAGTTGGAGGCATTCAGGCATCTTACACAGGTTCTTGACAGCGAACTGCAGCACATGATTCTACTATTCTCAATGAAGAGCCAGGATGAGAGGGTGAACCAGCTTATAAAGAACAAGATAAAGGAGATCGAAAAGGCGAGTGGCGAGACAACGCGTGCAATATCAGAGATTTAACTTGCGAATGTTGGATGGATTTAACTTGTAAGCGATTATGTTGAGGTCTTTTTCTTCCTCCGCACGCTGATAATTTCGGCCATTATGCTTACCGCAATCTCTTCCGGAGTGACGGCACCTATGTCAACCCCAACAGGGGTGTGCACCGAGTTCAAGAACGCCTTATCCACACCGTCACTTTCGAGTTTTTCGAAATCCTCCTTTGCGCGCTTTCTGCTTGCAAGCAATCCGACGTAGGCTGTTTTTACAGCAGATAGCGCCTTGAGCGCAGGTATGTCATAAGCGCCCTTCGTTAGCACGACCACGAAGTCATCGCGGGTGAAAGTAAAATTCGAAAGATCCTCCCTTATGTCCCTGACAATTCTGTCAGGTTCCACTGAAAGGACTGGAGTTCTGTCTAGCACGATTACGTCGAAATCAAGCATCTTACCCAGACGCACTAGCGCATCCTCTATGTCGTCCTTCCCACCCTGTCCTATTATCACCAGCCGGTCAGGCGGCAGATACGGTTCCACGTAGATGTCCATCGCTCCACCGCAGAATGTTTCCACGTGTATTTCATCCTCGCTTCTGCTTTTAACCATGCCCTTAAGCGCGTCCTCAGCGCTTTCAAGGTGTACCCTGACCAGACGCGGTCTGCCGCTTGTCATTGTCTCATTTGCCACCTCTATTATTGCGGACTCAGGGCATACCCCTCCTAGAGACCCAAACTCAACTCCACCATCCTGAGTGACAATAGCCTTGAAACCAGGTTTTCCCAAAGATGAACCCTCTATTTTCACCACTGTTGCAACTGCAAACTTCTTCCTGGCTGTTGCTAGTTCGCCCATCTTCATCGCGAAATCGGTGTGCTTCATCAGTAATTTCTCCATTATCAGGTACTTATTTATTCGTTGTGAAAGGATATGGAGATGAAAGGGTGTTGCTTCAATGAAACTGGAAGGAACCTTCGACGTTTCAGCCCCTCCTGAGAGGGTTTTTGCCTTTCTGACGGACGCAACGAGACTCGCCTCTATACTTCCAGATGTGGAACAACTCGAGCAGGACGGGGAGGACAGCTACAAGGTTAGGCTGCGCATAGGCGTTTCCTACATCAAGGGGCGATTCAATGTGAAGCTGAGGATTGCCCAGAAGACCCCTTCATCTCGCATAGTCATCGAGGGAAACGGCACAGGATCTGGCAGTTCTGCCACCTTTACCGCTTTATGTGATATCAGTGGAATGGAGGCCGGATCCAAAGTCAACTGGAGCATGGATCTCCAGATAGGCGGACTTGCAGCGGCCGTCGGGAGTAGAATGATGTCCGAATCCGTAAGGAAATACATTGATAATTTGGTCAATGCCTTCAGAGGTGCGGTTTCAGTTGAGTGAAACCCTGTGCGGCAGCAGCCATCACATCACGCTTGCCGTGATGGCTGCTGGGAAAGCGAGCCGTTTCGGCGGCAATAAACAGATGGCAGATCTTTGCGGCAAACCGCTGATAGCCCACTCCATAGCCTCCGCCGTGGGCAGCTGCGCCAATGAGGTTATAGTGGTAAGCAGGGAGGACCTCCCCTTCAGCACTGGAAGGGCAGAGGTGATACATTGTGAGGGGCTGCTTTCCGATTCGATAAGAAAGGCTGTGGAGTGGTCGAGGGGGAGAAGCTGTGCGCTGCTCATACATCTTGGTGACCAGCCTTTCGTTAGCAGTGCTATGCTCGACAGACTCATCTCCACTCACAGTGCATCCCCAATGGAAATGGCATGTTTTGTGAGGGAAAGCAGACCAGTGAATCCGGCCATTTTTCCATCACCTTTATTCGGAAGTCTGTATGATCTGCGTGGAGACAGAGGGGCACAGCAGCTGCTGGCAGAAAAAGCAGTGATGCTGCTTCCCGAGTCCGAAATGGATCTGGATGACATAGATACGCAGGAGGATCTGGAGGAGGCACGAAGGAGGCTCTGCGGACGATGATACTCTACTACGATCCACGCTTTCTTCATTATTCCCACTCCCCCGGTCATCCTGAGAGACCGGAAAGACTATCTCTCTCCATTGAGAAACTTCGTTCTATTGACACAAAGGTGAGCTTTTCGACACCTGAACCGCTCACATTTGATGAAATCTGCACGGTTCATACTAGGGATTACGTGCGAGGCATATCTGAAAGAAGTATCAGATGGGTGGATGACGAGACACCTGTTCATCCTGAGACTTACAACATCTCCGCCCTTTCGGCAGGAAGCGCGGGATGCGCCCTTGCGGAAGCGCAAAAGAGGGCGCTTCCCGTCCTATCGCTCTCAAGACCCCCTGGCCATCATGCCTTTCCAGATCATGGTGGAGGGTTCTGCTACTTCAACAATGCTGCACTTGCATGTGAGCTCTTGGGTAACGGCAGAACTGCAATCGTCGATATAGATGTCCATCATGGTAATGGCACAAGCGCCATTTTCTATCGGACGGACAAGGTTCTCTATATCAGCACGCATCAGGATGGCATATACCCCGGCACAGGTCGCGTAAATGAAACAGGTGAAGGGCAGGGTAAAGGGTATAATGTGAATATACCGCTCCCGTCAGGGGCCGGAGACGGAAGCTTTCTGAAAGCAATGGAAGAGATAATCCTTCCAATCCTCCGACAGTACAATCCTGCCGAAGTTGTTGTTAGCATGGGAGCGGATGCACATATCAAGGATCCACTTGCAACACTCTCGCTTTCGACGCGAGGTTATCTCACCCTTCTTGAAAAACTTGTCTCCTTTTGCAGTCGGACAGCCTTCATACTCGAAGGGGGTTACAGTCCGGAAGCCTTGGCAGATGTCGTTTGTGCTGCCTATGCATCCTTTTCCGGCATTAGCTACATTCCCGTCTTTGGAGTTGAAACGGACGTAGAATGCAGAGGCCGGAGATGGATCGAGGACGCCAGGAAGGTCTTGTCTCAGCACTGGAACCTGTGACTGAAACCTGCCAACCGCTCCTTAAATACCAGTATTTCTTATTGCGATTCATGACACCGTCTTCGTTCGATTATTATTCACCGGCAACCCTGGAGGAGGCGTGCGCAATTCTAGAAAAGTATGGAGGAGAAGCGAGGGTGCTGGCGGGGGGACAGAGTCTCATACCACTGTTGAAAATGAGGTTCATGGAACTTCCATGCCTCGTTGACATCTCCCATATCCCATCTCTTTCGAGGGTCGAAGAATCCAATGGAAAGCTGCACATAGGTTCAACAGTTAGAATTTCGGAACTCGAGCATTCCGAACTGATAAGGGCAAAGTATCCGGCAATTCATGATGCCGCCTCTGTGATAGCCGATCCGCTCGTAAGAAACATGGGCACTGCAGGAGGAAACGTGTCCCATGGAGATCCGAGCAATGACCTCCCTGCTGTGATGATTGCACTCAATGCCACTTACTCGCTGACGGGTCCTAAAGGTTCCAGGGAAATCAGCGCTCGGGACTTCTACAAGGACATGCTTGCAACGGCAGCAGGGCCATATGAAGTACTTACCTCCATAAACATCCCTCAACCGGTTGCTGGACAGGGCAGCTGTTATCTGAAGCACAAGAAGAGCGCAGGCGATTATTCCGTGGCAGGGGTGGCAGTCAGCCTTGTCATTAAGGATGGCATTTGCAATGCATGCGGCATCGGGTTGACGTCGTCTGGCCCTACACCCCTTAGAGCCAAGAGGGCTGAGGGGGTGTTGATTGGACACAAACCGCTTGAAGCTGACGACGAAGCCGCACGTGCTGTCTCCGAAGAAGCGGAGCCTCAGAGTGATTTTTACGGTAGTGAGGCATACAAGCGCCTGACGCTTAAACTCCTTACCTCAAAAGCGATTAGACTGGCTGTCTCCAGAGGTGCATGAATGTGAAAGAGGTGGAGATTGAAATCAACGTGAACGGGAAGGATTACATTGAGAAGATTGAATCGAGGATGCTCCTTGTGCATTTTCTACGTGAAACACTTGGACTCACTGGCACCCATATAGGTTGCGATACAACCAACTGTGGGGCGTGCACTGTGCTGATGAACGGCAGACCTGTAAAATCGTGCACTGTTCTCGCGGTTCAGGCGAATAAATCGCACATCACGACCATAGAAGGTCTGTCGGGCAATGGTGAGATGCATCCAATACAGAAGGCCTTTCTGGACAAGCATGGTTTGCAGTGTGGTTTCTGCACGCCGGGGATGGTTATGTCAACATACGCTCTGCTCTCCTCAGTTCAAAATCCAGGAGAGGAGGAGATACGTAAAGCGCTAGCAGGCAATCTGTGCAGGTGTACAGGCTATGAGGGTATTGTTCAGGCAGTAAGGGAGGCTGCAAGGAGGTGGAAGGCATGATACCGGAGAAGTTGAGCACACTGGAAGAACTTGTCGCAGGCCGTGGGCACTACGTCGATGATATAGTTCTTCCAGAAATGCTGCACATGGCTGTATTCAGGAGTCCATATGCGAGGGCCCGCCTTGTGTCTGTCAAAGGAGGAATAAACGGAAATGAGTTGAGGGCGCATCTTGAATCAGTCGGCGAGGGTGCGACGCAAGGGGCAGCCACCACGATCGAGCCTGTTCTGGCCACAGACAGTGTGAATTATCTAGGCCAGCCCGTCGCAGCTGTCTTTGGAAACTCACTATATGACGCGGAGGACGCTCTGTCACAGGTTGATGCTGAATTTGAACCCTTGAAGCCTATCGTCACCATAGAGGATGCATTGAGTCTTCCACCCATCCACCCCTCGGCTCCATCGAATGTCATAAGCGACAGATGGCGGGGCAAACCATTTGAAGAAAAGGCACCCATTGTTTTAGAGGATGAATTCTACAACAGACGCGTTGGCACAAATCCGATAGAGACAAGAGGTGTTGTTGCACAGTTTGAGGGGGGTAAGCTCACAGTCTGGACATCCACTCAGTCCGCCCACTCGATTAAGGAGGGTCTCTGCGGTGCTCTTTCCCTAAATGCTGCAGATGTCAGGGTCATACAGGCTGACACGGGCGGCGCATTTGGGCTTAAAGGAGGGCTTTATTCGGAATACATCGTGGCGTGCTATGCTGCAATGAAAATGAAACGCCCGGTAAAGTGGATCGAGACAAGAAGGGAACACCTGATGGCCAGCAGGCCAGGGAGAGGTGTCAGAGGTCATGTGAAGCTGTTTGCGGAGAGGGATGGAAGGGTCACTGGTCTCAAGGGAGAAGTGATTGTGGATGGTGGGGCATATTCGGGGGGAATGTCTGAATTTGCATCCAATTTCATAGCGATGCAGATGACAGGGCCCTATGCCATCAGACAGGCACATGTCCGGGCCATGAGTGTCTTTACCAACAAGGTTCCGCTCGGTCCATACCGCGGTGCAGGACGTCCGGAGGCAGCTTTCTTTGTGGAGCGAATGATGGATATGCTTGCTGATGAGTTGAAAAAGGACCCTGTTGAGATACGCCTTCTCAATGCAGCAGAAGGCACATTCAAGTCACCGCTTGGCATGGAATTCCAGGATTCGAAGAAATTCATTGAGGATGCAGCCAGGGAACTGGATTATACAAAGAAGAGACAATATAAGGCAGGGTTTGCCTGCTTTGTTCTAGTGCCGGCCACGCAACCAGGCGAGACCTGCCGCATACGCGTTGATGAAGGGAGAATCAGGGTTTGGGTCGGTGGAAATTCTCATGGTCAGGGACATGATATATTCATAAAAAAGCTGCTTGCAGAGGAACTGGGTGCAAAGGAGGATATCATTGAGGTTGAGCGGGGCGACACGGACATGCTGGAGGATGGTGTGGGTGCATGGGGCAGTAGGTCAGCCATAGTGGTTGGTGATGCGGTGATATCTGTGGCTAGAAAAATAAAGGATCAGGCGGAGAAGGAGTTCGGTGGATACAGACCTGAATTACTTCAGTCGAGTCACTTCGATGTATACAACTTCCAGAAACACGACAAGTCACTAAATTCGCTGGGTGCAAATGCAGCTGTCGTCGATATAGATGAATTCGGGAATGTCAATGTGAAGGAAATAGCCGCATACTATGATGTTGGCAAGGCACTGAACATGGATATGGTCATCTCCCAGATCATCGGTGGCAGCATGCAAGGCATAGGGCAGACGCTTTCCGAAGAAATTGCATACAATGAGGAAGGGCAGCTTCTGACTGCGAGCATTGCAGATGCAGGGCTTAGAACGGCGGAGACTGCACCTGCATTTGTAATCAAACTTGCACCAGGCGCCTCCAGTCTCCCTCATGGCGCAAAGGGATTAGGCGAAGCGCCCACGATTGGCGTTCCTGCTGCACTTTGCAGGGCGATTGAGCTCGTCTCAGGAAAGAGGATAAGGGAAACTCCTGTGCGTCCTGATATGCTGCTGGGTCTCAAATGAGGATGGTGCAGATGGCTCCGATGATAATGTCGAGGACGCCACTGCGTGTGAGTTTTGTGGGTGGCGGGACAGATATCAGGGAGTGTTACAGCCGCATAGGCGGAGCAGTGGTATCTGCGGCAATCGACAGGCACATACACATCATAGTCAATGACAAATTCGACAATATGATCAGGGCTTCCTATTCCAAAACAGAGATTGTTTCAAAGGTGGATGATCTACGGCATCCGCTCATCAGGGAAGCACTGCGTCTGCTCGGCATTGAGGGTTCCATAGAAATACTGAGCATCTCTGACATACCTTCGGAAGGGACAGGGCTCGGTTCATCAAGCAGTTTCACCGTTGGTCTCCTTAATGCGCTTCATGCATGGTTGGGGGAGCATGTCTCGGCAAAGCAGCTGGCGGAGGAGGCTTGCAGGATAGAACGAGAGATAGTCAAGGATCCCGGGGGAAAACAGGATCAATATATTGCGGCGTATGGCGGCCTCAGATATATTGAATTCCAGCCTGACGAGGAGGTGCGTGTCAGCTATGTCCTGATGCCGGATTCAAGGAGAAATCGTTTCGAGGAGTCACTGATGCTTTTCTATACAGGTGTCACCAGAAGTTCGACCTCCATACTCAAGGAGCAGATAGGTGGCATGGAAGGCAGAATGGATTATTATTCAACAATGAAGGGGCTGGCATCTGAGTACAAAAACGCGCTGGAAAAGGGGGAGATTGACAGAGCAGGCCGTATAATGCACGATGCGTGGGAGATTAAGAAGAGCTTCAGCAATGGTATAAGCAATTCCGTCATAGACAGGTATTATGCTGGGGCGGTTGAAGCAGGGGCATACGGCGGTAAGATTACTGGCGCAGGAGGAGGCGGTTTCCTCCTGCTGCTCGTTGACCCGGACAAAAAGGGCAGCGTCAGGCAGGCGCTCGGCGCCCTGAGGGAGGTCGATATACATATTGACAGCCAGGGGAGCAGAATAGTGTATGTTGGCGACTGATATAGGGCAACTCTATTTAATCAGGTGCATATTTCCTGAAACAATATCCTTGGGTAGCAGGGAGAGATAAGTGCATGCCGCGCAGGATAGAGGAACTTAAAAGGGCAGAGGAGAAATACCATGCCCTGCTTGATAAGAGGGACAGACTGAACTCAGAGGCGGCTGAGATACGCAAGGTGCGCGACATGCTAAATGAACAGCGCAAAACGCTGTTTTCCTCTATAATTGACATTAGAAAATCCGTGTCTGAAAAAGTGACGGAGCTGAATAAGCACAAAAATGCGCGCAATGAGTTCAACTCAAAGGCAAGAGAGCTGATACAGTTAAAAAGGCAGCTTTACAAGAGCTATCCAGATTCCGATGTATTCAGGGAGATTGAAAAACTGAACCGTGAATTTGAGACGCTGGAGCTCAAGCAGCAGACGGAGAGCATGTCGCTGCAGGAGGAGAACGAGGTGATCTCAAGGATGCGTTCCATACTCTCCGAGAGGAGCGAAATGATGAAACTCTCCAAGAAGACTGAGGCCATTGCGGGTCAGCTTTCGGATATAAATGCGAAGATAGATGAGTATTTCCAGAACGCGAGAAGAGAGCATGAAATGGTCATGTCTATACATGCTGAACTGCAGCAACTTAGAGAGGAAATGGAGAAGAAGATACAGGAGGCATCCATAATCACCGGCGAGGCGGATCATAAACACAAGGAATATATTGAGAAGAAGGGGGAGGCGGATGCTGCACACGCCCAGGCGATGGAGATGAGAAGTCTTATTCTTGAAATAAGAAAGGAGAGGAAGGAAGCGTTCCTGGAGGGAAAGCGCGCCATACAGGAGCATAATGCCAGTGCATTGAAACTCCTTGAAGATCGGCATGCAAGCGAGGAGGAGGCCGACAGGCAGCTGCAGGAACTTCTCAAGAAAGGCAAGATCAGTTTGAGGTAGTGCAGTTGAAGTCAGTAATACTTGCAGGCGGAGAAGGCACCAGGCTGAGGCCTCTTACCGAAAAGATACCCAAACCGCTCATTCCTGTTGCAGGTAAACCCTGTGTGGAATACACAATCCTCTCGCTCGTCAAGGGCGGGTTGCGCGATATGGTGATTACCACAGGCTACCTTTCTGACAGGCTCATCAGGAGTATAGGTGATGGAAGCGAGCTTGGAGCCCATATACTCTATTCCTTTGAATCCTCTCCCGCAGGCACCGCAGGTGCGGTCAAGCTGATCCATTCGTTTCTCGAATCCCCATTCGTTGTTATGAGTGGAGACACGCTGATGGACATAGATGTGAAATCAATGTACCTTGACCACCAGCAAAGCGGCGCCGATGTCACTATGGCCGTGACCAGTGTCGAAGATACTGGTGAATTTGGTGTTGTTGCAACCGATGACGATGGCTTTGTAGCACGTTTCCAGGAGAAACCGAAGAAGGAGGAAGCCTTTTCAAATCTCATAAACGCGGGGGCATATGTAATGGATGGTGGAGTCATGCAATTCGTTCCTGAAGGGCAGCAGTTTGACTTCGCGAGACAACTCTTTCCGCTTCTGCTTAAGAAAGGATATAAAATACGCGCGCATCGGCTAGACGGAACGTGGCTGGACATAGGAAGACCCGCAGACTTGCAGAGGGCGAATGCCGTTCTGGTGGAAAAATATGGACAGTTGAATGAAGTCCGCGGCTGTAGTGTTTCCGGGAAGCTCATGCTGAAGGCTGTTCCTGCGTGTGGCAATGATGTGGAAATCAGGGGACCATCCTTCATAGGCAGGAACGTTGTGCTCGACGATAGGACCACCGTGGAACGCTCTTCGCTCTATGATGAAGTTCAGGTGGGAGCGGAAACGCGCGTTGTTGACAGCCTCATACTCGAGGGGTGTAGGATAGGCAGGAGGTGCGACCTCAAGGGGTCAATTCTCTCCCCTGGTTGCAGGATAGGCGACAATGTGCTTATAGAACGCTCTGTCCTGGGTGAGGGCGTCTCGGTTAAGAGTAACTCAAGCCTCATCGGTGCACACATCTCCCCACTTACAGTTTAATGGCCGTTGTCTGATGATGATCAGATTATGCCTGCCTGCGTCAATTTTTCGGGGAGGTACGTGTCTGTCACATAGTCCAAACCGTATTTTGCCAGCGCCTGCTGTTCCGCTTTCTTACCTGTCCGGAGCATCAGTTCTATCTCATTCTTCCAGAACTGGTCATTGAAGCGTGGATCTGACAGTTCAGCATTCAGAGCACTGATATCCCTATCCGACAATTTGTCTGTGGGGAGATCATAATTTAGTATGTCAGAGGCGCTTATCCCTATGAACTCGGCCGTAGGTGTGGCAAGATATTCTGAGATGTGGGCTGTCTTTATGGCGCCATAGGCAACCGATGCATGTATTCTGAAGGACCATGGATCGCCATCGGTGAAAGTTACAACCGGAAGCTTGAGT
>JAVZQA010000046.1:0-9901 GCA_038881315.1 Methanomassiliicoccales archaeon
CCACCGCCGGAGCGATGTGGGATGGTTCCGGTTCGTGGACAAGAATGGTGCCGGTAGCCAGTTGTTCCACAGGGCGGGGGAATCTGCCGGAGCGGAAAAGCCTGTAGGCGGTCTTGTAGTCTATCTGTTTCTTCCTTGCCCAGTCAGAGAGTTTCATTGCTGGTAACCGTTGGTAATGGTTGGTATTGAGGTTTACTACCGTTGGTCACCCTTGTCCCTCCTGCAAAAAAAAGGTGGGTAGAGTCTATCGGAGTTTAGGCACAGACAACTTATTGCATAAAATAAATAGAGCCTGCTGGATAAGGAAGGCGTGGACAAAAGACTAAGGGTTTTGATTATTGTGCCTGTCATTGTCCTTTCCTTTCTCTCACTGCAGGCAAATCTGCTGAATCCGGCTAATGGAGTCTGGATTACGGTTAAACATGCAAGCTACTCCTCTGCAGTGCTGCGTGTCCCTGGCCTTATTTCCAGCGTCAATGTCACCATGGACAAAACCGGCATGGCACACATCAGGGCTGCGAATGCCCACGATATGTTTCTTGCACAGGGGTACTACACAGCGTCAAACAGGTTATTCCAGATCGAGCTGCAGGCCGCGCTTGCCTCAGGCACATTGAGTCAGCTTGTTGGCAGCGCAGGTCTTTCCTCGGACAAAGCAATGTACACCATAGGAATACCTCAGAATGCACGCCTGCTCCAACATTTCATGGAGGCGCACTACAGCACCTATTATTCCTATCTGGTTGATTACAGTCAGGGAGTCAATGATTTCATAAATGCCACTGCCTCAAACCTGCCTCTAGGTTTCAGACTTATTGGTCGTCAACCATTCCTCTACTCCCCGTACTATATTTTCGCATGGCAGGAATTCATGTCGTGGTCTCTAACGACAGGGGCTACTGCACCGCTTACCTCCGCTCTGTTGTACAATGCATTCGGTTATCAGGAGCTTTCACAGATCTGGCCCTACTATCCGTATTACACCCAGAATCTCACAGTCATGCCCGGTTCGGGTGAAATAAATGGGCAGAGCCTCGCTTCACAGGGCATCGCACCTCCATATCTGTGGTCCCAGAACTGGTATCAGCGATGGGCAACAGGTGTAAATGACACACTTCTCTCACAACTCGGTACTCTGATAAGGAGTGCGCTGAACAACATAACAGATCCATACGAACAATTCCTAGGAAGCAGCTTTGTAGGCAGCAACAGCTGGATTGTGACCTCCAACTATTCCGCAAGCGGCTTTCCAATGGTTGCAAATGATCCGCATCTCACGTTATACGCACCTTCCCTCTGGATACCGGTTCAACTAATTTCCCCTGGATTCAATGTCACCGGGTGGTCACTTGCCGGTCTTCCTGGGGTTCTAATTGGACACACACAGAACACGTCGTGGGGACTGACGACACCGGAGGGGAATTCAGCCAATGTCTATCTCGAAATACTGAATGGAGACAGCTACCTCTACAACGGCACATACCATCCACTTGTTGCATACAACTACACACTGATGGGGAAACAATACACCCTCTACTACACAAACAACGGGCCGCTTATTGCACGTGATGGACAGTATGGCATAAGTCTCAACTGGAATGCATCCACAACTTCCACCGACGTAGTATCAGAGATATTGCTTGATCAGTCAACTAATTACAGCAGTATGCTAAATGCACTCAAATACTGGGGCACTCCGCCTCAGAATTTTGCACTCGCTTCTCTGCACCATGCAGGCATTTTAACCGCAGGTTACTATCCATTGATTAACGAGACGCTGCCGGACGGCAGGACGGTGCGAGTGGTTGGCGCGAGAAGTCTGCTCAACGGCACCATGCCTGCATATGAGCCTGATGGCCACATTCCGTTCACTCTTCTACCTCAAACGGAAGACCCTGCTAGAGGGTTCGCATTTGCGCCCAATCAGCCCACTGCAGGCGAAAACTACCCATTCCCGTTCATAGGAGGCTACTGGGCTTCAGGCGGAAGGGCATCGACGATTTACTATTACCTGAAGAACCATGCAGGCATGACAATACAGGAAATGATGTCCCTGCAGTCGAATGTTACTGATTACTGGGCCTCTCAGTTCACCCCTGTCATGGTCAAGGCACTGAACGGCAGCCCGATGAATAACACAGCTGCCGAGGCGCTGCGAATCTTAGATGAATGGAACTACACTGCATATCAGAATGAAAGCGGTATAACCATCTACTGGTATCTTATAAGCGAGCTATACAACATCACCATTGAAAACCTGTACAGCGCAAAGGGAGTTTCAGCTCTGCAGCTTCCGCCTGCATCCACCGCACTTTACCTTGCAATCAACGACCCCGGTTCCTACTGGTTCAACGGCAATTTCACTTCCGCACTGCGCCAGGCATTTCAAAGAGAGATCGCTTTGCTTGTCACCAGGCTTGGCAACAATCCGGAGGATTGGAACTGGGGTAGAGTTCATCTGCTGAGCATTGCCAGCCTGACAGGTCTCTACGCGCTTTCGGTACCGCCCATCCCTATCTGGGGTGACAGCTATACCGTGAGCGTCGGTGGTGTCCCCTTTTCGACTAATGTCCCTCTCCCCTATGTCACCGTGGGTTCCTCACTGCGAGAGATATCCTCTCCTGCAACGGGACAGTTTTACGGTGTGTTTCCCGGAGGGCCTTCAGAGAATGTACTGAGCGCATATTTTGAGAACCAGCTGCCATTCTGGCTCTCACACAGATACTACAATATGGAGAACCAGAAGGAGGTGTTCCACTACGTCTACAAATGAGAGGCTGATTATTGCTGTAATCCTTTCAGCAGTGCTCGCCTTCATACTGGTGAATGTTGTGCAATACGCCTATACTGCAGTGGCAGCAGCCCTTCCTTTCCTGATTGTGCGTTGGAGACGCGCACTGCCTGCTGCAGCGGTCGTCGGCTTTGCTGTTCCAAGTGCAATGTTTCTGGAGCTCCCACTGAATTATGTTTACAGGCTGGCAACCGTTATAAACGGTCTTACAGGCATACCTGCTGCATTAGCCCTTTTCCTCTTCCCGGTTTTTTACTGCGTCATAATGCTCTCTGCAGCCGTGATGTGGTCTTTTGCAGGTGAATGGACAGGGAGGGCGTGAAACTGAAAATTGCACTGCTGCAGTTTTACACCGAGAAACTGCAGGATGCACTGCCTCTCTTTGAGGACGCCGCGAGACGTGATGCTGATGTTGTTCTCGCACCAGAGAGATGGATGAGTATGACAGGGGAGAATATCATCACAGATGACTCTCCCTTTCTGAAACAGCTTTCAAAGATAGCGGAGGAGAACAGCTGCAATTTGGTGAGCGGCGCACTTATGGAACGTGAAGGCAGGAAGGTGTTTGTGAGTGCCTATGTCCTCGGTAGAAAGGGCGGGATTCTGGAGAAATACAGAAAGACGCATCTTTTTGAAGCTGAGAGCAAAATATTCAGCCCCGGCGACAGGCCGCATGTGTTTGCCCTGGACAGACTGAATGCCTCGGTGATTATCTGTTACGATCTTGACTTTCCTGAGATTGTGAGACGATGTGCGGCGGAGGGATGCGATGTGCTCCTTGTCCCTTCCCGCATTACTGCTGCCGGCACAAGACCCTGGCGGCTCTATGCGACTGTGCGCGCACTTGAAAATCGTCTGCCCATTGCGTACGCAAACGTCAGCGACGGAGGGAAATTTCAAGGAGGAAGCACCGTCATTGACTTCGAATTTGCTGAGGAAGCGCCAATCATATATCCGCGCATCAGAGGGATGGGTGCAAAGAGGACATGCAGCGTTTTCAATATAGAACCTGAAAACTTCAGGAAGGAGAGGAGGAAGAGACTTGAGCAGCGTTCTCCGGAAGAAAAGCGGATGTCTGGTTGATACCATGCAGATCGGTGAGGAGAGACTGGTATCCACATTCTCCATTGTTGCCTATGACCCTGAAACGGGTGACCTTGGCGTTGCAGTGCAGTCGAAGTTCATAGCTGTCGGCGCCGTGGTGCCATGGGCAAGGGCAGGCGTAGGTGCAGTTGCAACCCAGGCATACGCGAACACCACATACGGGCCAGAGGGATTGAAACTTCTTGAAGAGGGGAAGACACCGTCGGAGGCATTGGAACTGCTGACGGCTGGAGATAGAAACAGGGACATAAGACAGGCTGGAATGGTTGACACGAAGGGGAGAAGTGCAACCTATACAGGCAGAAAGTGCATGAAATGGGCAGGAGGCATAAGCGGGGAGAACTATGCTGCGCAGGGCAACATTCTGGCCGGCCCGGAGGTTGTGCAGGCAATGTCCGACGCCTTTCTGAACGTTGACGGGGACCTGCCTGAAAAGCTGCTCGCTTCTCTGCATGCAGGGCAAAAGGCAGGAGGGGACAGGCGCGGGCAGGAATCTGCCGCTTTGCTGGTGGTACGGGGGAAAGGAGGGTACGGTGGCTTCAATGACAAATACATCGATCTCAGGGTGGACGATCACACCAGACCAATCGATGAGCTGGAGCGCCTGTTCCGACTCTATGACTTGATGATGCTTTCGAGAAAGGGAAGAGATGCGCTGCTTGCCATCGACAGCAGCATATGCAGTCAGATACAGAGGAAGCTCCTGCAACTGGGATATTACAGCGGGTCTGTCTCCGGCAGGTATTCAGCTTCGACCGCACGTGCACTCGCGGAATACCTGGATATTAATAATTTTGAAAACAAGAGGGCACCTGAAAAACATATATGGAAATCCGTCCTTGATTATATGAAAAAAGACAGGAAGAGAAGACAGAAATGAGTCTGCATACCGAATTGGATGGTGCGGCTACAAGACTGCGCAGTATTGAGGCAGTGGCCACCGATTATGACAGAACATTGACAACACCTGATCTTGTGCTTAGGCCGGAGACGGTTGAGACGGTGAGAAGGGCGAGAAGCAGGGGGCTGAAGGTGATCATTGTTTCGGGCAGGAAAATAGATTTCCTGCAGAGGACGAGTGCATATTTCGGAGGCCTGGATGCCCTGGTTGGAGAGAACGGCGGGGTGGTTCAGACAGCTAGTGGAATGAAACTCCTGTCACGGGAGACAGGGGAGAGGATAGCCCACCTGCTTCAAAGCAAAAATGTGCCTTTTGAGAAGGGCATGGTTATTTCATACGTAGACGGGGAGTATGTGGAGGCGGCACGCGAAGCCATAAAGGGGTACCCGTTTGCGAAGCTCATCATGAACGTGGGCGCAGGTATGGTGGTCCCATCTGATGTGGGTAAGGAGGTTGGGTTGAGGGCCGCACTGGCCGAACTGGGCGTTGACGAGAGCAGAACAGTTGTTGCAGGAGACGGTGAGAATGACGTCAGCCTCTTCGACATTAAAGGGTTAAAGGTGGCGCTAAGTAATTCGGTTCAGACGCTCAAGGAGAAGGCAGACATAAGGATGGAACTCGAAGGCGGCAGGGGACTGGAAGCTGTCATTGACGAGATAATTGACTTGAGGGAAAGAAACAATCAGTAATTGTGGGAAGCCTCTCTGAAAATCTCGGTAATCCGCTTGGCTGCATAGCTCAGCGAGCACTGTTTAGCAGTTTCCTTTCCATTCCTCCCCATTTCATCCAGACGGCCGCTTTCGATGAGCTCCCGCATTTTATCGTATAGCTCCATATCATCCTGAGGGCTGAACCTGTAGCCGTTCAAGCCGTCCACAACGAGTTCTGAGGAACCTGCACCCGTGCTGACAATCACAGGTTTGCCTGAAAGCCATGCCTCCACAGTCACCAGACCAAAACCTTCGAGTCTTGACGGGAGGATGACCGCATCACAAGCTGTGTATGCTGCCCTGAGCAGTCTGCTGTCTGCATAACCGAAGAAACGGACCTTCTCCCTTATGCCAAGATCAGAGGCAAGCTTTTCGAGCCTGTTCCGCCATTCCCTTCCCTTGGAGGAGCCGAGTCCTCCCTTGCTGCTGCCCGAAAAGCTACCGTTACCCACGAGCACGAGCGAATAATCAGGGTGTTCGGCGGAGAGACGCTTTATTGCCTTTATCGCCACATCCTGGGATTTAACCGGGTCCATCCTGGCAACCACCAGAAAGAAGTGACTTCCATCAGGTAGTCCAGCACGCTGCATGAATTCGGCGACAGCACCTTCCTCTGCATTGCGAATCTCATCTTCATCGATGTGTGGATACAGCTGATACGCCTTCCCCCTGTATCCCGTTCTGATAAGTTCCTCCAGATCCTTCTTTGTGCTCACTATTATGGCATCATACGCCTCCATATTCCGTATGATGAATTTCCTGAGGTGCGGGTTGAGACCCGCGAAGTTGCAGGGTATGTGCCATCTGAATACTGCAGGTGCGAACGGGCTTACAAAATTGCCAACCTGGAGCTGCTGGAAATCGTGTACGTAGAACATATCCATTTCTTCGGACAGACGCAGGAGCGTGTCAGCGGTCTTCCAGCTGTATATGTTGAATGCAAGATACTCGCTCGATTTGAACCTGAACTCCTCAATGCCATGGATTGCGTTCCATATCCTGTCCTTGAAACGCACATAATCCTGTGCCTCGTCCCTCTCAAGATCAATGTTTATGAAACGCAGATCGTTCCAGATGAATTCAGGCGGAGATTCCGGGGAGAGGGAGACCCAGACCGCACCCTCTATTTCGTGTGAGGAGAGCATGTGTCTGAGCAGTGGATAAACCATTGCAGTGACACCGCCCGGTGAGAACCTGTAATCCGTACCCTCCTCAAGTATCGAGAGATCGAAAGGGGAATCCAGGTTCTCATATTTCTCCGTGAGAGACACAGGATTCATTAGAAACCTGATGAGCGGAGTCTGTGTGTTGACGCATATTTTCATGTCCAATCGTTTCAGCATCTGTTTCATCATAGATTAGATTTTTCAGAATTGATTCGGGGAATCAACCGCGAAAGATTTTATGTCATTAGTTAAATGGACGGGCGTGGAGAACGGCTCTGCCCTCAGGCGAGCAATTCATGTACTTACTGGACTGGGTGCACTGTATTACTTCATACCAGTGCATATCTTCCCGGCCATCACAAAGGAGAGCGCATTCGTCATCCTCATCATGCTCATACTCGCATTTGAGTCACTGCGTATACAGCTGAGCATAAAGATTGTGGGCATGAGACCCTATGAGTTCTCCAGGCTCTCCGGTTTTGCATGGGCATTCATGGGAATGGCAACTGTGGATCTCTTCTTTCCATTCTACATAGCTCTCCCCTCTCTCCTCACCATGGCACTCATGGATCCGCTGGCAGGTGAACTGAGATTGAGGGGGATGTCGAGCATTGCAGTGGTTATTTGGCCCCTCTCCTTCATAATATTTGAAACCGCCTTCCTGCTGCTGCATCTGCCGCTGACCCACTCACTCTATTTCTCTGCGGTTGGCTCGACTGTGGCATGGCTGTCAGAACACTTCAAGTTCAGGGCGATTGATGACGACTATCTGATGTCGGTGCTCCCTGCAGTGATGGTGACTGTTGTCAGACTGATACTGTGACGCTTACATGGATCGTTTCCTGCATCACACTCCTCAGGCTGTTGGCCCACGTGAGTGAGAGTATTTTGATTAGCCTGTGTGAATGCTGTGGCTCAATGGAAATACAGGAAATGCAGAACAAGCACAATAGCGATTTATATGCAGGAGTAATATAAAGGGCATATGAATCGTATCAAGGTCATCAACGAACCGTCCGATCTGGTACCAATGCTCAGAGCAGTTGATACAGAAGCCAAGCGGCAGGTTCTGAAGGAAGTAACCTTGGAATGGAGAACGGCACGCGAGATAGAGGAAAAGTACGGAAAGGAGGGTCGGGAGGCTCTTAAATTCCTTGAAAAAATGAAACTCGTTGAGACAAGATGGCAGTCAACAAACAAGTCTGCGCAGCCTGAGAAGGCTTATCACACATACTACTCCTCGTTCCATATTAGCGTGACATGGCCCGTCTACGAAATAAGTGATGTTCTATCGATTGCAATGATGCCAGAGAGCGAGTTCAGGAAGGTGGAGAAGCGCATACTCGACGAAATTGGCGAAGATGGCAAATTTGCAGGAGATGTTGCCGAAAGTCTCGGCATGACCTCGACCATGCTCAAGAGCGTGGTCAAACGCTCTGTAAAGCTCGATCTTAGGGGACACAGGGTGGAGAAGATAAAGGATGAGCTCTGAATGATCACTGTCCTGAGATTGGGACACAGGCCCGGTCGCGACAGGCGTGTTACGACGCATGTCGCGCTTGTTGCACGCTGTTTTGGAGCGGAGCGCATGGTTCTTACCGTGAAAGATGAGGATCTGGCAGGCAGGATAGATGCAGTCTGTAAGCGATTCGGTGGAAAACTGGAGATAACGTATGAGAAATCATGGAGAAATTTCATCAGGGAATTCAAGGGGACGAGAGTGCATCTCACGATGTACGGGGAAAGACTGGGCGAGGTGATGAAGCGCATTCCCCGCTCCGCAGATCTGCTGGTTGTTGTTGGAGCGGAGAAGGTGCCCGGTGATGTCTATTCAATGGTTGATTACAATGTGGCCGTGGGAAACCAACCGCACTCCGAAGTCTCCGCTCTGGCACTCTTCCTCGACAGATACACAATGGGGGAGTGGGAGAGCAAGGAGCGAAGCGGCACGCTGAAAATCGTTCCTTCGGAGAGAGGCAAGAAGGTTGTCAAAAACTGAATTACTTGCCGCCGACCTTTTCGGGAAAATACTTCAGCAGTATGATGTCCCCGACGCTCTTAATCCATCTGTAGGGGACATTCACAGGCGTTCCCCCTTCCACCAGGGTGGGATTTGGCTCGGAGATGAAGATGCCATCAATTCTTGCCTGTTCCACATCTATGAGAAGATTGGACACGCTGCCCAGATACCTTCCCTCATCCGTATAGCACTGCTTTCCAATCAGTTCAGTGGCTTCCTGTATCAAAGCTCCACCCTAGACGGCAATTGATGCCTCCGCTTAAAAAACCTTGCAATGCTGGTTGTGCAGTAATCTGGATGCAGTTGTTGAGAGTGCGTGAGCGTTTTTGATAGATGCGGGGGAATTTATTTTGAGGCTTTACCGCTATAAAAAGAATTAAATAAATCATGCAAGTGACACTGGAGGACTAGTGGGGACAAGACGTATGAGCGGTAAGGGTTTTAAGCTTCTGATTGCTCTTGCCTTAACAGCAATTGTACTCATTGCGATAATTCAATTTGCGGTTCCGGTTGCGCATGCTCAGACAGTTAGCTTGCAGAATCTGCCATCGACAATTGTTATGAACCAGAAATTCAGCGTATATGTAACAATCAATCTGAACAGCGTGGCCAAGGTGATGCCTTATTCCACAGTTACGCTCTACATATTCAATTCGAAGGGTGCGCTGCAGACCTATGGTGAGTTCAACGGCACGGGTGTGATCATAAATTCCGGCACTTTCATAGAATCGGTGAGGATATTCAACGGCACCCCGACCAACATATACGGTTATGGTGGAACAACCGGCTATTTCAGCTTCCTCGTCTCGGCGGTTTTCCTCAAGGGCGGCATCCTGCCTGCAGGACATTACACAATGAATGCTTCCGTGAAATTCAATTCAATTGCTGCGGCCATCTCCTCTGCTCCCGTCGCATTTACACTGGTGACTTCCAAGCCTGTATCCAATCTGCTCATTGTATTCATTGCAGTGGACATAATAGTCATCGCTGTCATAGTGTGGGTATTCCTCTCCATGCGCAGGAGAAGGAAGTGAGTTAAAGTTCTGCCCCGCATCTGGAACACACAGGGGATGTACCCCTGTTGAGCAGACCGCAGAAAGGACACTTTCGGAACAGCAGGGAGCCGCAAACCTCACAGTCAACTCTGTCAGGGAAGACGATGGCACCACAGACAGGACAAAGAGCCGGTTTCGGTCTCTGAACTGCAGG
>JAVZQA010000047.1:0-9693 GCA_038881315.1 Methanomassiliicoccales archaeon
TTTCATCGATGGTAGGGCAAGGATGGACCCAAATTTCCCCGTTGGCCTTATGGATATACTATGGGTCAAAGATGAGGAAGGTGCGTACAGGATGCTCAAAGACAAGAGGGGCAGGATGCATCTTGTCTCCGTACCCAAAGAGGAGAAGAACTGGAAACTCTGTAGGGTCGAAGGAAGACAAACCATTGCAGGCGGCAAGGTTCAGGTGCGCTTCCATGACGGAAGGAATCTGCTTTCGACTGCTGAGTTGAATACCGGAGATGTGGTGAGGCTAGAGGTCCCAACTCAGAAGATACTCGATGTATACAGGTTAAAGGCGGGTGTGAAGGCGATCATTTCAGGCGGTTCCCATGTGGGACAGCTTGCAACCATTGAGAGATATGAGCGCTGGAATAAGCCATCTCCGAATCTGGTTTACTTTTCAGAAGGTTTCTCCACAGTATGGACCAACGTATTCGCAGTCGGCGAAACACCTGTAGTTACTCCGCCGGAGGTGTCTGCATTTTGAATCAGATGAGAAATCCATATTTGGAAAAGGTTGTGGTGCACATTGGAGCGGGTGAGGCGGGTGAGAGACTCCAGAAGGCCCAGCGCGTGCTTGAAATGGTCACGGGCCAGAAGCCTTCGATCACATATGCAAAGCGCACCATTCGGGATTTGGGCATAAGGAGTGGGCAGCCCATTGGATGCCGTGTAACTCTCCGGGGTCCAAGGGCAGATGATTTCTTGAAGAGGGCTCTGTGGGTCAAAGAAAACAGAATCAGCCTCTATTCATTCACACCTGAAGGGAACTTCTCATTCGGCATTGCGGATTACACCGATTTTCAGGGAATGAAATACGACCCAGAAATAGGCGTTTTCGGAATGGATGTGAACGTGTGTCTAGCCCGCAGAGGGCACAGAGTGGCGGTGAGGCAGGTCGCCAGACGGAAACTTCCAGCGAGGCAGAAGCTTACACTGACCGAGAGCGTTTCATTTCTCAACGAGAAATACGGACTGCAGGTGGTGGAATGAAACCTAAGAAGGAATTCGGAAGGAAGACTGGGTGCAGACGTTGCGGCAGAAAGCGTGGTATTGTCAGGAGATACGGGCTCCATCTCTGCAGGCAATGTTTCAGGGAGATTGCACCTCAGCTAGAATTCAGGAAATATTCGTGAGGTGTTGTAATGCTTACAGATCCGCTTAATGATGCAATGTCTGTTATCAAAAATGCAGAGATCAGGGGAAAGGACACGTGTGTTATCAGGCCAGCATCCAGGTTGGTGGGGCAGGTTATACGTGTCATGGTGGAAAGCGGCTACATAAAAGAGTTCGAGCTAATCGATGATGGCAAATCCGGCATGTTCAAGGTTGTGCTGGCAAAGCGCATTAACAACTGTGGTGTAGTCAGACCGCGCTATGCCGTAAAGCGGAATAACATCGAACAGTATGAATCCCGATATCTCCCCGCGCAAGATTTCGGCCTGCTTATTATGAGCACAAACAAGGGCGTCATGTCTCAGTTCAGGGCAAAGGAACTTGGTGTAGGTGGTAGGCTTCTCGCCTATGTCTATTGAGGTGAAATAATGCCCGTTACAGGTCTATTGAAAACAGAAATAAAGGTTCCGCAAGGGGTGAATGTTTCCCTCGAGGATGGCACACTCCGTTTTCGCGGAAAGGAAGGGGAGCTAACGAGGAGATTCATACTCGGGAGAATACAGGTGAGTGTGGGGAAGACAATTTCCCTTACCCTCCCTTCTCCGAAGAGGCGGGAACTTGCAGTGTTCAATACTGTTGCTTCGGAGATAAGAAACGCTATCGAAGGTGTCACAGGCGTATATGAGTATAAGCTCAAGACTGTATATGCCCACTTTCCGATAAAGGTTCAGGTGAAAGGGGACACCGTTGTAATTGAAAACTTCCTGGGAGAGCGTTATCCCAGAAATGCGAAGATTATTGGTGGTGCCAAGGTAACAGTGTCCGGCGACACAATTACCGTCAGGAGCCAGGATCTATGGGCGGCGGGTCAGACAGCTGCCAACATAGAAAGAGCAACACGCATAAAGGATTACGACAGGCGGGTCTTTCAGGATGGTATATATATAATTGAAAAACCGGGGAGGGTGATCGCTTGAAGACGCTCGCTGAACTTTCGGACATGAATGCTGAACTGCTTGGAAAGCTAAAGGATAACGGTATAGAAACACCTGAACAGTTGCTTAAGCGAATCCGTTCGCGGGATACCGAAAAGTTGGGTATCGACGCCACCAGACTCGAGCAATGGAAGAAGGAGCTTGAGGCGTCACTGGCAAAGATTAGACCGGACTTGCCGCCCGAGGTAAGAAGGGCGCTTGAAATTAGAAGGCGCCTATCCGAAAACAGGCCGGAATTTCTACGATCGGAGTATTACAAGGCAAAGCGGATGGGACTCAAATGGAGAAAACCAAGAGGAAAACAGAGCAAGATGCGGCTGTGTGCCTATTACAGACCAAAGATAGTCTCCATAGGCTACGGCGGACCAAATCAGGCTAAGGGTCTTCATCCTTCGGGGTTTGAGGAAAAACTCGTGCATACCGTTAAAGAACTCGAGGGTATCGATGCAAAGCGCGTGGCCGTGAGGATAGCGCATTCCGTGGGTAGCAGGAAAAGAGAGGAAATTCTGGAGAGGGCTGAGGCCCTTTCAATCAGGGTGCTGAACAGGTGATTTCATGGATTTGAAATATCAGCGAAGGATGGCAGCCTCCATTCTCAAATGCGGGGTCAACAGGGTGTGGATCAATCCAAACAGACTGCAGGATGTGGCGGATGCGATAACACGCGCTGACATCAGGACGGCAATCCTCTCTGGCAGTATAGCAAAGTTGCCTGCAAAGGGAAATTCGAGGGGAAGGATAAGGGGAAGGTTGAAGCAGAAGGAGAAGGGAAGACGCACTGGCCACGGTTCACGGAAAGGAACACTGAATACCAGATATCCTGCCAAATTGCGCTGGATCAAGACGATCAGGGCAGTGAGGGAGGAGCTGAGGAAATACAGGGATGAGGGTAAGATTGACAAACATGTGTACAGACGATACTATATGCTTTCCAAGGGAGGCATGTTCAAGGGAAGGAGAAACCTGGAAGAGCATCTGGCAGCTGCCGGACTTCTAAAGAGGTGATATGTTGCAGGGTCCGCGTTACAAGGTCGAGTTCAGAAGGAGAAGGGAGGGGAGAACAGATTATTCGCACAGGCTCAAACTCCTACGCTCCGGCATGCCTAGAGCGACTGTCAGGCGATCAAACAAATATTATTCAGTGCAGTTGATTGAATTTGATGCAGGAGGAGATATCGTAATTGCAGCAGCCAGCAGCAAGGAACTGGTAAAATATGGCTGGGCAGGGGCCGCATCCAATGTGGCCGCGGCCTATTTGACAGGTCTGCTTGCAGGAAAACGTGCCAAGATAAAGGGTATCTCTACCGCTGTCCTGGATGCAGGCATACTCTCACCCAAGAAAGCCTCAGGTGTTTATGCAGCTCTGAAGGGGTTGCTGGATGCAGGCGTCGACGTGCCGCATTCGGATGACGTGCTCACACCGATGGAGCGCATTGCGAATGTTGCAGGAAAACACGGGGAGTTTGAGAATATTAAGAGGAGGGTGACAGGGTGAGCGCAGGGTGGGTTCCAAGTACAAAGTTGGGTAAACTGGTGGCATCCGGAGAAATCTCTTCCATAAGTCAGGCGCTTGCCTCAAGACTTCCTTTGAGAGAGGTGGAAATTGTAGACAAGCTCGTTCCCGATATGGCGGATGAGGTCGCGGATGTGAACATGGTTCAGCGGATGACAGATTCCGGCAGAAGGGTCAAGTTCGCCATAACCTGTGTGGTAGGTAATCGCGACGGTATTATAGGTGTGGGAAGAGCCAAGGGGAGAGAAGTTGGTCCAACAATAAGAGCTGCCATAGCCAATGCGAAACTGAATATTATAGAGATAAAGCGGGGCTGCGGCTCCTGGCAGTGCGGTTGTGGTACTCCCCACACGCTTCCGTTCCGTGTCGAAGGAAAGGCTGGTTCTGTGGAGCTACTTTTGCGTCCCGCGCCCAGGGGCGTGGGACTTGCGGTTGGAAATGTGGCCAAAATCGTGCTGGATCTTGCAGGCATAAAGGATGCATGGGGCTTTACAAGTGGGCACTCAAAAACCACACTCAATTTCACCTATGCTGCTTTCAATGCCCTTAAGCAGACTGCAACCTACAAAGTGACTGAAGACCTGGGGTCAAGATTGAAAATACATCAGGGTATGGCCTCGGTTCATGTGGTGGAGAGTGAAGTTCAGGAGGGAGTCAGGTGACATATGCTGCTATCAGGGTAAGGGGACATTCAAAAATAAAACACACAGCTGAACTCACACTCGAGCAGTTGCATCTCCATAGAGTCAATCATCTTGTTCTACTTCCTGAAACGGAGACAAGCAAGAGGATGTTGCAAGTTGTAAAGGACTATGTCACGTGGGGGGAGATTGATAGAGAGACGCTCGCAGATGTTATCGCAAAGGCAGCCAGGTTGCCTGGGGGTGTACCTGCGGCTACATCCAAAGATTCGCTTTCAGTGGCACAGGCTATACTCGATGGAAAGGCGACGCTAGAAGGAGAGGGCATAAAGCGGGTGATTCGCCTACACCCCCCGCGCAAGGGATGGGAAGCTATCAAACTCCCATATGCCGGCGGTGGTTCATTGGGTTACAGGGGTGCCGATATCAATACGCTTATCAAGAAGATGATGCCAGTGAGGTCGGTGCAAGATGGTAAGCAGAACGAATAAATTCAGAGGATCTAGGACACACGGCAGAGGAAAGAAGTCTGGTAGAGGTGCAGGGATTCACGGTGGAAGAGGCAATGCAGGTCTCCACAAGCACAAGTACATGCACACCCTGAAATACGATCCACTCCATTTTGGTGTTCACGGTTTCAAAAGACCACAGAAGATGCTGGAGGAGAGGAGGGGAATTTCACTACACGCGCTAGTGGAGTCGCTTGACGCATTGGAGGAACGCGGTCTTGCGAAGCGCGAGGCGGATGCAATAAGCGTTGATCTCGAAGATATGGGGTATTACAAACTCGTGGGTTCAGCGCATGTGACCTCGAAACTGAATATCTCTGCTGGCAGTGTAAGCGAGAGGGCCAAGAAGTGCATCGAGGCTGCGGGCGGAAGTGTGACACTTAAATAGCACTAACCTTTTTCTGAAGACGGTACATGGCGGAAGAGAAGAAAAGCCTGCTTTACAGGATAAGACCTTTCACCGACAGGCTGCCGGCGATAACTAAGCCGGAAGGTCACGTTCATTTCAGAACTAAAATGATGTGGGTTATTCTGATTCTCTTCCTCTATTTCATAATGAGCAATGTGTACCTCTATGGTATAAACAAGAGCACCGAGGTGGATCTTTTTGCCCAATACAGGGCCATCATCGCCGGTGCATCGGGCACCATACTGCAGTTGGGTATAGGTCCCATCGTCACCGGCTCGATAGTCATGCAGCTCTTCACTGGAGCAAAGATAATAAACCTGGATCTGCAGGATGATGAGGACAAGGCAGTTTACCAGAGTACACAGAAGTTCGTAGTTATAATCATGATTTTTGTTGAGGCAGTGCCTCAGGTTTTTGGTTATCTGAACCCGTCCTCCACACTGATTACAGGACTCAACCATGTCGCAGACAACGCTTCTATATTCGGTATTTACCCGTTTTACGGGGGAGGCAGAACGCTCGCAGATCTAACCATCATCGCTCAGCTCTTCGCAGGTTCCTACCTTCTATTCCTCATGGATGAGATAGTATCCAAGTGGGGTATAGGCTCTGGTATCTCGCTGTTCATCGCTGCGGGTGTTTCCCAGCAGATATTTACTGGCCTTTTCAATCCAGCCTCCATAGCATCGGCAGAGCCTGCAGGGACAGCCGTGGGACCACTGGCGCAGGCACCTATAGGTACCATACCTAAGATTGGGTATGTCCTCCTACACTTCTCTTCCTCAAGTTTAAGTTCGGGTGGATTGGAATCACTGATGATTAGTCCGCCAAATCCTCTAGTTGCGCTTATCGGCACGGTGGTTGTGTTCCTGATAGTTGCATGGACGGAGTCGACAAAGATTGAACTTCCGCTAGCTCACGAAACGGCTAAAGGGGCGAGAGGCAGGTATCCGATCAAGTTGATCTATGCTTCAAATATACCTGTGATTCTGGTGGCGGCGCTGCTCGCAAATGTGAGTATGTTCAGCTACCTTTTCTGGACCAATCCGACGCTCATGAAGGTACCTTTGCTCGGACACCAGGCGCTGCTTGGTACATATACGGTGTCGCAGGGCACTCCGCTGCCCACGAGTGGCCTTGCCTGGTATTTAAGCAATATCAACGGCCTCTCCGACTGGCTTCTGCCTATGATAAATCCGGCATATGCTGCGGGTAATGCCCAGCTGCAGGGACACACCTTCTTCCAGTTCTTGGGCTGGGTGGTGGTTTTCACTGCCGTTTATGTGGTGGGTAGCGTAATATTCGCAAGGTTCTGGATAGATACCACTAACATGAACGCACAGTCGGTCGCAGAGCAGATAGAAGGCAGCGGGATGCAGATCCCTGGCTTCAGGCGTGATCCCAGGGTGATGAAGAGGGTGCTTGAAAGATACATACCAACAATTACCATACTGAGTGGAGCACTAGTAGGCTTCCTGGCCGTAGGTGCTGATCTGATCGGGACCGTCGGAAACGCGACGGGTGTTGGGCTGCTGCTTGCCACAGGTATAATGATACAATTCTATGATGCCATTGGTCAGGAGCAGATGATGGAAATGCACCCAGTACTCAGACAGTTCTTTAATCAGTGATTCATATGAAGAATCAGCAGCCACAAACACCACAGGTTCCGCAAGGCACGGGTTCGATGTTCATTTCCCTGTTTGTTATGCTGGCACTGCTCATCGCTTTCCTGAACCCGGGCTTCAGGGACGCCACCGTTAGCGCGCTGAGCGTGGTGCTCAATCCAACCATTGGACTGAGTGGGCAATTTCCCATTATCACCGTTATGCTCGCCGAGCTCATCGTGGTGCTCGTTGGAACCACATTGCGCATAATCTTTACAGATTTCGTGGAGCAAGCGAGACTACAGACAATAATGGGTGCGCTTAGAAAAGAGCAGAGGGAAGCCTTCAAATCGCGTGACCAGGACCGAATAAAAAAACTGAACCAGGTTCAGAACAGTTATCTTGTAGAGAATACACAATTAATGAACAAGCAGATGCGCATCCTGCCTGTCACACTCATAATCATATTTCCACTTTTTACATGGTTGGGCATCTTTTTGCTGAAACTCCACTACCCTGCATTTACACTTCCATGGTCCTATAGAACCTATTTCACCCACTACTTCCTGGTCTTTCCCACATGGGTCTATCTATATGCCATACTCGGCATCCCGTTCACCCAGATATATCAGAGGGCGCTGAGATACCTCATACTCAAGCGCAGGCTTGAGAAACTTACGGCACATTAGCTACAAATGAATTTATACGCTGCACCCATGGCAGTTCTGTGATCATATCAGTTGGCGGACCTGCAGGAAGCGGGAAGAGCACACTGGCATCGCTCCTATCCTCCTCCCTTTCATTGCCGTTGATTTCTGCGGGTGAGATATTCAGGACCAGGGCAAAGGAACTCGGTCTTTCAGTGGTCGAATTCAATCGTGTCGCATCTGAAGACAGCCAATTCGACATAAAATTGGATGAGGAAGTAGTGCGCCTGACGAGAGAAAAGGGAAGTTGTGTGATAGAGGGCAGACTGGCGTGCTTTATGCTAAGGCGAACTGGAATTCAGACATTTTGCGTATATCTTGATGCTGAGGAACAGGTCAGGGCGGAAAGGGTGGCGAAGCGGGATGGGAAGAGTCTGTCAGACGCACTAAGCGAAATCAGGGAAAGAGGAAAGAGGGAAAGAGAGCGCTATATTGCTTTTTACGGTATAGACATATCCGATACTGCTGGCTATGATTTGCGTCTTGACTCTACTACTGCAAGACCAGAGCTTTTGAGGGATGAAGTGCTCAGCGCCATGAGGATGCGGGGACTGATCTGATGCAGTACGGAAAGCGCCCGGAGGAGAGGACAGTGGAGGAGCTCCTGGATGGCGGCATCATTGTCATTGATAAACCATCAGGTCCCACAAGTCATCAGGTTGCAGCCTGGATCTCTG
The DNA here is from genome assembly GCA_038881315.1 of Methanomassiliicoccales archaeon. Lineage (GTDB taxonomy): Archaea > Thermoplasmatota > Thermoplasmata > Sysuiplasmatales > Sysuiplasmataceae > JAVZQA01. Next base: position 8,196 of record JAVZQA010000047.1, read on the forward strand.
CCCTTCTTAACCGGAAGTGTGCACACGGTGGAACATTGGATCCTGGAGTTACGGGCGTCCTTCCGGTTGGAACGGGCATCTCTGTACGCGTAATGGATGCGCTGCATTATCTCGATAAGGAGTACGTCTGTCTCATGGCTTTTCATTCAGATATTTCGAGGGCCGATGTGGAACGCCTCTTCTCCGAATTCACAGGTGAGGTCTTTCAAGTTCCCCCTGTGCGTTCTGCCGTAAAGAGGGAAAGGAGGATAAGGCGCATCTTTTCACTGAAGCTGATCGAGATGGACGGAAGACGTTGCCTCTTTTCTGCAAGATGTCAGGCAGGCACCTATATCAGGACACTGTGCAGGGATTTGGGGGAGGCTGCATGTACTGGCGGTCAGATGGAGGAACTGAGAAGGGTGAGGTCAGGACCATTTGATGATCAGGACGCAGTGACATTGCAGCAGCTCGAGGATGCCCTCTTCTACTACAAGGAGGGGGATGAAACGGAACTGCGCAGGATGCTTCGACCCTATGAATCCCTCCTGCTGTCCTTCCCGCGCATCGTGCTCAAGGACAGCGCAGTGGACAGTATTTGCCGTGGAGCTGACCTCACAGTCAGAGGCATCGCCTCCATTTCAGGTAAGATAGTGAGGAATGAGGTGGTTTCGCTCTTTACACAGAAACAAGAAGGTGTTGCGCTTGCGAGGGCTCTAATGACCTCTGAAAATATGCAGAACGTTGCAACGGGCATCGCATGCGACACGCTGCGTGTCTTCATGAAACCTGGCACGTACCCGCGCTTCAGTAATCAGTGATGTGAGACTGACCCTTGCGGCGTGAAAGTGGTATTGCCTCCACTTGCAACTCGCTTCTAAGCTCCGATGCAAATTGCTCCTGGAAACCGTGAACAGTGTAGATTACCGAGGGATCGCATTTCCTTGCGAATTCCATCAGATCCTGAAAGTCACAGTGGTCTGACAGTGGAAATGCCTCGTCAAGACCTGCCTTATACCTGGCACCGCTTTCGGCATACCAGCCGGACGCACCCGCAATCACTGTCCTGTGCCTCACATGTGGGGGCAGTGCAGCACGTGAATGCTGCGACAGTAGTATTGCCCCTCCTAATGTGGACATTTCTTCCAGCGGCCTGACAGGCTGTCTGTTTCCCAGGCAAATTCTGTTGTGCTCTATCACACTCGTATCTCCAAAAAGCGGTACGCCGCGGAGTATTTCTGTGAGCTCCTGCGCTTTTCCCAGTGGATATATCCTGAAAACGGGAAACAGCCCTTCGCCCAACATATCCTCCGTCCACTCTCTTATCACAGAGGCGAGATGCAGTGGATCAGGGAAGCGGTAGCGTGGGTCTCCGAAAGTCGTCTCCATTATGAGCACATCCGTTTTTACCGGCTTCGCGGGTTCCAGATAGACCTTCCTACGTGTGCAGAAGTCGCCTGTATAGAGTATCCTGCAATCATCCTCAATAAGGAACATGCTTGAGCCGGTTATGTGCCCT
>JAVZQA010000048.1:0-9675 GCA_038881315.1 Methanomassiliicoccales archaeon
ACTCCTCATCGTCTTCTCGGGGCTTGCAATTGGTATAATCCTCGGAGCGATTTCCGGCTTCTTCGGTGGTTATGTAGATGAGGTGGTCATGAGGATCACCGACATCTTCTTCAGCATCCCATCCATCGTGCTAGCAATTGCCTTTGTCTATGTCCTCTCCCGTGACGGTTTCTCAGGTCTGGAGTCACTTGTTATTGCACTCATAGTCATATGGTGGCCCACTTATGCAAGGCTGACTAGGGGTGTCACATTGAGTGTAAAATCGATGAAATACATCGAGGCTTCGATAGCGAGTGGCGCTTCCAGAATCGGGATAGTCTTTAAACATGTCCTTCCCAATGTGCTTTCTCCGGCATTTGTCCAGCTCTCCCTTGACCTTGGAAGCATTGTGCTTATCATTGCTGCTCTCGATTTCATCCAATTGCCAATCATCTCACCTTTTGTGCCTGAACTGGGGAAGATGATAAATGATGGTGAGAGTTATCTTGTGACTGGCATGTGGTGGCCAGTGACCATACCGGGACTGTTCCTCTTGCTATTTACAGTATCAGTCAATCTGATGGGCGACGGACTTAGGGATGTACTGGACCCCAAACTGAGAGGTTGAAAATGACACCGGCCGGCAATGACGAACACTATGTCAGAGTAGAGAATCTCATAACGAGGTTTTTCACCTCAAAGGGCATTGTCAAGGCAATAGACGACGTGAGCTTTGCGGTGAGACGTGGCGAAATATTCGGGCTCGTGGGGGAAAGCGGATGTGGCAAGAGTGTGACTGCTACATCCATAATGGATCTTGTACCGGACCCGCCGGGCAGGATAATTTCTGGCAGGATATACATCGACGGCTTCAACATTCTAAGCGACCTGGACAAGCTTGTCGATATCAGGGTTAAGAGCGAAACAAATGTGAAAATAAAACACCACAAGCGATACATAAAGCGTCACAACTTTGTGCTTTCCAGAATAAGGGGCAAGAAACTCGCAATGATTTTTCAGGAACCATTCCTGGCCCTGAATCCAGTGATAACTGTCGGGGACCAGATAATGGAGTCTATAATGCTCCATGAGCGTGTTGACATAGCAAACTCAATCATAAGGCGAGAAACGCTGAAGCAGGAAGAGATAGAGGCGTTTGTTGCAGAAGTGCTCGCTACCTCCGACAAAACCGAGCGCAGACGCATAATAAACAACTGGGTGAGATCACATGGCCTCTCAGCCATTGAACGCTCTGCAGTTGATCTGTTCGAAAACCAGTCAGACAAGACTGTAATATCTACAGAAATAAAGCGTCTTGCCGAGGGGGAGAAGACAGGTCTAAATGTTCGCCTAATCACTCAGGTCAGAGACTACTACAAGGCTCAGGAACAGCTGTTGAATCTCAACCTCCAGCTTCTCAGCCTTGAGGCTGAGGTGGAAGGAGAGGTCAAGAATCTGCAGCTCGAGCTTGACAACCTCAGGATTGAATATGGAAAGGCAAGATCCTCTGGAAGTCAATCTGCCGAGGAGCTGAGATCAAGGATCGATGAACTCAAGAAAAAGATCCGCGAAGCCTCAAGACATGTCGACAGATCGCGGTTGGATGCAAAACGCTCGGAGATAAGGAAACTGAGGTCTCTAATCAGGAGGAGGTTCTTTGTATTTTCTATGAAGCGGAGATTCCTGAGACGAGTGGTGGAGAAACCATTCAGAACCGAGGCAAGGAGGAGAACACTGGAACTACTGCAACTTGTCAACATTGCTGAACCCACAAGGGTTATAGATTCATATCCTCACGAGCTCAGCGGAGGGATGCAGCAAAGGGTAATGATCGCCATGGCATTGGCCAGTGAGCCCTCAATGCTTATAGCGGATGAACCGACTACAGCACTGGACGTGACAACGCAGGCACAGATACTGGATTTGATTAAAGACCTAAGGAAGGTGACCGAGGCATCCATACTTTTCATTACACACGATCTGGCCGTCATAGCCGAAATGTGTGACAGAGTCGGTGTTATGTATGCAGGCAACCTCGTCGAGGAGGCACCAACGGAGGAGATTTTCTTCAACCCGAGGCATCCTTACACTCAGGGACTGCTTCAAGCCATTCCCAGAATCAGCTCAAATGGCACAAAATCCCAGAGGCTGGAATCCATACCGGGAAGCGTCCCCAATCTTATATATCCCCCGCCAGGATGCAGGTTCCATCCCCGCTGCCCTTACAAGATGGATATATGTGAAAAGGAAAAACCGAAACTGTTGGAAATAAGCAAAGGACACAGGGTGGCCTGCTGGCTATATCCTCAAAAGGAGGCATGATTAACTGACAGGGGACGACGTACTGCTCTATGTCTGCAATCTGAAGAAATACTTCGAAATTTCAAACGGATTCAAGCGGACAGGATATGTCAAGGCACTGGATGGTGTAACTTTCACACTGAAGCGAGGTGAAACACTCGGCGTTGTTGGTGAAACCGGATGCGGTAAGACGACACTGGGAAGAACGATCCTTAGACTCATTAAGGCAACGGGCGGTGAGGTGTATTTTGATCTGCCTCAGGATCTGATGAAGAAGATAATGGCCCTGGAAGAGGAGTATCATTCACTGGACTCAAAGGAAGAAAGATCACCAGAGGAAGAGGCGAGGCTCAGGGAGGTGCGTCAGGAGCTGATGCCTCTGAGAAAGAAGTATTCGCTGACACGCGTCAGTGACAGGACAATGCGGAAATACCGGGCAAGGATGCAACCTATCTTCCAGGACCCTTTCAGTTCCCTCGACCCTAGAAAACTGATTAAAGACAGTATAGGCGAACCGATGCGTCTTCTGTCCAAAATGAGGCGCAGTGAGATATATCAGCGAACTAAGGAACTCATTGAGCGGATAGGTCTCAGTGAAGACCATCTCTACCGTTTTCCACACGAGTTCAGCGGAGGACAGAGGCAGCGCATTGGAATCGCAAGGGCGATAAGCATCGAACCACAGTTGCTCGTACTGGATGAGCCAACGAGTGCTCTCGATGTATCTGTTCAAGCCCAGATTCTGAATCTGCTGCGCGACATACAGAACAGGATGGGTCTTGCGTACATTTTCATTTCCCACCATCTAAGCGTCATACGTGTGATGTCAGACAAAGTTGCGGTCATGTATTTGGGACAGATTATCGAGTTGGCTTCAACACAAAAACTGTTCTCCGACATGCTGCACCCCTATACTGCCGCATTACTCTCGGCCATACCAGTTCCTGACCCCAGGACAAAGAGGGCGAGAATCATACTTGAGGGGGAGATACCGAGCCCGGCCAATCCGCCTGCGGGCTGCTACTTCCACCCGCGCTGTCCGGTTGCTATGGTCAACTGTGGCTGGTCTCCAAGGGACATGAGCGGAGCAATACAGCACATGCTTGACAGGGCAAGGAACATTGAGGTCGCGCAGCTGCCCGAACTTGAGGAGATAATACTGGATGAACAGGAGCGGGAAGTCGAAGTGGTCTTTTCCTCCACGCTCACACCGGAGATGGTGGATATATTCAAGAAAATTGTAGCAAAGGAAGGAGAAAGAAAGGGTGGTGTCCGCTTCAAGGCAATCACTGACATAGTTATAGGCGCGGATAACGACAGCGTCATATTGAAGATGATGAAACCGGACAAGCCTCGCCTTAAGGAGGTTATGCCTGGTCACTTTGTTTCCTGCCTCATTTATGACAGGCCGGAGATAGCAAGAAAGGGGATATATGCAGAGGAAGCAGTCAGGGTCCGTCAGAGTATCGTACAGACGGGAAGCTGATCAGGAAATACGGGCGCAGGATCTTTCGAGGAGAGAACTCCTCTCCTACATTTTTGAGGATTTTCTAAGGATATCTTATGATGTTCTGGCGATATTCATCGATGCATTGCTCATCCCTGAACTCTACCTTCTCCGCCCTGCCATAGGCGCTTACGGCGTGATGCATCTGCCCGGCCTGGAACACAATCTCTATGCAGTGTATCTCTTTTGCGTTGTCCTGCTTCTAGAGGCAGTCGCCATATGGCTGGAGATTGCAGCTTACCGTCGCCTCTGGCCCAAATACAAGGTTGTCAGGACGAAGAAACAGACGCGGCGCGGCTAGAGCCGGGTGCTAGCGCATAGACGCGTCTCCTCAAATCGCGCACATCCTGCCTTTCAACCACAAACCCCTCACTCAGGAGTTTGCTTAGTGCGCTCTGCACTGTCCTTCGGTCCAAGCCAGTGGTCTTCATGATTGCACTTTGGTCCATCGGACCATGGTTCATCAGCACATAGTGTATGAATCTTGCTGATGGCGGTCCAGAAAGACGCGATGGGTGCGTCAGTGCCCCCAGTGTGTCGCCGCGCAGCCCATAGCGCTGTGTGGCCAGGGAAGCAATGCTGGCGAATGCAACATTTCCGAGATTGACACCGTTTCCAATTCTCAAGACTAGTTCTGTCTGCTGCTTTTCAAGCGGTGCCTCAAACATCAGTTTGTCTGCGGGGATGGAACGCAGTATCTCTTCCACCCAATCCCACTTGATTTCGCCATTTTCATCGTATATCTCCACCCCTCGGCCTGTTTCCCTCCCCTCCACTATCAACATGTCTGGTTCAAGGTCAAGTGCAGCTTCAAGTCTTGAGATTGTCTCATCAAGACTGAGCTGGTTTCTGGGATTCTTCCTGCCTACTTCAAAATGAAGACGCATCCCCTCTTTTCTCGCAAGGTCTGCCATCTCCCTGATCGCTGACCTTGCAATCTCCACTGTGCCTTCGCTTATCTCAAGTGTATCGAAGCCTGCCTGCGCAAGTCTGCGGACGGCCCTTGCATGGCTGCCCTTGAGATAGGCGCTCTCCAGTAGTGTCCCACCGTTCGAAACATGCAGCCCCGCATCCCTGTAACACGCGACCCTTTGCTTCAGCTCCTTTTCATCCATAAGCAGTGGAAGCCCCCATCCGATCTTTATCACATCTGCGAATCCGCTGAAAAGTGCTGGAAGGGCGCCATCTGAGTATGAGAGCCTGTCCAGGACCATCGTAACACCGCGCTCCTGCGGTGGAAGGAGGTTAAGCTCGTGTAGAAAATACGACATAATTGCATATTACTGCCCACAATTATATACATTTTTAGGCTGTAATCAGCAATACTGTGCGTAATATAATCATATTATCTACAACCAATACGCACTAAATCATTATTTTATAGAGAGGCAGAATTGGATTGTGCATGGATTTCGAACTCCCTGCAAAGGCTGAAGAAATGGATGCACTGGAACTGTTGAAATATGCCTCCTCTCTCGGTGACAGTTGTGTTTTCGCAAGCAGTTTCGGCCCTGAGGATATGGTCATCCTTGACATGCTTCATTTACTTGGAAGCGGCATGAGGGTCATAACCATAGACACAGGCAGGTTGCCTGAGGAAACCTATGAGCTAATCGAAGATTCCAGGCGGAAATATGGCATGAGGATAGAGATTCTCTTTCCTGACTACAAAGATGTGGAGGAGATGGTCAGGACGCATGGGATCAATCTATTCCGCACTTCCGTAGAGATGAGAAAGCTTTGCTGCAGGGTGAGAAAGGTGTTGCCGCTCAATAGGATGCTGGAAGGCATGGGCGCGTGGGTCACAGGGCTGAGAAGGGAGCAGGCCGACACACGTCAGTTCGTGAGTAAATGTGCCAGAGATCCTCAGCGGAATCTCATAAAGATATGTCCGCTTGCTGACTGGACTGAGGGGATGGTCTGGAATTATGTCCGCGAACATGCTGTGCCGGTGAGCAGCCTGCATTCCATGGGCTACAGGAGTATTGGGTGCGAACCGTGCACAAGGGCTGTTGCCCCCTGGGAAGATCAGAGGGCAGGCCGATGGTATTGGGAGGATGGCCAGAAGGAATGCGGCCTGCATGTCTCCCATTGATTCTCCGGGAATCCTTCAACCTTCCTGCCTCCTCAATAGTCCGGGTGTCTTTACGCACGGCCGCATTTCCATTCCTCCAACTTATTAAAAATCGGAGTAGTCGGTTTCACTCCATAGAGGCAGCTTTAACCTGTGGCCATGCGTCGTCGAGGTCAGTTTGCACTTTCGGTTATTTTACGGAGCAATTGTAAGGCAAAGGCAGGGAAAGAGAGAAGCTTATATCACCCTTGTATGTGGCAAGTCCGTGCACTTAGTGCATCAGTGGATTTGATGCCTGAATCCGGAAGTCGCAGCACTACACAGAGAAGGAAGGGCGAGCATGTAGACATAGTGGTCAATAGGGAGGTCGGTGCATCTGTCAACTACTGGGACGATGTATTCCTCGTCCATTCCTCCCTCCCTGAAGTCGATTTCGATGAGATCCGCACAGAAACAACCCTCTTGGGTCGCAAGATATCCGCCCCAATATTGATATCGGGTATGACAGGGGGTTACGATAAGGCCCGTAAAATCAACGAGAATCTCGCATTTGCAGCTTCGGAACTGCAGATACCAATGGGTGTTGGCAGCCAGCGTGCCGCGCTCGAGGACAGGGGGATGGTTAAGACATACAGTGTGGTGGCTGAATATGACATACCGCTGCGGATCGCCAATATAGGCGCGCCACAGCTCATACAGCAGAGGGGGAAGCGAGCGTACGGGGTCGAGGAGGCAAGGCAAGCGATGGAGATGATTAATGCAGATATTATCGCCATCCATCTCAATTATTTGCAGGAAGTGGTTCAACCCGAAGGGGACAGACGTGCAAAGGGCGTACTTAGCGCGATTGCGGACATATGCAGACAATTGCCCGTATTGGCGAAAGAGACAGGTGCAGGAATAAGCAGAACCACAGCACTGAAACTCAAGAAGGCTGGTGTCAAGGCTATAGATGTCGGAGGTTCAGGCGGCACAAGCTGGTCGGCTGTGGAGCATTACAGAGCAGTCCAGCATAATGACAGTGTTGGCGCCAGACTCGGCAACCTCTACTGGAACTGGGGCATACCCACGCCCGTTTCGCTTATTCTTTCGTCTGTGGGTCTTCCACTAGTCGCCACTGGGGGCATAAGACATGGGCTGGATATGGCAAGAGCGCTGATTCTCGGTGCCTCCGCTGCAGGTATCGCGGGCGCAGTGATAAGGCAGGCGGTCAAGGGGAAGAAGGAAGTGCTGTCGGAAATCCAGGCGATGCTGCAAGAACTCAAGGCTGCCATGTTTCTTTCCTCTTGTGCTGATATCGCTTCCCTCTCAACCGCAGAATATATGCTTTCAGGGCGCACAAGGAAGTGGGTCGAAGCATTTGAGCCTCAAAGAAGGCAGAGGTTCCAAGCAAATCAATTTAATTAGCCTCTGTATATCGCTCGCATTAACCAAGGGATGATTTAGCAAATGAGCGTCATGGACAGGCTCAGCGGGAGGAGGGCGCTAATCAACAGGGAAATCGAAATAGCGCTTGCGGTTGGAGAGAATGAAACACTGAGATCGGCCATGAAGCATTATCCTCTTGCCGGTGGGAAAAGGCTCAGGCCCCTAATTGCATTTCTCGCGGCAGACGCCATCTCCGGGGCCGGGGAAGCCACCGTTCCCTTCGGTGCCGGACTGGAACTCATACACAATTTCACACTTGTCCATGACGATATAATGGATCATGCAGACATGCGGAGAGGCATAACTTCGGTGCACAAGAAGTTCGATATGCCCACTGCTATCCTGGCGGGAGATGCTCTCTTCGCACTTGCATTCGAAGAAATATGCAGGCTCAAGGTCGATGATGTCCTCCTCCGCATAATACTAAACGATACCGCCGTAGCAGTCAGAGAGGTTGCCGAAGGGCAACAGATGGATATGGAGTTTGAGAAGCGCGATGATGTAGGTATAAATGAGTATCTTACCATGGTGGGTAAGAAGACCGCCAGACTGTATTTTGCCGCAGCGCGGATAGGAGCAATAATCGCGAGGGGAAGCATAGAACAGATCAGGGCAATGGGGGAGTGCGGTCACCTCATGGGTATAGGTTTCCAGATATGGGATGATGTCCTTGATCTTGAGGGAGACGAGGAGAAGACAGGAAAACCGTTCGGTGGTGACCTAAGGGAGGGAAAGCGCACACTTATGATAGTGCATGCCCTGGGCTCATTGAAAGGGGAAGATAAGAAGGACCTGCTCTCCGTCCTTGGCAACCAGAAGGCAAGCAGGCGTATGCTGCAGGACTCGATAGAGCTTCTGCACAACTGCGGTTCGATATCCTATGCTAAGAACTTCGCACTCGAATACATGCGTGAGGCGAGGGAGAAGTTATCGCTCCTCCCTGACGGTGAGGCAAAGGATCTCCTCACGGATCTCATGGATTATATGGTTCGCAGGGAAGAATGAGCATTCTCATCGGAGCGGAGTTCCACCATTCTCCGCAAACTAAATCTTATCCTGCCTTTCATATCTCCTCCAACTGAAGAACCATCCGGTGGGAGATGGATACGGATTGTTTCGCCATTTTGCGTTATTGCATGAAGACTCATGCTCTCCCCCTCAAAGCCATATGAGACAACTTTCGCCTCTAATTCACCGGAGATGTCTGGTATGCAGTCCGAAGGCAGAAATGCAACTGTTTTGTCGTTGAATCTCACCACATTGTAACCAAAGAAGCGGGCAATCTTCTCTGTCCGAGGCTCCCTGAACAGCTCCTCAGGCCTTCCGCTCACTGCGATCCTACCGTCGAAGATCAGTGCTCCCCTGTCAGCCATGAAGAGCCCCTCCCGGTGGTCGTGTGTAACATAGATGACTGTGATTTCGAATTCCCTCGCAGTCGCCTTTATGAATCCCCTGACCTCGGCTCTCAACTGTTCGTCGAGAGAGCTCAGTGGCTCATCGAGCAGCAGTAGTTTGGGGGAGGGGGCAAGCGTTCTTGCCAGCGCAACTCGCTGTCTCTGCCCCCCGGACAGTTGATCTGGGTAGCGGGAAAGCATCTCTTCTATGTTAAGCCGCACGGCCAATTCCTTAATCCTCCCTCTTATCTCCTCCTCCCTCAAACGGGACGCTCTGAGACCGAAGGCAATATTCTCATACACAGTTAGGTGGGGAAAGAGCGCCAGATCCTGGAAAACCATGCCTGTACCCCGCCTTGAGGGCGGGAGGTGCGTTATATCCCTTCCATCGAGCACTATTCTTCCCTCATCAATTTCCTCGAGACCGCATATAGTGCGCAGCAAAGACGTCTTCCCTGACCCGCTTGGGCCCATTAGTGTAAAAATCTCACCGTGTTCCATTTCAAGATCCATCCTGCCGAGAACAAAACCGCCGGTGTATCTTTTTATGAGACCTTCAATTTCGACGAATGCCAGCGTATCCCTCCCCGAGCACCTGTATCACATAGAAGGCGAACAGGCTTATGATTAGTAGCAGCAACGCGGCCATATTTGATGCGCTGAACAGTCTTACTGTTCTCAGCGCGTATATCTCAACGCTCAGTGTGATGTATTTTGATGTGGCGAGAAAGTTGGTGGATGTGAACTCACCCAGACTCATTGCAAACCCGAAGACAAGGGCAGCTGCAAACGCCTGTGATGCCAGCGGCAAGTCCACCTCGAACAATGGGTTCCCACCGAGTGTTCTCGCTGCATCCGTAAGGGTGTTTGGAATAGTCCTGAAGCCATTCTCGAGCAGTCTGAATATCACGGGGAGAGCAACCACAGACTGCGCGAGAATTATGAGCAGCCAGATTAGGCCGCTTGTGTAGGCTATTGCGTAAAAGGAGGAA
>JAVZQA010000049.1:0-9517 GCA_038881315.1 Methanomassiliicoccales archaeon
TATTCCGGCATGACAGAAGTGAGGTAGTATCTTAGATGCTCCGCGTCCAGAAATGAGGACAGCACCTCAATGGTTGGAGCACCACCGCGACTTTTGGAGAACTTGAAGCCTCCAGGTGCGTTGAGATACTGGTTTGCCACCACGTCATGAGGAAGATTCAGTCCGCCATGCGCCAAGAGCATTGCCGGCCAAATTATGGAGTGGAAGGGTATGTTGTCCTTTCCAAGAAAATAGTAATGTTTCGCTCCGGGCTCGGTCCAGAATTCCTTCCACGCTTCCTCCTTTCCTCTGCGCTTCGCCCATTCTATCGAAGCGGAAAGGTACCCTATGACCGCTTCAAACCAGACATATATCACCTTGTTTTCCATGCCAGCCACAGGCACCGGTATGCCCCATTCAAGATCCCTTGTCACTGCCCTGTCGGTAAGACCCGAGGCGAGCCAGTTTTTAGTGAAATCAAAGACCGCAGGTCTCCAGTAGTTCTTGTCAGATAGATATTCAGACAACCTGCCGCTCAATGAAGAAAGGGCGAAGAATACGTTCTCTGTCTCACGCAGAATCGTTGGATTTCCGCAAATTATGCAAATAGGATTCAGCAATTCACCTGCTTCAAAGGTGGTGCCACATATCTCGCACTGGTTTCCCCTGGCATCCTCAAAGCCGCATTTGGGACATGTGCCTCTGACATAGGTGTCTGCAAGGAATCTATTGTCTTTAACACAGAAATACTGGTTCGTCTTCCTTGTGTATAGGTAGCCGGCATCCTGCAGCGCTGTGAAGAATTTCTGAACAACTTCCTTGTGGTTTTCTGTGTGTGTTTTGGTGTAAATGTCGAATTCAATCTGCATCCACTCGATCGATTTTTGGTTTAACTCGTGATATTTTTCAGCTACTTCTTCTGGTTTCAGACCTTCTTTTTCTGCCTCTAGTGTGATAGGTGTTCCGTGCTGATCACTTCCAGAAACCATCAGCACACGGTTTCCCCTCATCCTGTGGTATCTAGCGAATATGTCCGGTGGAAGAAGACTTCCAGCCATGTGTCCCACGTGGACGGGGCCGTTCGCATATGGCCAGGCAACATTTACGGCTATTCTCTCCAAATGACGCACCTGCCAGGCAGTTGATATCAGCCTGAATTAAAGTATTTCGCGCATTTTACCGATTACCACTGTAAATCAGTCCCGAACCGGCCGCCATGGGTTCGCATGAATTGATATATGCGCTGAGCGTGAATACCGTGTATGCGAGTTGCGGTGCTGCTCGAGGAAAGATGTCAGCCGAAGCGTTGCAATCAGGAATGCATCACCTTCTGTCCAGTGGTGAGGGCTGGCACCAATTGTATAGAAATGGGCGAAAAGGGAAAGCCCGTGGTCTATGAACAACTTTGCATCGGTTGCGGCATATGTGTAAATAAATGCCCTTTTGATGCCCTGCGCATAGAAGGTCTGCCTGAAGAGCTGCATCAAAACCTTCTCAATCAGTACGGCATGAACTCTTTCAGGCTTTACGGTCTTCCATATCCAGAAAGCGGAAAGGTGATCGGTCTTCTTGGGGAGAATGGAATAGGGAAAAGCACCTCTCTTTCAATCCTGTCTGGAAATGTTGTGCCTAATTTGGGAAAGTTTGACACACCCCCGGACAGGGATGCGGTGGTAGAATTTTTCAGGGGCACAGGTCTGAAGGGTTACTTTTCATCCCTTTATTCAGGAAAGCTGAGTGTGGCCCTCAAGCCGCAGTACGTGGACGGTATTCCGCGTGTATTCAAAGGAATTGTAAGGCAGATGCTTGAACGTGTTGACAGCAGCGGTAGATTGGATGAAGTGAGCGATATGCTCGGCCTTCGAGGTGCCATGGACAGCCCACTGGATCACCTTTCAGGAGGACAACTGCAAAAAGTTGCTATTGCAGCAACCCTGTTGAAAGATGCAGACGTCTATCTGATAGATGAGCCTTCCTCATATCTGGATATCGGAGAAAGACTGCAGGTTGCGGCCGCAATTAGGGAAATCTGTGGAAGCAGAATGTGCGTTGTTGTAGAGCATGACCTCGCCATATTCGACTATCTCTCGGATAATGTGAATATATTCTACGGCGTGTACGGCGCTTATGGTATTGTTTCGAGGGCCATGGGGGCCAGAACGGCGGTCAATGCATATCTTGAAGGCAGGCTAAAGGAGGAGAACATCAGGTTTAGGAATTATTCCATTGATTTCAACAGCAGGCCTGCGGAGCGACCACTCCCACCAGAAGTGGCCTTTTCCTATCCTTCTTTTGCTGTAAAGTATCCCTCCTTTGAAATGGAGGCCGCGTCGGGAGAGGTGAGGCGGGGCGAAGTGGTTGGTCTGCTTGGAAGAAATGCCACAGGTAAAACAACGTTTATACGTGTTTTGTCAGGTGAAATCGAAGCCTCCTCCGGACACATACCCAGAACCATTTCTGTCAGTTACAAACCGCAATATGTCTCATTTTCAACCGACGAAACCGTCAGAGAACTGCTTACTGGAGCAGGGGGAGAACGGGTATCCTCACCGTTCTACATATCGGAAGTCATCGAACCACTAGATCTGCGCTATCTCCTGGATTCCAAAGCATCTTCACTATCAGGCGGGGAGATGCAGCGCGTGGCCATCGCAGTATGTCTGCTACGCGACGCAGACCTATACCTTATAGATGAGCCATCAGCCTATCTAGACGTGGCTCAGCGCATGGTGGCTGCAAAGGTGATCAGGCGGGTAATAGAGAATGCCAAAAAGTCGGCCTTCGTTGTGGAACACGATATCTATTTCATCGATCTCGCCGCAGACAGACTAATAACCTTCAGCGGAAGTCCATCGTTTGAAGGGCATGCCTCCTCTCCATTGACTATGAAAGAAGGCATGAATCGCTTCCTGCAGTTGCTTGACATCACATTCAGAAGAGATGGAAATTCCGGAAGGCCGCGGATTAACAAGAAGGGATCGAAGATTGACCGAGACCAACGGACTTCGGGCAATCTTTACTATGAGTGATTCACTCTGCAGACGGCTGACGGGCGCGCGCCTTTCTCACTATCAGCACTATTATCAGAAGTAGTAATATGACTCCCCCAGCCACCGAATATGTGGAAGCAACTCCGAGCAGTGATTTCACCTGACCGGAAAGCGTATAGCCAAGATAAGCCAGACCGATGATGAAAATGGCTATACCAGGCAATGAGTAAGCAAGAAACTTGATGAATTTCATACGAGTGAGTCCTGCAGGAATGGAGATATACGTCCTGATGAGTGGCACAAGTCTCCCGAGAAAGACGGTTATGTCTCCGTGTTTAGCGAAGAACGCTTCCCCCGCCCTCAAATCACCTTCTCTGATTAGTACATACTTTCCGTAACGGACTAAAATAGGTCTACCCACATATCTGCCAATTGCATACCCAACGACAGAACCTGCAACTGCAGCTATCAGAAGAACCGTTATAACTGTGGCAAGGCTCATGGAGCCCTGTTTCGCCAGAACACCAGCAAAGATTATCAGTGCTTCGCCACCAAGCGGCAAAATCGCATTATCAAGAAACATCCAGTAAAAGACACCTGCATATCCAAGAGTGAGAACAATAGTCTCGCTGACCGCGAAGAGGTTCAGATGCGGGAACATATGTCCATCCACCGTTGCAACTCTACTTTAAAAGCTTTCCCATCCTGCCTGAGCCTGCTATTCTCAGTCCCGAGGGTGGTCTCGCCTGGAAAAGGACACCCATTTCATCCCCGAAGGCAACCGGTTCAGCAGTTTCCAGTTCCATATTGCCATCTGAAGAGATTATTTTGGCCTCCTTGCACTGGAGTCCCGCAGACAGGTGTATGGCTTTACCAGGCTGCAAGGCATCTTTGAAATATTTCTCCTTCTTGAATTCGATCGTTATCTCATTGGAAGCTTCAAAATGCATGTCATTTGTAAGGACCGTTCCTCTAGGCAACTGCTCCACAGTGAGCCCTTTCAGCGCAAGTCCTACACGGCTGCCAGCGGACGCCTCCGGCACATCCTCATCGAAAATTTGTATGGATCTGATCATTCCCTCCTTCCCCGCCTGAACATTTAGAAGACGGTCATGAACCTTCACTCGTCCATATTTCACGACGCCAAGAACCACTGTTCCAACACCTCTTACCTCAAATGAGTGGTCAACATCTACTCTCCAGTGTTCCTCATTCTCTCTCCTCTGGATTTTCATGTTCCATAACTTTTCCCTGAGCTCTCTGGTCGTGTCGTCTCCTGTCTCCATATGCGCCCATTCATTTCCACTGGCTCTCAAAAGAGGTAGAAGACGGGCAGCGGTGTCCGCGTCGGAGAGTAGTGTCCCTCCCCTTCCAACACATCCTGTGGCAACAATGATTTCACCCGCGATGCTGTCCACGGTTTCCGGCACAAAGATTACAGCATCAGCCATGTTCAGCGACTGCAGCAACGGCTGCATTCTCTCGGGATAGCTCTTGGGAATTACTATACTTAAGCACTTCTCGTCTGTCTTCCTGTCAAAAATGATCAGATCACTTTCAGTGCCCTTCTTACCAATGGCGCCTGCAATTTCAATAAGCCTGCCCTGAGGACCACCAACAAGTGCCAAATTCAAGGTATCCATTTCAGTCCAGGCAACAGCAATGACTGATTAAATATTACCTTCTACTGTTACGCTTATTCTTCCACAATAAGCTCATTTATTGTATGGAGCTTTAAAGGCACGTGGACGCACGGAGCACTCTGAACAAGATAAAGTATGCGCGAAGAGACGGTTTGTCTGGCATTTTTGTGCTTTACGTTTCAAGAGGCTCACCTGGAGACACTGCAATACTTTCAGGCGATGATATTTCCACCCTTACTCGCTCCTTCATAGAAACCATAGGAGACAAAAGCATTCCATATCATCGAGTATTGAAGATTTATGATGCCAGTGTCACATATTTTGATCGCACTAAGACTTAGGCTCATTACAGCTAGGACATGCATGCATGAATGAAGGATATGACGCACCGCATTTCTTGCATTTGATCATATCGGTGTGCATCTTTGTGTTTGCAGGTGGTATCACATAGACGGACTGCTTTTGCTCCTGCTGAGCATTGGTCGGTGTCTCAGCCCTGGGAGGCTGATTCACGCTTTGGATTGGAGGGGACTGAGCTTTGGTCTGCTCAGTTTTAGGCATCGAGCTGTCGGCGGAAGCAGTAGGCTGTTTATTCAGTTCTCTCAAACTGACGGAAGCAGAGATCAGGAGTATCCCCGGCACTAGACCAAAAAGAATGCCTAGAATGCCCCAGAGCATTGATCTTTCCTGCGCCAGCAGGAATTTGCCACTGTCTATGGCGTTTGATATGTGAGCCTTTATGAAGGCCACTTCAACCGTGCAGACAATTACAATAACTATGAAATATATACCAAATGAAAAGAAATCCGTGGCCAGCCCCTTCGCACCTGGATTCAGAAGGAGGTAACTTCTTGCTGAATATCTGAAATAATAATAAAACATCAGGATGGCCAGAAAGATGGCCACAGGAACCTCTACGAAGGAGGCTATCTGTGCCCAAAATACCTGGTTCCTCGACTCCTTGGCATGAGAGGGAAGCCATGGAGGAATATCCTCTGATGTAAAAATACCGATTTGCTGTGTCATTTTCCCATCCGGCATGGCAGCGATCTGCCTTGTTTTCGCATCAGTTATATTCTATTTATTTTTAACTGATGATAAACTCTCTCCATGTTTTTCACAAATAATATTAAATCTGTGCGGCTTTAGGCAACAAAAAGATGCGCTGGAAGCAGGGTATGGTCGCTTGAAAAGAGAGCTATATTCAGAGATATATTATTCACTCAAACATCCAGAGGACATAAAGCGGGAGGCAGCCAAAAGGAATCTTCCTGAGGAACTCATGCTTGTCATCTACACACAAAAGACGGTACGATATGCAACAAGGGACTACTATCAGATTGTGGAGATTGCCCCTGCGTTATACAGGAGATGGAGAAGAGGAGAGTCGATAGTCAGGCTCGCAAGGCGCCTGAACTTCCCTCCAGTGTTGCTCGGTCTCATACTCTCTTCCCACATGGGCATAGGGCGCAAGAAGTTCTGGCGGTTGATGAGGGAACCGGAGACCATCGAGGATGAGCGTCTTAGAGAGGAGTTCAGGTCAATTCGGAAGGCCGACATACTTTATTCTCCAGAAGGGGCTGAAGTTCAGAAGAAGAGAGGTATAAATGGAGAGGAAAAGCTTGCAAAATGGCTTACGGACCATAACATAACCTTCCGAACGGAGAAGGAGCTCAGAGGAAAGTTCCCCAAGACACCTGATTTTCTGCTGAAGGAGTCTTTGCCGTTCAACGGTATGAAAATACGATGGATTGATTCGAAAGCTTCCTTTGGTGATGACATAGAAATACGCAGGAACCATAGGAAGCAGTTCAGGCAGTATGTGGAACTCTTCGGCGATGGCATGGTTGTCTACTGGTTTGGTATCATAGACGATATAAAAGGGGATGAACACATACTAATCTCAGATGCCGGCATATTGCATGTTCTGGAGAAGGAAATGGAGAACAGGGCCGCAGGTGCCGAGAAATAGAACAATTGTTTTTTAACTTACCTGCTGAACTTTATTGCCATATGAAAGGAGGGCCTCCCTACTCTGCCGGTGATATTGAAAATTTCGGCTACTGTCCACTCAGCTGGTGGCTCGGTCTGGCCGAGGAGGGGCCATCCACAAAGACGGGCATAAAACGGCACAACGCCCTCAATGCGGATCTACTGAAGGCAGAGGCAGCAGAGCACAGGGCGGCCGAATACGGTTCACTCGTCCTCTATTATGCATTCGTTTCGAGCATTCTCACGGCAGTCGCCTTTTCGCTTCTCAATTTCGGTGGGAAGCATGTGCTTTCACACATATTGCTGGTGCTCAGCATACTTTGGATGATGATCGCGTTGACGCTGGTGCTTCTCAGCATGAAGCGTGGCTTCTCCACGACATCTGAGAGGATACTGCTTTATCTTACATTGGCGGCAATAATTTTTGCCACCCTGTCTATAGTAGTGCTCAATTCAAGCCTGCTGCTTTCTGAATTGGCAATGGCATCCTCGCTGATATGGCTGACAGGTGCCTCTATATTCCTGAGATTGCAGTTGTCAGAAAAGAGGAGTTCAAAGCGCATTTATGAACTAAGGGGGATCCCTGGTGAGGTCATATACCTCGGGGATGGCTCTCATCCTCTCCTCCAGACATCGGATGGATTGATACGCGGAAGACCCGATTTCATTGTCAAGGATGGAGGGAAGATATACCCTGTGGAATTCAAGTCTGGTCGTATCCCACAGGGTCCGCTCTTTTCCCACATAATTCAACTAGCGGCTTACTGCAAGCTGGTGGAAGACAATTACGGCTACCGCCCGGAGGCCGGTTTCATTTACTATATGGAGGGCAACCATTTTGAGATAGATTATGACACAGGGATCGAACAGATACTTCAGCAGAAGATTGAGGAGATGATAGCAGCTTCCATGTCCGGCTCAGTACACAGAAATCATAACCGCCCAGGTAAATGCCTCACCTGTTCAAGGAGAGGCATATGTCCGGAAAAACTCAGTTGACTCATTTCTCTTTACTCATCTTCTCAATCATATTCTCCATTCTGTTAATCTGTTCCTTCATAGCAAGCATCTCTTCCTCGAAGGGTGTAAAGCTTCTATTCTGCATGAATCTGTGTGCTATCGATATCCCCAGAAACACCGCCCCTATGACAGCCAGAACAGATACAGTAACGAGCGAGAACATGAAAAGATAGAAATTTGCCACTATCTCTGTAACCCTCAAAATGCCTCCTAGTTGAAGCAGCTCAAATATCACAAGAACAACCACAATCGCCAGCCATGCCGCCGTTCCCACAGATATCCTAGGCGTATGCGGCAACCTCCATTGATGCAGTGAAAGGATCCGCTCCGAGTATTATATAATTGGTCTGCCCTCCGTTTACAGTCGTCACCCTGTCGCTGGTCGTGTCGGACATATTTATGGTCACGGAAGCATTGAAGTAGTAAATCTCCTTGTTTTGCAGATCAAGTGCAGTCGAATTGAAATTCAGTGTAGTTACATTCTCCATTTCAATTCCCAAATAATATGAATCGTAAGTCGTTTTTTTCAGTTCAAGTGCAGCACCAGTGGAAAGGGTGTAGTTTCCAACGATTTGTATCACACTGTAAGCATATGGACCCAGAGCTGCATGGATGAGAACCGTTGTATTGTTTTGAAAATCACCAATCATGAGCTCTGGTATACCCGGGACAGGAGAGGGAGACCTCAGACCGAGTTGCTCGGCAGTGTATATATTCACCGTTATCAGCGAAATAATCACGGCCGCCATCAGTATTGCCTTCAGTTCTTCCTTCAGCCGGATCCCCTGCCACGTTATATTGGCTCGCTGGTGTATATAACCATTATAGCCTGCTGGTACTGTAAGGCATGCAGCTAGACTTCAGCTCCCTATTCAAAGTCCTCACCATCCGGGTCTAACTCACCATACAGCTCCCTGCGCATGGATGCAACCCTGTCAGCTGTTTTCAGCTTGTAAAAATCGCAGCGGTAATGAGGGCCAACTATCATCTTCTTTGCTATGCAGTAGCCCATACCTTCACCTGGCGCACCCTCCGGCCTCCTGTCCCAGTTTATGCATTTAAGGCACAAGTTCCTGGTATCCATTTGAAACAAATCAGTATGATTGCTGTATAAATGTGTTTTCAGTCAGTGTACAAAACAGACTATTGTTGTTGGTTTGGTAGCGGGGGATCGATTTGAACGATCGCTCTTCGGGTGCCTCATTTGCGAATTATGAGCCCGACGGGATATCCTGGCTACCCCACCCCGCTGCTGTAGTCACGAATGATCAATACTTATTAAATCTATTCACATCCACACAGACTTTCAGAAGAACTTTCTTATCCTCACTATGTCCTCAAGTGATGCTTTAAACTGGACCTTCCTGAGCGCCCAGGCTTTCATTGGTTTGAGCGTTCCATTGAGTAGTCCTGAAACGGTCATCTCATCCGAAATAATCTTGATGTCAGGGTTTTCTGCCCTCCCTTCTCTCAGTTCGCCCATCCGCCCGTTCTCAAGGGTAAAACAGTAGTTTTTGCCCTCTTTGAGCTCAATCTGCACTGTCCTGACCATGCCCTGAAGTTCCTTCTGGAGCTCCGCATCCTTCTCAACCCTGGCATTGAATTTAGCGATTGCTCCATTTATGAGCTCCTCAATCATCTGATTCCCGGAATTCTTCAAGGCTTTTAACCTTACTGAACCTTACGGCTCTTCTGACTGGTTCCCAGCTCTTCCTTATAAAAGCCGGGAGCATTTCCGAGTTAACGGCAGAGTTAAAGAATCCAACCGTTACCGGATCTGACGGATAACCGCTCCCCAGCGCCTTTCCAGCTCTTTCCTCGAGTTGTCTGACAAGTCTGTCCCGTGTCACCTTCGCAATTATCGAGGCTGCTGCGACACATGGGTGGTGGCTG
>JAVZQA010000050.1:0-9422 GCA_038881315.1 Methanomassiliicoccales archaeon
GTCCACATGCTCTTCTTCCCGAGACCCGGGATGAGCTCAAGCGTGTGCAGGCGAGTGGTTATCGCCTGCGCGTCATTGAAAAAGCGGACAAACCGTTCCTGATTGTCAATAATGATCTGCTCCAACACATGCGGAAGCTCGGCCTGGCCTGTGGTGGTCAATTCATCGTATGAAAGGCGTCGCCTCACGTGTATGATCTTATCCCTCTTCTCCATCTCTTTGCCTATGTACACCTTGTCACCGGGCATCAGCGTCACGCCAGGCTTCGGTACTAATTCGAACAGCTTGAACTCATCTGAACCTACAGCATAGGCTACAGGCTCATGCTTGAAACCGCGCTCTGATGGTGAGCCCTGTGGCAGGTAATCTAGAATGTAGGCATAATCCTCCAAAAAAATCACCGCCTACATGTATTTCCGGATAATTTCGAGTATCTGATCTATCTGTTTTTTGTCCGGTCCTGAGCGCTCCTTTGTAAAAACGAGTCTTACTTCGTCAGGCGTCTGTGGTAGCAAATCTATGATTTTGGCGGTCTGAGCCTCGCTCACCGATGCCTCACTCATCAGTTCGCGTGTCAGTTTCTTTACAGTCTCCATATCAAGGCCACCGAACCGCTGTGCATGCTCCTGCGCTGTCTTCTGCTCCGGCGAGAGCTCCCGCTCCCTGGCAGTTTTTGTCAGCAAATGTCTTACTTCAGAAAGCGTCACATATCTGTCCGGTGCCATTGCGGTTCACTTTGCCTTTACCAGGTGAACAGCATCTGATAATATAATCTTCTCCTTTCCTCCATCCAGTATACGAACTCTATACACTCTACCCTGAACACCCTCGACCATGCCTGTCCTGCCCTGGAAACGGAGATGAGGCGCACCCGACCTGATCGACGGCTCTATCTTTATCGCAACCTTCTCCCCGGGTTCAAATTTCTGCATCATACGTGCTACTGGCGGTGTTCCTCTCTCCCTGGGTTTCTTGCTCAGTATGCCTCTCGACCTTCGCCTCAGACCTTTAGATGCCTTTACCATTCCTCTTCCTCCAGGACACGCAGCACGTCAAGCGATTCAACCGTGCAATCAGTTCCGAGCAGCTCCGAAATGCTTGGCACGGTGCGACCACTGTCACCTGTGACGAGCTCCTTTATATATGTTCCAGCTTCGGCCTCTACTTCTGCCGCAATGAGACCATCCTCATAGGATTCAAGTCTGCACGCGATTATTCTTCTCTCCCTTATGAGATCAGCCCGCCGGTGCAGCACCCTTGTCGGGGTTCGCTGACTTATCTTTGAGTTGCTTATGTCTTCGAACACTTGAGTAAGTAGTTCTTTATTAACTTTGTCTGCAGTGCGGAAGCGCACAAGATAGACCTTTCCCGGGGATGCAGTCTTCAGCTTTCTTACCGCATCCCTTGTGGTCAGGGAGAGTCCGGACACCTCAACAACACCTTCATTCCTTCTGTTTATCTCTCTTTCCACATCCACCAAAGATGCATGTCTACGGCCTGGTTCTCTGAGTTCCATGATAAAGGGGCGCCCGTCTCCGAGCATCACTGCATCTATGTCCTCCCTTCCCATACCATGAAAGAAGTTATCCTTTGCCTGGAAAACCTCCATGAGCGGAGGTGCAATCAGCTCCTGGACGCTGGTCTCGTACATCTTCCCCCTGAAGTTGCAGTAGCCGCATCCGGCACCCCTGCACTTTCTGCACAGCCATCTCGTCTGGGGTATCCCTCTAACGAGTTTTCTGTATTTGCCATATACGAAGAGAGGCCGTATTTCAAGTTGGCAGACCCCAAAGGCTGTATCTACGATTACTGTGACATCGGCATTGGAGGCAGAGCCCTCCTTGCCGGTCATTGCGCTGACCTGCTTTCCTATCTCTCTGTTCAACTCCACCTTCAGTGTCCTGGAGGGTTCGAGTTCCACACCTGCAAGTTGCCTTTCCCTCTCCGCAGTCCCGAATTCCAATCTGGATCCTATCCAGAAAGTATCATAATCCACCGACCTGAGGGCTTCCACTGCCATGGCAGCAAAATCTTCAACCCTCATGAATAGCCCCCTGCATATAGAGCACTTCTGTTCGCTGACAGGTGTGTATGTTCCCGCACTTTCAGTTGGAAATATGCGGGTGGCGCAGCGCTTGCACAGACCAGTAAGCTGCGCCTCCTCTCTCATTCCTCTTCCTCCTTGAATTCGGGAACTGTTCCGTAGAGCAGTTCTTTGAGTTTCAGCTCCCTCCTTTTTCTTTCCAGAAAATTGAACACAGCCGAATGTTCGCTTCCCCTGAGCAGCATATCAATTCCCTCTCTCGCGAGCTGTATTTCCGGAGCATCGCCTATGATTGCCACCGTGTCTCCCGCAACCGAAATGGAGGTGTCTGTGAGGCGTTCGAGCATTTCCCTGGCCCTTCCATCCTTGCCTATCAGCCTGCCTCTCATCCTCTGTATCCTATTCTTTCTACCACCGGTGTAATCGGATATGTGCACCATCTCCAGAAACACATCTTCAAAGAACAGTTTCTTTGCACGCTCTGGAGAAAAGCCCCTCCCTATGGCACTCACATAAGAGGCAACCTTCAGTTCCATCACGGGGTCGTAGGAGTTGGAGCCGTCTATCTCCACATACCCTTCCTCCGAATCCACCCTGATCTCCACAAGTGTCTCCTCCTCCACCTTCTTTTTCAGGGAACCCCCCCTTCCCAGTAGAACACCTATCCTTTCATGAGGAATGCGCAGATACTGCATCTACTCCCCCCGTAATTTGTATCAAGAGTTCCTTCTTTTCAATCACATTAACACGTTTTGAGGAAAAATATCTGTTTACATTCATTATGTCTCTCATGAGAAACTCAAGCGCGTTAGGATGCCGCGTGCTCATTGACTGAGAGCAGTCGATCACATAGAGCATGCCTTTGTGCACCATGAGGTTATACTGACTCAAATCCGCATGAACCAGCTGTGCATCGTTATAGGCGTGCCTCATGAAATCCACAACCTGCGCATAGAAGGCGGCCAATTCCTGCGCAGTCGCGTCATAATCCTTCAGTAGCGGTGCAGGTCCTTCCTCATCCCCAATGTACTCCATTGCGAGCACATTACCACTCTTCGCGAGAGGTCTGGGCACAGGCAGGCCGCATTCCTTCAGTCTCTGCAGGTTGGTGTATTCACGCTGCACCCATGCATGTATCAGCCTTGTAAAATTTCTGGACATGTTCCTGAATCTCTCATCCGCAGCCACATACTGCCAGATTGAGCGGAAATCCGCATTGGTAATCCTGTATATCTTAACCGCTAGCGCATGTCTATCAGGAGCTGTTCCCTTAAACACCCCACCTTCTTTGCCTGTGGATATGGGAAAATCCACCGTCTCGATTATACCGTCATTCATGAGTTCGTAAAGGGAGAGGAGCGTACGCTTGTCAAAGAACTGATCATAGACCTTCCTGTCCTCATAACCCTTTATTCTCTTCTGATAGGGCTCAAGTGCCCTTAGAAGCTCCTCTTCTGTTGGGTGTCGCATTCAGTATATGTTTATAGTATCAGGGATAAGATTCTTGCGGCTCAGATAGGTTGATTGTGTCTTCGTGTATCTGTAAAGTATATCGGCCTTATCCTCCTGGAATTGCCACGGCTTTACAATTACGAGATCCCCTTCCCTTATCCACATCTTCTTCTTTATCTTCCCTGGTATCCTGCCCATTCTTGCCTTTCCATCGGCACATTGAACCCTTATTCTGGAGCCGCCGAGCAGCTGATCAGCCACACCAAGCATCTCTCCGTTGCCCCTTCTGGGAAGAGGCACACGCATGAAGTTCTCCGAGCCTTCCTCCCCCTCAACTATGGACTCCTGCCTGCTCTCGAACCTTTCCTGCCTCTCTCTATTGCTCTTTATGCTCACGCGAAATCCTTCAGACGAATCAGCATGCTGCACCATTAAATACATTGCGTTTGTGCATCAACCCTTTACAACTTGTCAGTCAGGCCTATCCTTGTAGATTTCGTCACACCTATGCATTGAAAAGGTGATGTAACGCTTGTCTCCACGTGCATTCTTTATGCTGCAGGGCCCGAAACCATCATCATCCGCGCCATACCAGCGTTCACAGTTTTTACACAGCATCTGTGAAAAGGTTTACTCCCTGTAGGCTGATAAACTTGTCCCTTGACCTGTTCTATGTATTCAACCACGTTGTGCGCCACCCCTGTTTCAGACGCCCCTTGGTATTGCCTCACTCTTAACTCACGGGTGCATCCTCGCTCCACATACTCCCACCCACCCCCTCTCAAGGCATTATCGTTCGCGCACTTATTGATGCGGAGAATGCCTCAACAGGCTTGACAATTCTGGTATACAATGATATGGTGGTGTTTGAAGTTTGATATGCCATGGTTTGCTGCTGTCTTCAATCTAACAGGAACATCTGGAGCCTCCCTTTGCAACCGAAAGAAGAGGGTATTTCCCTTGAAAGATGAAGCGGGAAGAGTCCTGAGCTTTTCACGCACAGTTAAATACAATGAAGCGTATCAGTCTGACATACGTCAGACGGGATGGGGATGCGGCGATATAGCGATGCTCCATTTAACAACGAAGACATGCAGCGCCTGCCGTATGGCGGTGGTGTACAGCAGCCTCAGGTGTATCAGATCCAGCAGGAGAGGCGGAAGTACCGGAAGCTGGCAGACAAACCATTCAGCATAGTCAGCGCTTCAAAGTACATACTTATGCTTTCGCTAATGCTCTATTGGCTACCGCTTGTGGGGCAGATGATCGCAGGATTTGTGGGGGGACGCAGGGCAGGCTCCCCATGGCGCGCAATATGCGCTGCACTACTTCCTGTCGCAGTGCTGTTTCTCATATCACAGGCACTGCAGTATGGCATCATCCCCATACGCATACAGGAGGCGGGAGTATTGCTGTACGGTGCTGTTAAGGCGGCCCTTGATAGATTGCCTGTGGCATCTGTCTATGTGAATTTCGCCACTTCTTACATAAGCTCCTTTGTGAATGAACTCTCTGCGGCTGCATCGTTCAAGGCAGGCAATTATCTCCTCACAATTGCTTTCGCATATATCGGAGGCATAATTTCTGCGCAGACAAAGCGTGAATTGGAATATGTATCACGCTACGGTGCGCCAACAACAAACATACTCGTTTCACCGAACAATGCGAGCGCACCTCAAGTCGCACCGGTCATGGAGAGACCAGGTGCATTTGCCCGCATGCTGAAGAGTGCCTTTACCCCTCAACGCCCAAAGGCCCGGAATTTCGCCTCCTTTGTCCCGCTCAAACCTGTGGTCTACGGTAGGGGAGGCAGAGCCGAAGGCAGCACCGTTGCGTCACCTGTCCCGGAACACTTCAGGTCGGAGGAGGATGCCTATGTGACAAGGCCGAAACCCAATACAACCTTCATCCCCCCCTCACCACCTCCTGTTGTTGTTAGACACGGAAACACCGCACAGCAGGAGCGAGCAAGGCGCTTCGTTGAACGAGCACTGGGTAAGGATTATCTTGCAGATGCACAGAAACAGTACAAGACATACATGGTGGGAAACTCATATCTGGCTAGAAAGGCTGCTGCAGCTATCCAGGAAAACGAACATGGGGAAGCGAGAAAGAACGACTGGGAACTGCTTTAGGGGGCTGTGTTTCCCTTTATTTGCCTGAATCTTTTCTGTCGCGCCACCCA
Organism: Methanomassiliicoccales archaeon; assembly: GCA_038881315.1. Lineage (GTDB taxonomy): Archaea > Thermoplasmatota > Thermoplasmata > Sysuiplasmatales > Sysuiplasmataceae > JAVZQA01. The sequence goes on from JAVZQA010000050.1 coordinate 5,682, forward strand.
AATTTCTCCTTCTTCCGTTGCATGTTCCACTGCAAAATGATTTAAACAAGCAGTTTCGTAGTTAACATGATGTTCTGTCCAAAGTGCAGTTCACTCATGTTCCCAAGCGGTGGAATACTGGTCTGCAGGCAATGCGGATATGAAGCCAAGCCCGGCGCTGACTCCAAAACAAAGGTGCGGCAAGAAATGAAGAGTGATACCGGCCTGCTCATTGTCGACGGAAAGAATGACACGCTGCCGAAGACAGATGTGCGCTGTCCACGCTGCGGTAACAATGAGGCTTACTGGGTTCTCCGGCAGACACGTGCTGCCGATGAACCAGAGACGCGCATCTACAGGTGCACCAAGTGCGGCTACTCGTGGAGAGAATATTGATCCTCAGCATAAGAATTAAATTTGAAGAGTATCTACACGGGGAAAGGAATTCTGGATGTTCAAAGCTAGCACCAAAGCTGATGTTCTAAAGCAGGTCGTTGACGTTGTGTCCACACTCGTGGATGAAGCCAAGTTCCGTGTGGATAAAGATGGTATTTCTCTCAAGGCTGTGGATCCGGCGCATGTGGCCATGGTGGAGCTTGTTCTGAGCAAGAGGGCATTTGATGATTTTGAAGGCAGCGATTCGGAACTTGGCGTTGACATGGAGAGGCTGGAAGACATACTGAAACTTGCGAGATCGGGGGAAAGTGTCAGGCTTGAACATAATGAGGGCAAGAATCTGCTTGTAATAAAAATAGGGGACCTCACTAGAAGGATGTCGCTTGTCGACACCTCTGGGATGTCCGACCCGAAGGTTCCGAACATCGATTTGCCGACAACCATGGTGCTCAAGGCAGAAAACCTTGCGTATGGCATACGTGCCTCTCAGACGATAAGTGACCACATCGCCCTTGTTGCAGAGGAGGATTATTTCGAGATGAGTTCCGAGGGGGATGCGGATTCAGTTGAATATCGCCTTACGAAGGACAAACTCACGCTGCTTGAGGCTAAGGGGCGTGTACGAAGCCTTTTTCCGCTGGATTATTTCCAGAACATGGCCAAGGCCATTTCACCCAACAGCGATGTGCGTATTAATCTAGGGAACAACTACCCGGTGCGGATAGAATTCGACATTGCAGATGGCAATGGTCACGTTAAATATCTACTCGCACCCAGGGTTGAAAGCTGATGCTTCCAACCATTTGCGTTATGGCCTCAGGCAATGGAACCACAATGGAGGCAATAGCAAAAGCCTGTTCCGATGGAAGGGTGGGTGCTCACGTTTCAGCGGTTATTGTTGACAACCCTGGGGCTGGAGCGGTGGAGAGGGCGGTCGCACTCTCACTCAGAACAGTTGTTATAGAGAGGAAGCGTCTCGGTGGGGAATATTCCGCAGTGCTGTTGCGCAGACTAAAAAGAATTTCACCAGACCTCATCTGCCTGGCAGGTTACATGCGCATCCTTGACGAGAATATCATTGCCCCCTTCTCCGGTAGAATACTGAATATACACCCTTCTCTCCTTCCCGCATTTGGTGGCAAAGGCATGTACGGGGACAGGGTGCACGAGGCGGTGCTGCGAAGCGGGGCAAGGAAGACTGGATGCACCGTCCATTTCGTCACAGGTGAGGTGGATATGGGCCCCGTGATCATGCAGAAGGAGGTGGATGTGCTTCCAGATGACACCGTTGAGACGTTAAGGGAGAGGGTGCACAGAGAGGAACTTGAGCTGTACCCAAGGGCAATCTTCAAAGTGCTTCTTGACATGTTCGGTCAGGGAAGAGACCACAAGACTGGAAGTGGGAGCCATGAGGGCGAGGCACACCTTTCAGTAAGGAGCCTGCTTGCTCCAGTCAATTTCGATTAGTGTACTGGAATCTCCTCGCACTCATGCACCAATACGGTTCATTTATGCAGGGACATGTCTTCAGGTGAGTACGGGATTGCTTAAAATATGGATTTCTGTCTCGGCGCAAGCGCAGCCGCCCGTGTCATTGGTCGTCCTTTGCATTGCTATGATGCTCCCCCATTCCACGTATCAAAGCGTAAGCAGATAGTAGAGATTTAAGGATATTATGCATGCTGCTGTGGCCACGGATGCAGCCATTATGAATTTCCCAGACCTGAACTGACCCATGTACTTCTTCCTTGAGGTATAGTAGATCAGCGGTATCATTGGGAGCGGGATCATCAGACTCAGTATTACCTGACTGTAAAAGAGTATGAAGAAGGGACTGAGGCCGAGCAGTATGGCTACTGTCGTGGGAAAGACATTGATGACCCTTGTCACTATCCTCCTTTTCCATGGATTCACCTTCTTTCCCAGCAGTCCCTCCATGACACACTGGCCCGCAAGTGTGCCGGTGGTGGAGGAGGAAATGCCTGACGAAAGGAGGGCAGCAATGAAGACATATCCGGCCGCAGGGCCGAAAAGTGGCACTAGCGTGTGATAAGCCTGATTTATGGTGCTCACGAATGTAAGGCCTCTGGAAAAGAAGCCTGCAGACGCAACGATCAATATGGCCGCATTTACAAATGAGGCGGCAGTCAGAAAGAATACGGTGTCTATGAGATGAAATTTCAATGTGCGCCTCTTTTCCTCCACATCATCCGACTTGAGCTTCTTTCTCGACAGGTCCGAATGGAGGTAGAGCACATGCGGCATAACAGTGGCTCCAATGATAGATACCGCATAGACCACAAGCGTGGAATTTATTGATGGAATGAATGAGGCAGATGCAACCTGTGTCACATTCGGGCCCACAAGGAATGTCTCGTAGAGATAACCTACGCTCACCGTTGCAACGAATGCCAGGAAGAGCTGTTCCACCCTGCGGAAATTCCATCTCGAGAGGAAAATGAGAAGGAAGACATCGAACACTGCTATGAATGAGGATTCCAGATAAGGAATATGGAAGAGCAGGTTTATGGCTATCACAGTACCGAGGAACTCTGCCAGATCCACTGCAGCGGAAGCAGCCTCCGCCCCCAGCCAGTAGGGCACGATATATTTTGTCTTTAAGAGGGAGGATCTTATCATCTCCGGAAGCGATTTGCCGGTTACAATGCCCAGTTTTCCTGATAGAAATTGCATGAGCATGGCAAAAAGACCGGATAGCCACACGACCCAAAGCAGTGCATAACCCGTAGATGCACCACTTTCTATGTCACTGGCAAAATTTCCTGGATCTATGTAAGCGACGCTGACTATTAGTGCAGGGCCCATGTATGCAATGATGCGAGCCAGTTCGGCATGCCGCTTCTTCTGCCCACTCGAAAAAATGTTGCCGAACATTAAGTCAGGCTCCCTTCAGCTTCTTGCTTCAGCAACCAGCCAGTCGAAAAGGAAATCTTTCATCGGCGGACCTAGCTCACTTTTCAGCTGCTCAAGGGCAAGTCTGCCCTTTTCTGTGGCGGTATAGTATTTGTGGACCTTGCCGTGCTCCACCCGTATCTCCTCTTCCAGTAGACCATCCTCCAGCAGCTGATGGAGAACGGGGTATAGCTTGCCCGGACTGAGGTAATGGCTGTGCATCTTCTCCGCTTCCAGCACGTCGGTGCCTGAAACAGGCCCTTTCGAGCATAACCAAATGACGTACGGTCTGAAGAGACCACCTTCGAGGTATCGTGTCAGTTCGTCCATGCCCACCAGTTGTTATCGCAAGTCGATAACAATCTTTGATATCAATCTCCGATATTAATACTAATCGGCACCGCTGCTTTTCAGGAAGAATTACCTCCCACTGAATGTCGGTTTCCGCCTTTC
>JAVZQA010000051.1:0-9340 GCA_038881315.1 Methanomassiliicoccales archaeon
ACACAGTTCGAGTTTCAGCTTCGGGAAATAGTTCCTTCTTCCTCTGATGACGAAGGAACCTGTCTTCAGATATTCACCTGAGGCCGGTGTTTTGCTCACCTGATCCGGGTGAACCCAATAGGCGGCTGCCGACCCTATCTTAGCGTTCCAGGCCCTGCTGAAACAAACCGCGAATGTGCACGCCTCCTCTAAGGTTGCATCGCTCGCCCCTTCCCTCCATTTCACCACAACACTAGGCGCTCCGTATATGTCGGCATGCACGTACCTGTCGCCGTCCTCCATATGCTTCTGCACAAGTCTTTCATTACTTTTCGCATCTCTGCCCCCGAGGACAAGGCATCCCTCGCTTGAGATAAACCACCGGTATGTTTCAAACCAGAACCTTTTCTCTCTTTTCACCAAATTGAGGCCTTCTTTCCTTTTCTCCTCCTTTCTGCTCCTCATTGTCTCCAACGCGGCGACAGCACTGTCCACCTTCCTTTCCGCTTCCTTGGCCGTATCAAATAGATAGGAAAGGAAAGAATCCGGGTTGCTGCTATACCTGACCGAAATACTAGTCTCGTCGAAGTGGATAGTTACCTTGTTTTCCCTTCCCATGGTGTATCTGAAGGGCCCCTCGCTTCCCTTCTTGATGCTGTCTGTCAGCAGTTCAAGTTTTTCCCTCTCAGCTGCAAGGGAGGAGACAAAAAGCCTTATTTTTTCGGCCTCATTCTTCATTCTTTCTATCGTTTCCAATTGCCTTTCAGAACGTCTTTCCCCTGTCTCTTCCTGCCTTCGCTTTTGGAGAAATTCGATGATGCACTCGCTTATCGTGTTTTTTCTCTCGTGTTTGAATTCATTGAGCTTTGTATATTCCACAGGTGAGAACTGGAATGCAGCCTCATCTCTGTAATAGACATTGCAGGAAGGTCTGTTGCGGACAGTTTCCACCAGTTCGAGGGTTGCCTCCCGCAACGCATCGATCTCAGAGGGTGAGCAATCCACTGCCTTCTTGTCCGCAGGCACGGAAGCCCTGGCACATACCTCTTCAGCCACATCTCCGCCGGTACCAATCCTCGTTGCAACAGTTCGCACAACATCCGCGTTGGAGGTAATGAATTCCCGCCTGAATGCGTCTGCGGAGGAATTCATTAGGTCGAATTTCAGCGCAGGTGGAGAATAGCGCTCTTCCGCATCTTTGTCCGCCTGCCGTCTTAGGGACTGTCTTGAATGCAGGATCCTATCTTCTGACAGCACAAGGACATTTCCCTTCCCCATCAGCTCGAACACGATTGCTGATTTCTCCGGTCGCGCAAAGTCGATCCTTACTATTCTGTCCAACCCTCCGTCTGCAACACTCTCCACTCTTGCATTGCTCATTTGTTTTCTTATGAATTGGGCTGTCTTGCCGCTCTCTTCATGGTGCTCGAGCGCCTCTGTCATGAAAAGAAATACGCCTCCAGCCAGAACCATCTCCTTCTTTCCTGCGTCGGTGTTGAACCTCAGGTAGAGCGGTTCCTCACCGAAAGCCTTGTCCAGGTATCCTCCGGACAGCACGGAGAGCTCCTTTCGAAGCGAAACCACGTCAAGCGATGTCAGTGCCTTCTTTTCATCCAGCAGTCCCATGAGCGACCTTCAACCTCCGTCCGAATTTACACCGGGGCCAGAGTTTCACAGTAGATTAACTGTTTGAATGCCCAACAGGGTGAAGATTTAATATGCATTACCCTTCTTCTGCGCATGGCGCCACTGTGGCTTAGTGGTAGTGCCTGCGTGGCACCACTGCATAGCGACGCCTTGGTATCTCGGCACAATGAGGCGTAGGTCGAGGGTTCGATTCCCTCCAGTGGCTCCAAATTTTTGCTATTGTGTTTTACCACCACTACTTGAGGCTTTGTGTTTGTGCCGCCAACTGATTTTTTTGTAAGGATCAATGGTACCTGCACACAGTAATGTTCCCGATATGCCTGGCAAGGACCTTCATCCTATTGGTGCAATTGAACAGGCAATATTGGTTCGGTTTCAATGCAGTCTTGTGTGAAGGTATTTATACAATGCGAAGCTCAGTTGCGAAAGCAGTTAAGTACTGTGTCATGGAGCAATGAAACGGTACATGAAAGAAAGGGGCGGTACTTTTGGCAGAGGTGCTGGCCGCAAACAATCAACTGACGCCTCATGCGGAGGATATCGTACTCCAAGCCAGCAACATAGATTTCTCCTATGACAACAGTTACAGAGTTTTTGAGGGAATAAATCTCCAGGTAAAGAGCAATCAGTTTGTCGCAATAGTTGGTCCGTCCGGGATAGGTAAGTCAACATTGCTCAGGATACTGGGTGGATTTCTCAAACCTGACAGCGGGCAGGTTCTTCTGAATGGGATAGAGATCAGAAAACCTGTACCTGAAATCATACTCATACACCAGTCGATAATCACTTTCCCCTGGATGACCGCGCTGGAAAACGTAACACTTGCTCCGCGTTCAATGCGTTTTTCCGGCGAAGAAGCTGAGAATATTGCGCGCAAGGCGTTGGAGGACGTGGGTCTTCAAGGATTCGAAAATCTCTATCCCAAAGAGATGAGTGGGGGCATGAGGCAGCGTGTGGCAATAGCGCGTGCTCTTGCCGCAAATCCAACGATCCTGCTGATGGATGAGCCGTTTGCCCATCTTGACGAACTAACTGCAGAAGGTCTCAGGCAAGATATATACAGCATACTTTTCAGATCGGATACCCCGTTGAAAGGGGTAGTGCTCGTCTCCCATAATCTCACAGAGGTTATCGAACTTGCTGACGAAATCTATGTGCTGAACAATGTCCCCGCAACTGTTGTGGCCAAGGTGAGTGTAGATCTTCCCAGACCACGCAACCCGAGGGACCCGAAGTTTAATGAATATCTCGACACACTGTATACCTATCTGACACCACCAAGGGGGCGACGGAGTGAATGAGCTGCTCCTCATCGTGCTTGCCGTTATGGCCACGACCGCAAGGGTACTCGGTCTGGTCCTGCTTTCGGTGGTCACTGGTTGGCTGCTTGCATATGTAGCGCTTAAAGGCAAAATCTTTGAGTCCATTTTTTTATCATTGGTAGAAATATTTGAATCAGTCCCTGTGATCTCTTTTTTCCCGCTTGTGCTCGTCTTGTTTGTGTCCCATATAGGCGGCGAACTCGGAGTTGAACTGGCAGCTGATTTCCTTGTCTTTACAGCAGTGGTATGGAACATCTGGATTAGTGAATACCAGGCGTTCAAAACAGTGCCCATGGAAATGCTTGAAGTGGCGGAGAATTACAGAATGGGTTTCTTTTCGCGGATGGCCAATGTCTATATACCATTCTCCCTCCCGCGCATCGCAGCGAACCTCTTTCCGAGTGTTTCAGATGGTTATTTCTATATTACGATTAGCGAAGTCTTTGCTATAGGCGCACACAGCTATGCCACCTTTGGCATAGGCCAAGTTTTGGACAAATTCGAGGTACAAGGAAATGCCTGGGGTGTGGGTCTCTCCGTCTTCATACTCGGAGCTTTTGTCTGCGCCGTCATCGTCCTCCTGAGAGCCTTGAGTAAGTATGTTGTTGCAAAATATACACTGGATACCGATGCCCCGATTATCAGAAGAGGTAGGTTGAGCATAAGGCAAACCACACGCGTTTTGTCGGCAATAGCGCGCAATCCTCTAGGAAGACTCGCAGGTTATTACAGGCGGACTCCAAGGGCACGTATGTACGAAAAGGAGGAAAAACCACGCCTGGGCAGATATGTCTGGGCTTCGGTCGGTCTCCTTTTAGTCGCTTTAATACTGTATGCTGCTTTTGCTGTAATCCACAGTGTTTCCTCGAATACATGGCATGCCATGTTCATGCAGACGCCCTTTATCTTCTATTCAATGCTAATTGATTATGTGCGGATTGCCATCATTCTGCTGATCGTCTTCCTGTTTTCTGCCTTACTCGGTTACTATTTCGCGCTGCATTTTAAGGCCGAAGCTGTTGGTGTCCCTCTGATTCAGGTTCTTTCAGCATATCCAGCCCCCATTTACTTCCCATTTCTATTTGCAGCTCTGGAACCCTCTCTCAGAGGGGCTGTGGGCCCCTATTCCAGCGATATATTTGTGATACTACTCGGGTTCATCAGCACTTTCTATTATCTCTTCTTCTCCTTCTGGATGGGCATAAAGGCGATGCCTGCAGAATATTTTGACATAATGCGTAACATGAATATGGGTTTCTTCAGCAGGATGCGGAATGTCATCATACCAGGCACCTTCCCCTATCTGGTCAGCGGCATAAGTTCGACAGTTAACAGCATCTGGGGGGGACTCATAATTGGAGAATACTGGCCTCACATTATAGGAAACAACAATCTGGAAATACAGACAGGTCTCATGAAGTTCATAGATATAAATACTGCAGCGGGAGACATAGCGCTCGCTGCATGGGCGTCCGTGCTCTTTGGAATCGTTGTCGTGGTCTACTCACTTATATTCACTAAGCGGATGATGGATATTGCCAGGAAGAGATATGTGGCCGAGGAGGGCGTCTTCGGAGCATGAATTACGGCAGGCGAATGCTTAAGATTAAGAGGTTCACCGTATTCACTTATCGGGCGGTTATGGACACAAATAGGCGGAGGCACTCCCTCAGGTGGAAGATTGAAAGGGCAAACTAATGAAGTGGTCGACCCTAATGCCAGGATAGCTGATCTTGTCGGTCTTCTGCATGTAATGGATACCGTGTTCCAGGGAAAGGTGGATCTCTTCGAACTGGAGAAGGAGATGGAGGTTGACTTGGACGACCTCATGCCAATAGTTTACACAGCTTCTGCACTGGGACTCGTTACCGCAGAAGCAGGCAATCTCTATTTGACGCCTGCAGGAAGCGATTTCATACATGCAGGAATGAGGCGGAGAAAGGAGATAATAAGAGAAGCCATAAGGAATCTTGAGCCATTTGCCACTGCCCTCTCGATGCGCGAATTCGAACTTCCCGCATTGATGGATGAACTGCAGAAGAAGGGGGTGCAGACCTACAATTCGCCAACAGGTCTACATGATCTCGAAGTCCTGCTCATTGAGTGGGGCATCTACTCTGGTCTGCTCAGAAAGAAGACCGCCCGGTTCAGAACAGTCGGATAGTTTTGCCCTGGCATATTAGGAACCCCACGGAAGATGGAATGAAAAGTTATTTAGTGCCCATATGTTGGCACCCTGAGGCGGAATATGGCCGAATCCCTGGCGCGGAAATCGCTCCTGGTCACTATGATGAATCTGCTTGGTGCGATTATCGCCTATGCGGGCTTCTTCGTTATAGCAAGGGTCATGCCACAGGGGGAGCAGGTTATTGGCCTAGTGACTTTCAGCACAGGCTTCGCTTCAGTTTTCATACCCATTTCGCGGCTGGGTTTTCCAAACGCACATGTCAAAAGGGTGTCAGAGGGTGAAGATCTAGGCGGCTGTAACGGTGCATTTCTGCTACTCACTGCTATCCTAACAGCTATCATGAGTGCAGTTGTCGTGGGCAGCATTTACTTCTGGACTGTCCTGCTGCACCGAGGTTTTGAAACAAGGACAGAACTCGACGCGATTTGGATAATGCTAGGCTATAATGTCATCGCCACAATAGCCAATGTGCCTGTGACAACCTTTTCCGCCAGAAGGGAGATGGTAAAGGGACAGATAGGGGCTTTTGCGGGCCATATAGTGCGTGTAGCCGCAATCGTCTTTGTCGTATTTTCACGGCTTTCAGGCCTGGACATAGTTTGGTGTTACTTCGTGGGTGGGGCAGCATCGCTGGGTGCTTCCATTTACCTGTTCCGCAGTTACCCAGTACACACGCCGAGCAGAAAACTGCTTCATGAGTATGTGAGTTTCGCGAAACCTCTCTATCTAGCCACACTTTTGGCCCCTCTACCTGTGAGTCTTGCACCTGTCGTGGTCCAGTTCTACTGGCATCTCACATATACTGGTTATTTTGGTGCTGCCTACCGGATAGTGACGGTTTTTGTTGTGCTTGGTGCGAGTGTGGCCGCAGTGATTTTCCCCCGTATCTCGGAACTGCATTCGAAGGGTGATATGCTTGCGATAAGGAACAGCACACGTGAGGCAGAAAAGCTTCTCGCCTTCATATTGGCACCTCTCACCCTTTTCCTAATGATCTATGCCACTGGGATAATTCACGTGCTACTAAGCAACAGTTTCCGTGGCGCAGTTTCATCGCTCGCGGTGCTTGCTGTTTGGCTCTATGTCTCAGGTGTTGCGCAACCTAAGAACAACCTGATACAGGGTATAAACAGACCGCGTGAGTATGGTCTTATTACAGTTAGTTCGTCAGTGCTTTCCGTTGTTCTTCTGTTCCTCTTGATACCCTCCTCTTTGTCAGGACTTCACCTTGCCGGTCTCGCCGACGTAGGTGCCTCGCTTTCACTTGTGGCGGGTGCCATTGTTATCTACATTCTGTCACATCATTACTCGCTGAAGCATTCAGGGACGGGTTTCGAATATGGTGTGCTCATCTTCCCTGCAATTGCAACTGTGTCATGCCTTCTTGTCTATCCTCTGACATTTGTTATGAGTGAATTGACATGGACATGGTATGTGGGCCTCCTGTTTGCGGCCATAGTCTTCGCTCTCTACATCGCCCTGTGCCTTGCATTGCGCGCCCTTGATAGAAAGGAGCTCCGTTTTCTTTTCGACACGCTCAATCCACTTGAAATGCATTCATATGTGGCTTCCGAACTCTCGTCGAAATACAGGGAGTGAGTCAGAAATACTCCCATATCACATCAGTGTCAAGTCCGAGCTTCTCAATCCAGCGCACCGCATTGTCTTTGCAATCTGTGGGAACAAGCAATCTGTATTCATGTCCTTCAGACATCACAACTACTAGCGAGGCGAGTCTTTCTTCAGCCTCTATCGTCGCTATGGTCTCACAGGTTTCGACCTGCACAACAACCGCCTTCCCGTGCTCATTGAATCCCACCAAATCGGGTTGAGCACCGTTGATCAGGCCTGGTTTTATCTCACCCTCCAGCAACGCGGCAACTGCATGATAGCCTTCTGTTCGGAGTGTTTTAAGCATGCTCTTGCGCATCTCATCTGCTGTTGTACCGTTCATCGTGCAGCCTCCGCATTCAAATATAATCCTCTCTTCTGACTATGCCGGATGGTTTTCCACCGGAGAGATACGCAGCTATGTTCCGCAGTGCGTGTGACGCGGCCATTTCCTCTATCCCTTCGACTATTCCTGAATTGTGAGGGGATGCAATAACATTTGGGAGTGCAAGAAAGTCATGTGCAGGCCTGAACTCCTTCCCTCCTCTGGGCTCATCCCACCATACGTCAAGCCCTGCGGAGAATGTCGGAACATCAATCAAATGATTGTAAAGATCTTCCTCCACAACGATTTCCCCTCTCGCAACATTCACCAGAATAGCCGTGTCCTTCATGAGTTTCAGTCTTCGGCTGTCAATCAGAGAGGTGGTGTGTTTATTGAGCGGAATGGAGATGAGCAGCACGTCGATTTCGTGAAGCATATTGTCCAGTTCCGCCAGTGTTCCCCAGGCATCGACATTCTCAACTTTCTGTCTGGAGACCGCAAATATCTTCATGCCCAGGCACCGTGCCAGTTCTGCAGTCCTGCTTCCTATGCCACCATATCCGAGAACACACAACACCCTGCCTTGCAGTAGCCCATTGTATGATCTCTGATCAAATATGCCGGTCCTCATCCTTTGCTCATTGTATTTCAGCCTCTTGGAAAGTGCGAGTATCATGGCAAGCGCATGCTCTGCAATGGGCACAGAATACGCTCCCGCATTGCTGCAAACCATTATGTCTTCCGGTATCTGGCCCAAAGGGACTCTGTCCACGCCCGCAGAAAGTGTCTGAATTACCCGAAGCGATTTCATACCTTTCAAGTGCTCTGTCAGTCTTGAATAAGCCCCGAAACCGATGAGAAGCACCCTTGCCTCACTCAACTCCTTCTCATCCGCCTCATCTGTGTAATGCACCTCTATCCCGAACTTCTGTGCTATATCCCTGAGTCGCTCTTTGTCTGAAGCGCTCCGTCCCATGTCGGCCATGATCATTTCGTGAGCCATACGCTGCTTTTATCGACCTTCAATTAAAAAACGTTCCTGCTATCGCCAACTGAACGGCCTAAACTGAAATCTTTTAGCTTCATTTTCCCTACCAATTACGGTGGATACTGTGTCAGCTGTCCCGGAAAGGGCACGCATCATCCAGGTTTTGGGGACTTCATCGAACTGTGGAAAGACTACCATTGCAGCTGCGCTCTGCAGATCTTTTAGCAGTCGAGGGTATTCGGTTGCCCCTTTCAAGGCAATCAATATGTCCCTCAATTCGATAGCCATACAGCCGGGAGCGGAAATTTCCAGATCAGTCTGGCTTCAGGCAAAGGCTGCACGCACGGAGCCTGTTAAAGAGATGAATCCGTTTCTTCTCAAGCCCGAGGGAGGAGGAAAGGTACAGGTCATTTCGCTTGGTAAATCAATGGGTGTCATGCGCTACAGTGAAATGAGGGGATATCTTGCAGCTAACGCAGGCCGTATCATAGACGCCTCCATACGAAAACTTGCAAAGAGCTATGATTTGATAGTGTCAGAGGGAGCCGGATCTCCCGCGGAGATAAATTTTGATGGGCAGGATTTTGCAAATGCATATGTCCCCACCAGATACGATGCACCCTGCATCCTGGTAGGGGATATAGACAGGGGAGGCGTATTCGCGTCCCTGTACGGGACGCTGGAATTGATGCCTGCGGCTGAAAATGTGAAATGGTTGTTGATAAACAAGATGCGCGGAAACAGGCGTCTGCTTGATAGAGGTATAAGATCAATGGAGATTCTGACTGGAAAGAAGGTCGTCGGTGTCATGCCCTTTGTACACAACCTCAGGCTTCCAGGTGAGGATGGTCTGGATTACACTGCCTCTCACGTTTCCCGGGCATCCGTCGCTGTGGTCAGGTATCCATACATGGAGAATTATAGCGATGTAGACCCATTAATAATGAGCAACGTAGCCTTCTGTTACGTGGATGAATCAAATGCTTCCGCACTGAATGACGCTTCCGTTATCATATTGCCGGGATCAAAGAACGTTCCACGTGACCTGGATTATCTCAAGAAGAGTGGTCTCGGGAAATTGATAATTGAAAAAGCAGGCAAAGGGTGTCGAATCCTGGGAATCTGCGGCGGCTACCAGATACTTTGCACAAGTATACGCTTGAGATCAGCTGGAGGCTTGAGTGAGATCAGAGGGCTCGGTATCCTGGAGAACTCAGTTACCTATTCAACGACAAAAAAGGTCAGAGAAGTCGAATACAGCTTTGTAGACAAGAGAACCT
>JAVZQA010000052.1:0-9314 GCA_038881315.1 Methanomassiliicoccales archaeon
AAAGGGACTCCGTGTTGTGACGGTGGTGGGAGACAGCCGTCTTGCACTTCCCGGACAGGTCCTTGGATGTGACTATACCGCCGCAAAGCGCATGGAAAATGATGTGGATTGCTTTCTCTTTCTGGGTGACGGTGACTTCCATCCACTCGGTCTTTCGCTATGCACCTCAAAGCCTGTAATTGCGGCCAGCCCCTCCGATGGGAGCGCAAGGGCATATGCTGAGCTGCGGGAACGCTTCCTAAGGCAGAGATATGCTGCGATAGAGCTTGCCTCGAAATCCAGATCATTCGGTATACTTGTGAGTTTCAAGGTTGGGCAGAGACGGCCGGGCGTGCCCGAAGCTCTGCTTACAGAGATAAGGGGTAGTGGAAGGGATGCATTCCTGATTCATACAAATGTGATCTCACCGGACCTCATAGGAAGCTACAATCTGGATGCATATGTCTGTACAGCCTGTCCCCGCATCGCAATTGACGATTATTTGAGATACAGCAGGCCGGTGCTCACACCACTGGAAACAAGGATCGCAATCGGCCTCTTGCCATACGATGCACTTACGCTAGACCAGATTCTAGGGGAATGAGGACTATCTTCCCCTCTCATCTCCCCAGATGTATTTGTGCAACTGGGGAAGAACCCGCACCTGCAGCTCGTCTTCGAGCACCTTGTCTGCAAGCCATCTGAGCTCCTTTCCTCCGACAGGCGTCATTATTATCTCGCACGGTGCTGAGTATTTCTGCATGACTTCCTTCGCAAACTTGTAGTCCTGCAGATCGGCAATTATGAATTTCAATTGATCCCATTGACGAAGGAGTGCTATGTTGGAATAGAGATTTTTTCTGCTCATGCCGGATCCGGGCAGCTTGATGTCCATGCTTATGACCAGGCGCCTGTCATTCGGTAGACCATCGATTGGATATGCGCCGCTTGTTTCCAGTACGACAGTGTATCCCTTCTCCAGCATTTTCTGTATGAGTGTGATGCTCTCTTCCCTCTGTCGCAGCGGATCTCCGCCTGTCAGGCACACATTGTTGACATGGTGTCTGAGTGCCTCATCCATCAATGCATCAACGCTCCAATCTGTTCCCTGGTTTTCGAGTAGCGCGTATGGGGTGTCACACCATCTGCATCTCAAGTCGCAGCCTGCAGTACGTATGAAGAGGGTCGGAACGCCGGTGTAGAGTCCCTCTCCCTGTATTGACAAAAATATTTCATTGATCCTCATAAGCAATCGGATCCTCGATTCCCGCCTCTCTGAAACCTTTCAGCCTGTACCTGCAGGAATCGCATCTCCCGCAGGCAGCAGCACCCCCCCTGTAGCAACTCCACGTCAGACCATAGGGGACACCTAGTGCAGCCCCCCTCCTCACAATTTCCGCCTTGCTCATGCCCGTGAGTGGTGCGACGATTCTTATGGGCTTCCCCTCCACACCGCGTTTTGTGGCGAGAGATGAAAGTCTGTTGAACTCCTCAATATATTCCGGCCTGCAGTCAGGATAGCCGCTATAATCCACCGCATTCGCACCTATGTATATCTCGTCTGCGTCTCTGGCCTCGGCCATGGAGAGAGCCAATGCAAGAAAGACGGTGTTTCTTGCAGGCACGTAGGTGGACGGTATGCCCTCTCCCTTTTCAGGTATTTCCCTTTTCTCCTCAAGGAGGGCGCTTCCGCCTATGTCCTTCATGTTCATCTTGAAAATAAGGTGCTCGACCGCACCGTAGTGCCCCGCAATTGCCTTTGCCGCCTCCAACTCCCTGGAGTGGCGCTGACCATATTCTATGGTGAGTGCCCTGAAACCAATTCCTTTGGAATGTAGTATGCCTGCAACCGTTGCCGAATCAAGCCCTCCGGAAAGCAAGAGCACTGCGTCTCTCAATGCAAAATCCTCTCCACCCAGGCCTCTTGTCCCCTGCCCTCTGCGACACCGACCGACAGGGATTTCACTCTCTCTCCCAGTAGACTTGCCCTTACAACCTTTTCACAAAGAAACTCTGCGATTTCCTCCGCACTTGTGTGCTCGATAGGGATGAATGCAATATCCACCGAAGGGAAAGCATAGTGCTTGCCATTGAATTCCACTTCCACGCTGTCTCCTCTCTTGTTTATGACCATATCCTTTGCCCTTTCCGGCAGCAACAGTTTGTGGTCTAGTGCCTTCGTAAAGTCTCTGAGTGCATCCCTTATTATGGTGAAGTCCACAACTATGCCCTCCTCTCCCCTCTCCCCCTCTATCCTGATGGAGACCGCATAATTGTGTCCGTGGAGTCTGCTGCATTTCTCGATGGCAGGCAGAAAGTGTGCAGCTGTAAATTTTATACCTGTCTCCCATCCGTTTATTTCCAGTCGTGCGCCTGCCATGACAGTTGATTTACACGCATTTTGTTTATATTGTTTATGCACCTACGACCTGAATTCATCCCAGAGTTTTGCAAAGCTCTCAGACAGAGTGCCTGGTGGAGGTGAATATGTCATCAGCAGCCGGGCAATACCAGCCGCATCCACAAGGCGGAATCCCTCATCCCCCACCTTTTCTATGACATTCCTTCTTAGCAGTTTATTTAGGTGGTGTGTGAGTGTGGAAGGTGAAATACCCATGAGCGGAACCATTTCCTTATGCCGTGCATTTCCTTTGTTAAGCAGATAGAGAACAATCTGGAGCGGAATTCTCTGCCTGAGCAGCGCAACGATCCTCTTCTGTTCAGAAGAGAGGGTATCTGTTTTTGACTTGGCACCCAATGGATCGCGCGGGTAGTAGCGTTTGAACTGCGCATCCATTATACCTGTCACCAGGCCATGCCTTTCAAGAAAGGAAAGATGGTAGTCAACAAGCGGTACGCTCATATCGAGTTGTCTTGCTAGTTCCCTCAAATGAAGTCCTGGATACTTTCTCACCGCCTCATATATGCTCTTCCGTGTCTCAAGCTCCAGTATTTCCTTATCCTCACTCATGCGGCCGCCTTTCTCTATCTGGTGTACGTGGCTGCAAAGATAAGGACAAGAACAATCAGTATGACACTCTCACTAATCAGAAGAAAGAGTGTGCTTGAGAGAAATCCGAGAAATATATGGAGTGTGTAGAGCACCGCCTCCACCGCAAAAAACAGGAATGAAACTGAGAGCATCAGCATCTGCACACTTCTCCTTCTCCTGAGTGCTGCGACAGATATTACAGCAAGCGCAACGGAAATGACCAGCAGCACGGCCGATATTACACTCTCCAGACCGCCAGTGGTTAATAGCATGCCGGGTACCTCGGCCCGTCACTTGTTTCTCTCTCTATAAATGGTCGCAGTACCGACCGCAACAGCGGTCAAAACAAGTGCTATGCCGAAGAGCAGCACACTGGGTGAACTTACAGCTTCAGGGAGCTTTGACAGAGTAGTAGGCGACAGACCCATGAATGGATCTATCTGAATCAAGGAGCCGTATGGAACTGCAAAAGACAGTATGTCTGCTGAAAGGGTTGAATTCATCACATTGACACTCCCGTCCACTTTAACAGATGACGGCCAGGAGAAATATCCCTGGTATTTCCCCTGTGTATAGACTACTTCATAAGTTCCGCCAGAAGACGAAGGCGGCACATACTGTCCTCCAGGCGCAATCCTCATATTCAGTACTATCTGACTGGCTGCAGGCATCAGCTGTTTTTCTGAAGACTGTTGTATTATGGTGAAATAGAGCTCCACACCATTGGGTTCAACGGAAACATTGCCTCCCTGAGGGAGACTCACTGTTGCAGTCTCATTCACAGCTATCGCCGTCATCATGAAAAGCGCACCACTGTCTTCATTTCTAGCGTAGACATTGATGCCCAGCACATTTCCCTCCATTGTTTGATAGCTGCTCACTCTGAATTCAGTATTGGAGAAATCCATTAGTTGAACAGAGGAGCCGGAGGGGGTTACGAGCGACATGTTCAACAGCTGGATGTAAAACTCCATGCTGTAGTTGCTGCTCGAAAGCGAATTCTTGAACATGAGAAGGAGTGTGTTCTGTGCAAACACGACACTATATGCGTTGGCAAAGGGTGATGTTCTGGAAACAGAGTTAATGGTAAAGTAACCTCCATTCTGATTGAATTCGAGTGAATCAGATCTGTGATATCCATCCCCGTAAGCGACAGGAATAAGCAGGGAGATGAAAAGTAGAAGAATCACAGCAACGGCTGTTACCCTTAATGCAATCATCGGAATTACATCACCGGATATAATATAAAGGCATTATTTTACATAAATCGAACTATCAAGTTGCATCTTAAACATGTATAAGATTCTTGCAGGCCTGGTCTCCCTTGCCCATGCATTCGGTTTGTTCCACAGCAACTCCGTTCCCTATGGGGCTGCGCACAAAATTGAGATCGCACTGGCCGCAGAGTAGTGTTGGATATAGTTTGGCGGTTTTATTGAAAATGCAGTTGTGTCTTACAAGTATGACGTCATTCCCCTTCTTCTCAATAGTCGCCATGAAACCTATGCGGTTGAGCATGTCCACGAGCTTTTCCAACCTGATCTCTGGCGGGAGGTTCGCCATTTCCGTATTCCCCGTCGCAAGCTCTCTGACCGCGTCCGCGATAACCTTTCCCAGGGTCTCCTCGCCGGCTACCTCTGCACATTTCTTTATAAACACATTGAGAAAAGTGTCATAATGTTTAGGCAGTAATTCAACCCCCACACCACTAAGGTAGTAGACCTTCCTGGGCCTTCCAACGCCCCCTCTGACAAATTTTGACTTTACCAGTCCCAGCCGTTCCAGCCATAGCATATGCTCACGAATCGCATTCTGGTTCACATGTAATATGGATGCGAGTTCCTTGCCTGTCCGCTCCCCTGTTCCAAGGCAGTTTATTATCGTTGATTTGGAGTCACCGAGAAAGGGCATGTCACTTTCCATATGGTAACTCGATTGCGGACAGGCTAATAAAATTATGCAATTTAGACAGTAAGATATGTTTAAATATGATTTCACTCTACATTTGAACTGAAGCACAGAAAGGTGCTAACCGAGGTAATCAAATGGGTTCAGAACTCGTCATTAAGGAGCTAAAGGTCAGCATTGAGGGAAAACAAATACTCCGGGGCATCAATTTAACTGTCAGGCAGGGTGAGATACACGCGATCATGGGGCCAAACGGTTCAGGGAAGAGCACCATGAGTTATGCCATAATGGGGCACCCGAAATATCAGGTGACTGGTGGGCAGGTACTGATGGACGGACAGGATGTCCTCTCCCTTACACCGGATAAGCGTGCCAAACTCGGCCTTTTCCTGGGTTTTCAGTATCCTGTGGAAGTTCCAGGTGTCAAGCTCGGTAATTTCCTTAGGATTGCCTATAATAACGTGCACAGCGACAAACCGTTGAGCCCGACACAGTTCTTCAGGCTTCTTAAGGAAAAGGTGAACACGCTGGGGATCGATGAGAACTTCATTGGAAGGTCGCTGAATGAGGGCTTCTCCGGAGGAGAGAAGAAGAGGGCGGAGGTGCTCCAAATGGCAGTGCTACAGCCCCGTTTTGCAATTCTGGATGAGACAGACAGTGGTCTGGACATAGATTCCCTGAAAATAGTGGCCAATGCAATCAATTCAATGGCAGGCCCGGACACAGGGCTCGTGCTTGTGACCCACTATCAGAGACTGCTGCAGTATATTACACCGCACTTTGTGCATGTCGTTATGGATGGAAGGGTTGTCAAGAGCGGAGGGAAGGAGCTCGCTCATCAACTCGAAGAAAAGGGATACGACTGGCTGAAGGAGACAGCGGTGACGGGTTGATCATGTTCGACGTCTACCAGGAGGAAATTTTGGAACACTACAAGCACCCTCACAATAAGGGAACGCTGGAACATCCGGATGTCTTTGCCCACGGAAACAATCCAGTGTGCGGCGATGACATAACCATGTATGTCCGTCTCCAGGATGGAAAGGTTGCAGATGTGCGCTTCGACGGCAGAGGCTGTGCAATCAGCCAGGCATCCGCATCCATGCTCACAGACGCGGTAAAGGGGAGGCAGGCATCGGAGGTTATGGCAATGGATGTCGAGTCCATTAAGGAGTTGCTGCACATCCCGCTGAGCGCCGTCAGAATTAAGTGCGCCACACTGGGCCTCAAGGTGCTTCAGGAGGCACTGGCAGGGGGAAACAAATGATCTGTGAAAACGAGTTTGTCAGGAACAGCATACTCGAAAGCATTGGCAACACACCATTACTCCGCCTCCATGTACCGGGTGCGCGCACAGGTGTTTCGATATATGGCAAGGCTGAATGGTTCAATCCAGGCGGAAGCGTAAAGGACAGGGCTGCGCTCCGCATAATTACTGAGGCGGAGAAGAGGGGGGAGATGAATCGGGAGAGAACACTCCTGGATGCCTCTTCTGGCAACACCGCGATTGCTTATGCGCTCGTGTGTGCCGCAAAAGGATATAGATGCACAATGGTGGTGCCGCGTAATGTCTCAGCATCGAAGATTGCGATGCTCCGGGCTTATGGTGCGGAACTCGTTCTCTCTGATCCGCTAGAGGGGACTGACGGGGCACAGCGTCTGGCAAAGGAAATGGCTAAAGAAGACCACTATTACTATGCCGACCAGTACAACAATCAGGACAACTGGAAGGCGCACTATTACGGTACTGCACCTGAAATTGTATCCCAGCTGCCGCGTTTTGACTGCTTTGTTGCAGGTGTCGGGACGGGGGGTACATTTACAGGCATTGCAAGATATCTGAACGAACATGCTCCGGAGGTTGCGCGATATGCGGTCCAGCCATCAACCCCATTGCACGGGCTTGAAGGTCTTAAGCACATGTCAACTTCCATCAGACCTGGCATATATGATGAAAGGCTTGCAGAAGACACTTTATATGTTGATACGGAGGATGCACAGCGCATGCTTCTTCAAATGGCCAAACAGGGATTGCTGCTGGGTCCCAGCTCAGGAGCAGCCCTGGTTGCGGCTCGTGAACTGTCGAAGAAACTCGACAGCGGAAATATAGTGACTGTGCTGCCGGACAACGGGCAGAGATATTTGGGAGAGACATTTTGGAGGGATATACTATGATCAGAGTGATGATACCCACCCCATTGCGTCAGTACGTGGGAAATAAGGAGAGCATAAGTGTTGAGGCAAGTACTGTGGAGGAGGCCTTGCGGCAGCTGGTCGCCTCAAATCAGCAGCTGAGGAGACAGCTATTCGATGAAGAGGGGCGGTTGAGGAACTTTGTGAATGTCTATGTGAATGAAGAGGACATACGGTATCTGCAGAAGGGTTCAACCCCTGTGCATGATGGTGATACACTTTACATCGTTCCCTCAATTGCGGGCGGCAGCAGCGGCATAGCGGAAAATTTCTCATACAATGACATACAGCGCTACAGCAGACATCTTATCCTCCCTGAAGTCGGACTGCAGGGTCAGAAGAAGCTGAAAGAGGCGAAGGTGCTGGTTATCGGCGCAGGCGGCCTCGGCTCTCCTTTGCTGCTATATCTTGCAGCAGCAGGCGTTGGAACAATAGGCATTGTTGATTTCGATGTGGTGGATTTCAGCAACCTGCAGAGGCAAATCATACATTCAGAGGCCGATGTGGGCAGAAAGAAAACAGATTCGGCGGAGGAGGCAATTAAGGCAATTAATTCCTCTGTTAAGGTGAGGAAGCATGAGGAGCGCCTCACATCCGACAACGCGCTGTCCATCATCGCGGAATATGACGTGGTCGTGGACGGAACGGACAACTTCCCGACACGTTACCTTGTCAACGATGCCTGTGTCCTCCTGGGAAAGCCCTGTGTATATGGCTCCATATACAGGTTTGAGGGACAGGTTTCTGTTTTTGACGCTAAGAAGGGGCCCTGTTACAGATGCCTGTATGAGACACCACCTCCACCAGGCCTTGTCCCGTCCTGCGCGGAAGGCGGCGTGGTGGGTGTGCTGCCAGGCATCATAGGCACAATACAGGCCATGGAAACAATAAAGCTCATACTAGGAGAGGGGGAACCACTGGTGGGCAGGCTGTTGCTCTTCGATGCAATGAAGATGCGTTTCAGGGAGCTCAAACTGAGGAAGAACCCGGAATGCCCAGTCTGCAGCGACCATCCCACCCTCACTCATCTCATAGATTATGAGGAGTTCTGTGGTCTAGGCAGGGGAAATGAGCACATTGATGAAATTGATGTCTTTGAACTTAAGGAACTGCTGGATAAGAAAGAACCTGTGGTGCTGGTGGATGTGAGGGAGCCACAGGAGTGGGAAATCAACAGGATTGAGGGGGCAAAACTGATTCCCATGAGTGAGATGCCATCCAGGGTGAATGAGCTGAGCACTGCGGATGAGATAGTGCTCTATTGTAAGGTCGGACAAAGGAGCGCATACGTTGCGCGTTTCCTGCATGACCTTGGCTTTCGGAAGGTCAGGCATCTCAAAGGCGGGATAAATGAATGGGCGGAGAAGATTGACACGAATATGATGAGGTACTGAGGTGATGAAAATGTCAACAAACGAAATTGTGGAAAGGGACTACACGAAATACGGCTTCCATGACGACGCAAAGTACGTCTTTCAGACGCAGAAAGGACTCAATGCGGACGTCGTCAGGGCCATAAGTGCTTTCAAGAAAGAGCCTGAATGGATGACCAATTTCAGATTGAAGGCGCTGGAGATCTTTCAGAAGAAACCCATGCCGCGTTGGGGAAGCCCGCATCTCAACGAAATTGACTTCAACGACATCTACTACTACATGGCACCCACGGACAGAAAATCGGACAGTTGGGAGGATGTGCCTGAGTACATAAAGAAGACTTTTGACAAGCTAGGCATTCCGGAAGCAGAGCGCAAATTCCTGGGTGGCGTTGGTGCCCAGTATGACAGCGAGGTTGTGTATCACAAAATAAGAGAGGACCTCTCGAAGAAGGGTGTCATCTTCTTAGGCACAGACGAGGGTCTCAAGGAATACCCTGAGATTTTCAAGCAGTATTTTGGAACAGTGATTCCGCCTCAGGACAACAAGTTTGCAGCGCTCAACAGCGCAGTCTGGAGTGGCGGTAGCTTCATCTATGTTCCAAAGGGAGTACAGGTGGACATACCGCTGCAGGCTTATTTCAGGATAAATGCGAAGAATGCAGGGCAGTTCGAAAGAACGCTTATAATCGCGGATGAGGGGAGCAAGGTGCACTATATCGAAGGGTGCACAGCGCCGATATATTCATCGGACTCGCTGCACAGTGCTGTTGTGGAGATAATCGCCAAGAAGGGCGCATATGTGCGCTACACCACAATTCAGAACTGGTCCAACAATGTCTACAACCTTGTAACCAAACGCGCATTTG
>JAVZQA010000053.1:0-9042 GCA_038881315.1 Methanomassiliicoccales archaeon
AGCGCACCTTGTTTTACTGGCAACGCACAAATCTCAATCAACAATTGCAAAGAATGCCTCTGGAAGAGAATTACTACGTGCATCAGGCAAGGATATGTATAAGAGTGTCGAGCAATTGTTTGAGTGAGACATGCTGCGTGCCGGAAACGGAATTATCAGAACGGGGGCTCTCTCCGCTATGGCTGCCTTTGTGTGGGCATCCTACTATCCGCTACTCTTTTTTGTGAGGGAGCTGGGCCCACTGTCCCTATTTTTCTACCCTTCACTATTCGGCGGTATTGCCTTTCTTGGATACGGCTTTCTCGCACGAAAAACTGGAAGACCGACTAGAAAGAGGGATTTTGTTATACCTGCTGCAGGGTATCTCTCCTCCCAGTGGTCGATAATCCTCTCCTCGCTTCTGAACGGGGTGATCCTCACTTCGACTTTTGTTCTACTGGGAGACACCCTGCTGTCCCCCGCCATAATGATACTGGGAGGAAGGAGCAAAAATCGCCCCATCATGCCATACTTCATTACAGGGATGGCTATACTTCTATTCTCAGTGATTTTCCTATCCGTGCAGGGACCGCTAAAGGTGGAATTTTCACCATTACCTATGGCCGTTCTTGTGCTTACCCCCGTGCTAGTCTCCCTCTTCTTCATTTACACAAATGAGAGGATAGAGACTGACGGGCTTGTTTCAATACTCACCCCCTGCTTTCTTGTTGCCGCTTTGATCTCGCTCCCTCTGGTGCTGACAGGCAGGATAGGTGGACTCAATGTCAACATGGTGGAGCTCGGGGTTCTCATTTCGATAGGCATAACGTCTATGTTCCTAGGTTACCTCTTCTTCTTTGTCGCATCAGATTCCGGCAATTTCGTGCTTGCATCCGTTCTAATGTCACTGATACCTGTTTTCACCGTGATTCTGCAGTCCCTGATATACAGGAGATTTCCTGGTATCTTTGATGTTCTGCTGATTGCAGGTGTATGTGCAGGAGCGGCGATCTGCACTCTAGGTTTTTCAGCTCAGGTTGATGGTTTGAGGGAGGCGCACCTTTCTTGAGTGAGTGGAAGGGATCTGTATCTACAGAGAGATACAGAATTCCAGTCGAAAGTGTGGAAGAAGCAGTTTCTTTTTTCCAAGGGCTAGGCATGAAGGTCAACCGCTCAGGTGCTGCAGTTCACCTCAAAAAGGAGAGATGCTCGGTTTCAATCTACAGCAATGGCATAGCGATACTACAGTGCAGCGGCGTGATGAGGAAGGTGAGTGAAGATTATCTCCTCTCTCTTCCCTTCTCCTACAGGGATTACGCACTGCGGGAACTGGGAGTAAAACTGCCTGAAAAATGGACAGGAACCGATGAAGCTGGAAAGGGAGACTATTTTGGTCCACTTGTGGTGAGTGCAGTCTGTATTTCAGAGGAGGATGCGGAGATACTTTACAGAAGGGGACTAGTGGATTCAAAACGCCTCGCTCCTTCTGTTCTCGAAAAATATGCGTCGATGGTGAGAGAGCTCATACCGCCTTCGCACAGGGAAACAATGATCATCTCTCCCCAGAGGTATAATGAGTTGCATGCCTCTATGGGCAATGTCAACACAATTCTCGCCTGGGCACATGCAAAACTGATTTCCACCCTAGCTGCCAAAACAAGGGTCTCCATGGCGATCGTCGACAGGTTTGCGGCAGGAGCCACTGAAGAGACAATGAGAAAGGCAACAGGATTGGAAGTCATAATGATAGAAAAAGGGGAGAGGGAGATGGGAGTGGCAGCAGCCGCAGTCCTCTCCGTATCTGCGTTTCGCAGCGCCCTTTTCTCGCTTTCAGAAAAACACGGAATCAGACTTGTACCCGGGGCCGGCGAAGAGGCAAAATCACTGTACAGGCAGTTGCGTGAAACGAAGGGGGCAGAGATGCTGCGTCAGGTAGCTAAAACGGACTTTACTCCATGATTCTCTCAGAAAGCCTTGCAACGGGTACCTTCTCCTCCATTCCTGTTTCCATGTCCCGCAGCAAAACCACACCTTCTTTCCTCTCCCTCTCCCCGATAATCAGTGCAAAGCGTACACCTGCCGATGCGCAGTATTTCAGTGCACGACTCAGATTTCTACCCATAAGATCATAATCGACAGAAAGACCGCTCCGCCTCAGGTTCATCGCAAGTGCGGCTGCCTCCTCCTCCCTGACAGGCTCCACCGCGATCACAAAGGCATCAGTGCGGATGCCTGCTGGCTTCCAGCCGCTCTTTTCGGCTGCAATAAGGAGTCTGTCAAAACCGAAGGCGAAGCCGGTTGCAGGCGTGTCCGGCCCCCCGAAAAGGTGGGACAAGCGGTAAGATCCGCCACCGCATATTTGTTTTTCCGCCCCGAGTTCAGGAAAATCAATCTCGAAGACAAGTCCGGTGTAGTAATCAAGACCTCTCACCACACCCAGATCCACCTCAAAGTTTCCGAAACCTGCGCCAGATGCAAGCTCCAGCACGCGCGTTAGATGCTCTGCTGTTTTTCCCAGGCTGCTCAGGACAGAGATGTCACCCCTTGTCCTGCAAAGCAACATGATCTCTTCGGCCTTCGTTGAGGAGGTCATGCCTTCTAACAGTGTTTCCGCATCCTCTAAACGCTTCTTATCAATGAGGTGCAGGAACTCGGCTTCACGCTCCTTTGGAACACCTGCAGCATGCAGCGCATCTCGTATTATGCCCACATGGCCTATCCTGTATTTGTATGAGGAAAGGTGGAGGCTCTTACACACGTAATCGGACAGGAGGAGCAACTCTGCATCTGCAGCCGGTTCCGACGAACCGATAATCTCGACATCATAGTGATAGAACTCCCTGTATCTTCCAAGCTGAGGTTCCTCATAACGGAAGCAGTTGGAAATACTGAACAGCTTCAGAGGCAGCGGTCTGTCGAGCAGCTCATTTACATAGAATCTTATGATGGGGGCGGTGAGTTCTGGTCTTAGTGCAAGCTTCCTGCCCCCTCTGTCCTCAAATGAATACATCTCTTCCAGCACGCCTGGCCCTGATTTGGCCACAAAGAGCTCTGCATGCTCCATGACGGGTGTAAGCACCTCAGAGAAGCCGAAATGCAGTGATATATTTCTCAGAAACGTTTCCATTTCCCTTCGTTTATGCATCTCCGCCGGCGTGAAGTCTCTCGTACCCCTAATTCTCTGGATCATCACGGTGTTATCCGGCAATGCTTATAAATTGATGTCTTAAAAAAGGATAATCCTTTGGTGCCTATCCCATGAACATTGTGCAGCGCGGGTCAAGCGCTGCAGTCGCTCAACTGACGGACAAGATTTATTATTCACACTCTTTCAGTCCATGCATTGATTGATGAAATTCAGTTAGCCGCACTAATCATATTCCTTGGAACATATGCGCTGATATCCGTGGGCAGGGCAGGGCGTTCCAGGCTGCAGATGCCTTCCACTGCTCTGGCCGGGGGGGTCATAATGATACTGAGTGGAGTGGAGTCCCCTTCCTTTGCGCTTGCATCCATAAACTGGAACACAGTCCTTCTGCTTCTGGGCATGATGCTAGTGGTCTCCGGTCTTGAAGCCTCCGGTTTTTTTGCTTGGATATCCAGAATGCTGGTGGCTAGAGCTCGCACCCCTTTTGCCTTCCTTATTTTGTCCAGCTGTATGACCGCACTTCTGTCTGCACTAATTCTTAATGATGCGGTTGTGCTTATGTTCACACCTGTCATAATACATGCAACGCGCAAGATGGGCATTTCCCCCGTGGCGCCACTCGTAATGGAGGCCATATCAGCAAATATAGGAAGTGCAGCAACGGAGGTTGGAAATCCTCAGAACGCATACATAGCGAGCGTCTCCGGCATAAGTTTCCACACATTCAGTCTCTACATCATACCCCCTGCGGTGTTCTCTCTGCTCATTTCCCTTTTGATTGCATATTTCTTTGTCTCGAGGGAAAAGGTCAGGCAGAACACTGAGGAAAGCGACTTCCGACCTGGTCCTGCACTCTATTTCATGCTCGGCCTGATAGTAGCAGTGTTCGCAGGTTTCTACACCGCCTCACTGACACACATTCCCATCGCCTTCATAGCGCTTGGAGCAGGGGCTGCGAGCTTTTTTGCAGTCCCTTTTCTGACGGAGACCACACAACAGGAACTCATAGCTCGTGTGGACTGGGGAATAATAATTTTCTTCCTTGGGCTCTTTATTTTGATTGGAGGTCTTCAGAGTTCAGGGCTGCTCACTCATATAATAGATGTGCTCACGCTGGGTAACAAAGGTTCGATAGCAACGTCCGGTGGACTGACGGTTGTAACCGCAGTGCTTTCCAACCTTGTCAGCAATGTGCCGGCGGTTCTGCTTCTTTCACCGTTCGTGAAACTGCAGGCGGCCAGGACGCTTTGGCTGACACTCGCCGCAAGTTCAACGTTTGCCGGAAACGCCACAATAATTGGTGCGGCCGCAAATGTGATAGTGGCCAGGTCAGCTGCAAAGGATGGTGTGGACATAAGGCTCTCACAGTTCATGAAAATCGGAATGCCTGTTACGATAGTGTCCTTGCTGCTCACCGTGCTACTTATTTGAGCTATTTGCGGGCGACGATGGTTAGTATATCTCCATCCATGACAACATGCTCTTGTCCAACAATCTGTCCGGGAAAGCGGGAACTTGGTCCCCACATGAGTGCATACCTGAATTTTTTCCTGAGATCTCTGTGTATGAAATCGCACACATCTGCCACTGTGCTTCCTTCCCTGACGAGCAGCGGTTCTTTCATGTCCGCCTCTCCCCCAGGCGGTTTCATATAGACCCTGACAAAGCGGAGTTCCTCGAAAATGCGTTCCTTCAATTCCGCCAGACCTTCGCCAGTCTCCGCAGAAATCAAGACAGGTCTGAAACCTGCAAATCTTTCAATGAGTTGCCTTCTCTTCTCTTCACCAACAAGATCAATTTTATTTATGCAGAGAAAGAGTGGAATGTAAACCCTGCTTCCCGCTAGTGCGTCAATCAGCCTGTCAGCGTCTGCATTCTCCCGTATGACGACGTCCGCATTGTAGTAGCCGAACTCGTTCAGTATTGAACGGACGTCGTCAGGGGAAAGAGTTGGATGGCTGACGGTATAACTCACTGAAATGCCGCCCCTCACTTTCTTGACAATCTGTATCCTTGGAGGTGACTGGTTGGGTCTTATACCGGCCGCATGAAGTTCGTCAAGGAGGACAGAGATATTGGGCTCGAAAACATCTGTGAGCAATACAATTAGATCTGCAGCTCTCACAACTGAGAGGACTTCCCTCCCCCTTCCCTTCCCTTTTGAGGCGTCTCTAATAAGACCTGGAAGGTCCAGGACTTGAATTCTTGCACCTCTGTATTCTAGAAGCCCCGGAACAACGGTGAGTGTGGTGAAGGCATATGCTGCGACCTCACTTGAAGCATTCGTGATCTTGTTGAGAACGGTTGATTTTCCAACGGAAGGGAAACCGACCAGTGCAACTGTGGCATTACCTGTTTTCCGAACAGCATAACCCTCTCCCCCTCCCTGAGCCTTCCTTCTCTTCTCCGACTCCATTCGCAGCCGTGCCAGTTTTGCCTTGAGCAGACCTATGTGGTGCTGAGTCTTCTTATTGTAATCAGTGCGCCTGATTTCCTCTTCCACCTCCCTTATCTGCTCCTCAATATTGGGCATCGGTCTTACGTCCTCCTCAGATCTCTCACAATCTCATTGCCTGAGCTGAAAGCCAATCAGTGTTAAATTGAAATAGCTTATCTACTTAGAGAGGCAGGAAAGTAATGGAAATTCCCGGTGACGAAAGTACAGGTGCTTTATCTCGCCTCTTTCAAAAGCCGCTGCTCAAGGCAATCGTTGGAGCTGTCATAGGCATAGGACTGAGTGCACTCCTGCTATATGCCCTACCAGGTTCGTTACTGAGCATATTTCTTGTCCCTGTTATCGGATTCGTGGCTCCTTATGCCCTCGGTCTCAGGAGACTAAAGCATCTCCTTGTCTACAGCATCATATTTCTGGTGGTTCTTTCCCTGGCGTTCGATGCGAGCTATACCAATTTCGTTTATACTTCACCTTCCGCAGTAACGCAAGACCTCGCGCACAACACAACTGCCGGTTATTATTTTGCCAAGGGAGATGTGGCTCCGAGGCAGGGGAGCACACAGACCAATTTCGTTTTCACCGCTGACTTCGCTCATCCAGCCAATAGTAGCCTGCCTGTGGAGGTCTTCGTGGACCTTTACGCTCTGACTGCCGCATACACACTAAATACCACGATGGTGGCAGTATCGAATGTCTCGAGGGGAGCCGAGATACTCACCACATACACATATGCCACCCCGCTGAAACTCAACAATGTATTTCTGATGCGATTCCAGGCGGAAGTGAACGGAAAATGGGTTAACACAACAGAATCTGTGGGTGCTGTCACAGAGACGTACTCACAGGCTTACGGCACATTGCTCTATCCGAGTTTTCTGTATGTGCTGCTATCCATTGCGACACTCTATGTCGGCGTAGTCCTGATAGCCGTACTTATAATACAGTCTAGAAAGCGCAGAGAAACAATCAAAAGAAGAGCAATGGAAATTGGCACTGGAAAGAAGATAAAGGCAGAGGAAACTGATCAACGGCCCATGAGACGGACCACTTCGAAGAAGGAGAAATATGTGTGTACGTCCTGTGGGGCAGAGGTGGACAAGGACAGTGAGATATGCCCGAACTGCGGCGAGAAGTTTGAGTAAGACTATAATATCAGTTTCCTTTGCATGGAAAGGACTAGTCAGAGGCGGACGGGATGCCATCCATTGCTGAGGAACTGGCAAAAAAACAGAAGGAAATATCGGTTTCCGAATATTTCGAGAGGAACAGACAGATCTTAGGTTTTGATTCGCTCTCCAAGGCGCTTATGGTTGCTGTGAAGGAAGCCGTTGACAACTCACTGGATGCCTGCGAGGAGGCGTCCATACTCCCTGATATAGAGGTGAAGTTGGATAGAATTGAACAGAATGAATACAGGGTCTCTGTCAAGGACAACGGACCAGGTGTTGTAAGGGCGCAACTCCCAAATGTCTTCGGCAGGCTCCTCTATGGTTCGCGCTTTCACGCAATTAGACAGTCGAGGGGACAACAGGGCATCGGTATTTCCGCAGTTGTGATGTATGCCCAGATCACCACAGGCAAGCCTGCGCACATAAGATCGAAGGTCGAGGAATCGTATGTGGCGAACGACATACAGCTGACAATTGACACCAAACGCAATCGGCCCGTGGTGGTTGCAGAAGAATATGTGAACTGGGAGGAGCAGGGACAGACAGTGAAACACGGGACGCTTGTCGAATTCAATTTGGCCGCGCGATATATAACAGGTAAGCAGTCCGTACCTGAATATCTGCGATCCACTGCCGTTGTCAATCCACATGCACGCATCAGCTATATCGACCCGGATGGAAAGCGGACTGTGTTCGAGAGGGCGTCGCAGACGATGCCTCAGAAGGCCATCGAGATCAAAATGCACCCATATGGCCTTGAAATTGGAACACTGCTCAGCATGCTTTCGAATACAGAGGAAAAGAAGCTTGCCACCTTTCTGAAGAATGAGTTTTCACGCATAAGTGACAGAGTTGCCAAAGAAATATGCGAGAAGGCAATGATATCGCCCGACAAGAAACCCAAAGACGTGAGCATTGAGCAGGCCAGGGCAATCATAGAGGCAATTTCAAAGACGAAAATCATGGCACCTCAGACAGACTGCCTCAGCCCGATAGGTGAGACACTGATAAAGAGGGGTCTCAAGAATGTGCTTGGGGCGCTAAGGCCTGAATTCTATTCACAGCCTGTAACAAGGGAGCCTGCTGTGTACTCGGGGAATCCTTTTCAGGTGGAGGCGGGAATTGTTTATGGAGGAGAGCTTCCCACTGACCAGCCTGTAACTATCATGAGATACGCGAACCGTGTCCCGCTGCTCTATCAGCAGGGAGCTGACGCGATCACGCAGGTTGTGGAGCGCATTGACTGGCGCAGGTACGGCCTCGAGCAGAGAGGGGGAAGCGGAATCCCATACGGCCCTGCCGTGATTCTTGTGCATGTGCTCTCCACCAAGGTTCCGTTCACATCAGAATCCAAGGAGGCAGTCGCACCCATACCGGAGATAATGGATGAGATAGAACTCGCACTCAAGACCTGCGCGAGAAATCTCAAATCACATCTGAATAAAAAGGAGACCAGAGGAAGAGCAGGTGCGAAATTTGATATCGTCTCTGAGATTGTTCCCAAGATAGCTGAGAAGGCTGCGTCGCTTCTCGGAAGGCCTGTGCCCGACATATCAAGGACAATCACCAAGATCATGAATGTCGTCTATGTTGACGATGAACTCACACATGATTCTAAACGCAAGGTGACCGAAGGCAAGATAAGACTCAGAAACTACACCTCCAGAAGACAATCCTTGAAGCTGCACATGATGCTCCCGTCCGAGTTCATAGTCTCTGACAGTTTCTCCCCCGCGCCTGCTGCAGTGGAGGAGGGGAAAATAACATGGGAGATCAGCAAAATGGACCCGCTGGAGACTAGAGAATTTTCATTTGTGCTAAAAAATGTGGAGAGGGATGACTACACCGAGAATGAGGTTTATGTCAGCGACATAAATCCCCTTTTCGTTTTGGGTGCAGAGCCCCTCCCTGGAGACTGGGGGATAAGGGAGATGGAGATAGAGGAGGAGGAACCTGACTATGATGAAACGGAGGGTGAGCTGAGTGAGGAGTGATGCACCAGATCCCACAAAGCAGCTGCATGAGATAGCCTCCTCCATTTACAAGCAGTTGGAGGACGGCGAGATACCACGAATGGTACTTCCGCTGAGAACGAAGTCCAACATACGCTTCGACAGCAGGGCAGGCGTCTGGAAATACGGCAGGGCCACAGGTGTGAGAAGTGCTAAGAAGACAGTTGGTGCCTACATGCTGCTGCGTACGATGTACATGCTCGACTTCATATCCACAATGATAAAGGAGTCCAAGTCTTCCACCTTAAGGGAGATGTATTACATCTCCGAGGGATGGGG
>JAVZQA010000054.1:0-8886 GCA_038881315.1 Methanomassiliicoccales archaeon
GTGACAGTGCGGATGTCGGAGAGAATGGATTTGGCGAAATGTTGATGTACACCCGTTCCAGGATGCCCGCAGCAACATTGAGCAGATAGTAAGGTGTCGTTCTATACAGGAATTCGTCGATTATTTCATAGGCAGTGAATACCAGGAAATAGATCAGAAAGACGGTGATATAGGCATAGGTGTTTCTATTGAAAATGCCACTTATGAGGAAGGTGAATGAGGTAATTGTGAATATGAATACCGCAAGTATCAAAAGATCCGTGTAGAAAGCGGGTATCAGTGAGTTAAAGACATAGACGAAGACAGCTGCTTGAAATGCCTCGTATACAAAGATACAGATGGATGTCACAGCAACAGCAGCAAGATATTTTGAAAGGAGAAGTTTTGTCCTTCCGATCGGGAGCGGGAATATCTGGAATGCAGTTCTGTTCTCTATTTCGCTGGATATGGCAGGCGAACCGAAAAAAACAGAGGCAAAGACCGGAAGATCAAGGAGGACAAATGACCAGAAGTAACCGAAGATCTGTTCCTTGCCGTAATAACTCAGTGAGGAACCTGAAGGCAGAATCTGGTCAAGTCTATTTGAATATTTCACAGTGAAATATGTCAGAAGGGCGGATACAAGAAGTGTTATTGCCAGCATCAGGTAGAAACTTCTAGATCTGTAATAATTTCTGAAATAATAAGAGAATGAAGCCCTGATTAAGCCGTTCCCTGCCAGTTCAGCCAGCCTCCTTGATCAGGAATTTGACCATACTGCCTATTTCACTGCTTGCAGAACCGTAGTTACTTAAGCCTACCTTCAGCTCAGCAACAAGCGTACTGCCGTCTACGCGAATGAATTTCAATATGTTTCCATATGCAGTGGAGAAGTTTTCCTCCGCACTCATCGCAGCATCCGCACCGGTGAAATTCACCTGAAGATATGACGTATTGGTGGTGATACTTGCTGAAACACTGCTTACATTTCCTGTTGAAAAGTTGTAATACAATGAAGCTTCAGAAGTGTTGTTCAGATGAGATGCAGCGGCAATAGTGTGTGATGCAGATTGCCGAATTGAATATAGCACTGCAGGAAGACCTCCCCAGAGAGTATAGTCGTTTCCAATTTGAGCAGCATACAGCGGCACTTTGATGTTATTAGCAGTCGAGATGTTTATGCCTGTTGCGTTCTCAATCTGACTCGCATTCAGATGTAAAAGTGCAAAATTGTATATCCTGTAGCCATCAACATTTGCGTACTGTGTCATGCCACCTTTATCCTGCACAACGACTGCCCCGGGGATGAGAGAAATAGATTGCTGCAGCACAGAAATATTGAGAGGGGCGACTCCGCCAACCGAGTTGTTTGCGAAGAAGAAGTAAAATGTATCGTTTCCCACCCTATAGTCCGCTATCACAGTGGAGTCGGGAGGTAAAAAGTACAATGGGTGTGCCGTCTCGCTGTGGTGCTGAGGGGAGAGCACAATGCCTACAGGAACAAGTAGAGCCGCAGCCACCACAATGACAAGCGCAACCTTAACCCAGTACTTCATGTGCCAAACTTTCAATTCTGCCTCCCGTGTATTAATAGATTTTTGAAAACTGTGACAAGCCAATTAGCGTTGAGCTGAACTGAAGTGAGTGTCAAACTCCAAAATGATAAAATTATACAAATGGTACGTTGAGGGGAGCTATGCGATCGCTATGAAACCTGTTGTCTGTTTTCCTTCCCTCTTGCCGAAGACATAATGGCTGCAACAAGTACGATACCCAGCGATGTGAAAAGCGCAGCATGAATGCCAGTCATGAAAGCCGCTGGCAGGTATCCCAAGTGGCCCCCTATTCCAGCAAAGACTGCAAACGCAACATCCCTGGGCACGCTTATGCTAGCTATTGAGATCGCCACTACGAAACTGCCCAGCATTCCTATATTGGCCATGGTTCTTAAGAAGCCTGAGGAAACACCGTAAAGTTCCTTAGGCGAATTAGCCATGACTGCACTGTTGTTTGCCGGATAAAACATGGAGGAGCCAGTCCCTGTCAGAAATGAAGATATCAGAATTATGTATAGTGGAGAGGAAATCCGGAGTGTTGAATAGACAAGGATTGAAATAGCCATGATACCCAGGCCCCCTGTGGCAGGTATTCTTGCCCCCACCCTGTCCGCTAGTCTGCCAAAATATGGCCCCAGTACGCTCCCGACAACATACCCGGGGAGGAGCAGCAGAGAACTATCTAGCGGCGTCAATCCCCTGACTCCCTGGAGATAAATGATTATGATGAAAACAACGGAGAGAAAGCCAAGACTTTGCAAAAATGAGGCCAACATGGAAAAGGTGAGTATCCTCGACTTGAAAATGCCTGGCGGAAGAAGAGGCTTCTGCACGTATCTCTCTACAGCAACAAAGACGCAAATTATCAGTGCACCAATTATAATCAATGTTTCATTCAGCAGTCTTATGCCATAGGTGGAGATATCCACAGCAGAATAAGATAGAAGGGCGAGTCCTCCAGCGAGCAGAGCCGTCCCGGGTAGATCGAGCTTGTTGGCCGTTTTCTGTCCTGCATTAATGTATTTAAATGTGTAATAGGACGCGAATATACCCACGGGCACATTGATGTAAAATATATACCTCCAGCTGACAAAAGTGGTAATGATGCCACCCAGTATTATCCCCAACATCGCACCTGCATTATATCCCACGGAGGTGTATCCAAATATCCTACCTCTCTTGTTCGGCGGGAAATTCTCAGCGATTATGGCGCCACTGTTCGACTGTATCATCGCTGCACCAGCGCCCTGTATTGTCCTGAAGGCGATTAGTTCTGTTATGCTGAATGCTGCACCGCACAGCGCTGAACTCAATGTGAATACGATAAGACCCGCATTGAATATGCGTTTCCTCGTGAACATGTCTCCTAGTCTGCCGAGTTGGGTTGTACCAACTGCTAGCATGAGGAGGTAGACCATTATTATCCAGATGGAGGACGCAAGCCCTGTTCTCAGCTGAATGGTGATTGTCGGAAGTGCAAGTATTACTATAGTTGAGTCAATGGCCCCCATCATCACAGCTACCATGAGTGAGAGAATGAGCTTCTGTTCCCTGTTCATTTGTTTCACAATGAAATGAGTTGCAGTTCATTACTCTTTGCAAATTTGATTTACAAGTCAGACAACCGCTCTGTCGCCTCTATCGATCAATGGCTGCCATTGGTAAACATCTGCGGGTTCCTTCCACCGCCTTATCAATATCTTCAGCGTTGTTGAAACAATGGACAGCAAATCTCAATCCCTCCAAGCCATTCCCTCCCCTCCATGACACATCAATCCCTTCTTCCCTCAGTTTTCTCACGAGTTCCACTCCGTTAACCCTACTGTGGAAGCTGAAGGTGATTATCCCCGATCTTTCATTCCCGTCATTGAATAGAGGCTCCGCACCTGTGCTCGCCATTTGCTCGAGCAGTTTCTCCTGTAGGACATGTATTCTTTTGGCTCTAGTGCTGTCCCCTATCTGGTTGAGCAATTCCAGTGACTTCAGCAACGTTGCGGAGGCTATATGATTGTGCCATCCCGGGGCGTCAAAGAAGGTTGTATTCCCAGGTTTAACCTGACCAGGGAAAAAATCCCGGCCAGGACTACCGAAGAATTCATCCCATCCGCCTTCCCTGACACCAAACGAGGTCAATGGCGGAAAAGGGGTGCTAAGTTCTTCAACAGCCCGCTTTGAAGCATAGAGGAGTGCCTTACCAGCAGGATTCAGAAGCCATTTTTGTGTCCCTGCGCATATGAAATCAGCCCCTGACTTTTCAGCATCAAGCGGCAACGCACCCAGATGTTGCACTGCATCCACTATAAGGTAACAACCCTGCTGGTGAACAATTTCAGCAATCTCCCTTATGTTGTTTGTCCTGCCTGTAATCCAGTTAACCGAGCTTATGATTGCCGCGCGTGTGTTATGCGTCAGAAGGTTCTCTATCTCCTCCTGCGGATACTTGCCCCCCGTTCCTCTGGCAATTCTCACCTTTACCCCCTTTCTCATTAATGAGGCAAGCATTCCCGCGACGGAGGGAAACTCTGCATCTCCAACGAGCATTTCCTGTCCAGGCTGGATGTCAAGTGCGAGAAGAGCGCTGTGAATTGCCTGTGTTGTGCTCGTCCCAGCAAAAGCTATCCTGTCAGAGGTGGTGTGCAGCAGAACCGCGGTCTCCCTTCTTGCTCTTTCGCTCATGGACGTCCACTCATTGTTCACGCTCCCTCTCTCAAACAAAAGAGCCTGCTCCACCATTTCCTGAGCAGCTTTCGCCGCATTCACCATGAATGGAGAAAGGGATGCCCAGTTCAGGAAGACCCTCCTTTCAAGTACGGGAAACAGCTCCCTTCCATTGGCCTCCCCCATGCAGCCTCACCTGCCTCCTTTTGCTGCCAGCAGACGTTTGAACTCTTCTATTGGTTCAACAGGTGTTGGATCTATATCAGACAGGAGTGCGGTGTAATATGAGATGTAGTCACCGACTATCACTGTTGAAAGCAGTGAACTTATGAATGGCATGTCGGGCCAATCAATTGTTTCCACGCGCATCCTCGAGGAGAGTTTTTCGTACACAATCTTCATGCGCCTCTCTAGCAATGTATTTCCCGATTTTCTAGCTATAGAGAGACCTACATAATCCTTGAGTCTGTCATCGACCATGAGAGGTATCCAGTCGTTATGATTCCCTTCTGGCATGATCACAGTCCATGCGAGGCGTTTGGCATTCTCATTGAATTGTGTCTTCATTCTCTCTGCAACTGAGCTTATGTCTGCCGAGGTGACAATAATCGGCGTACGTGTTCCGAGTGAAACTGCAATCCGTTTGGCCTTGTTGTTTGCAAGTGGCGTTTCGAGTGAAACTGAGAGGACGGTGTTCCTCACATCCTGGATCGCATCCATTATTTTTCCAGCAACAGCGCAGTTGCCCCAAATATCAGCGAGATGCATGATTGTTCCGAGCATTAAACCGAGTGCAGCTCTCGGCTGATACCCTGACGGTATTTTTATGTGCTGTATACCCCATTTCGATGACAGCTCCTGCAGCTTACCCCCTGAACTTATGGTGATCATGGGCAGGGCTCTTTCAT
Organism: Methanomassiliicoccales archaeon; assembly: GCA_038881315.1. Lineage (GTDB taxonomy): Archaea > Thermoplasmatota > Thermoplasmata > Sysuiplasmatales > Sysuiplasmataceae > JAVZQA01. The sequence goes on from JAVZQA010000054.1 coordinate 5,102, forward strand.
GCGCTTTTTCCGCTGTGCTTATTGTCTCCTCCGTGTTACCTGAATAACTGACCGCTAGAACTGCAATGGTGTCCCTCTCAAATGTTGGTAGATCATAGGAACGATTTACAATGACCTGTCCTCTGCCATTTTCACGCACTATCGTCGACAACAAGTCCCCACCGATGGCCGATCCGCCCATCCCAAGGATTAGAATCGTCGGTGGTTTGTCAAAGTGCTTTTCACTTCTGGAGCCCAACTCCCATCCCTTTTCCAGTTGATACGGGAAAGAACGGAGCACCTTGTGCATCCTGCTCCTGTCCACCGCCTCAACATCGGCCTGACTGTCGAGATGTGATGATTCCATGTCCATATGCATCCTTCCCGCTTATTTTAGGAATACCATTAAATCAGATGCGTATATGCAAAATAGTTACATGTCCCATAAAGACGGAAAAGTTGTAATGGCATCGGGCGTTTTCGATCTCATCCACCTAGGTCATATACACTATCTGCAGGAAGCAAAGAAACTCGGCGATCAGCTGGTAGTAGTCGTTGCGACGGATGCCACTGTCAGGCGGAACAAGCATGAGCCAATCACTCCTGCGAACATACGATTGCAGATAGTGCAGTCACTGAAGCCGGTTGATCGTGCCGTTCTCGGACACGAGGACGACATATTCAAAACAGTTGAGGAACTTCAGCCAGATATCATCGCTCTCGGCTATGATCAGCATTTTGATGAGGGTGAACTGCACGCTGAGCTGGAGAAGAGAGGACTGGGGCATATCAGGATTGTCAGGCTATCCAGACTCGACTATGACCTGAATGGAACAAGAAAAATCGTACAGCGCGTAATAGACTGGTATTCGAATCAGCAGGAGCGCTGAGCGGCGACATTATTAAAAACCTCTCGTTATCCCTTTGGCGATGATCATTATCCAGGGGAGTAGCAACAGATCGCTCTCGCATGAACTTTCACAGGAGACTGGATATCCACTCGCCAATGCGGAAATAAAACGTTTTCCCGACAGGGAATGTTATATCAGAATCCTTGAAAAACTGGAAGGGAAAGACGTTCTGATTGTCTCTGCGACATTTCCGGATGAACAGATCGTTGAGACGCTGCTAATACATGATGCAGTCTCCAGAATGAATCCGGCAAGCATCAGGCTATTGATCCCATACTTCGGGTACCAGCGGCAGGACAAGCTTTTCAAGGAGGGAGAGGCTGTGAGCGCGCAGGCTGTGGCGGGTATTTTCGATGGCAGGTTCGACGAAATACTGACTGTCGATATACATGCCGAAGGTGTGCTGAATTATTTTAGGCGCACTTCCTCACGCAACTTTGTTGCTTCCGGCCAGATTGCAAGATATTTCAGGAACAGGAATATAGATGCGGTGATATCCCCGGACGGGGGTGTAAGGGCTGTCGATTACGCTAAGGAGGCCGCTAAGGTGCTGAATTGTGAATATGATTATTTCCTTAAAGAGAGAATAGATGCAACCACTGTAAAACTCTTCCCCAAGAAAATGGATTTGAATGGGAAGAGGGTGCTTGTGCTAGATGACATAATCGCAACGGGTGGTTCAATGGTCGCAGCCATCAGGCGGCTCAAGGAGCTCTATGCTTCAGAAATATACGTTGGTTGCACACACGGCCTTTTCATTGGGGATGCATATGAAAGAATAACGGGGGAGGCAGGTGAAGTGGTCTCCACTGATACAGTGGAAACGAGGGCATCATTGGTGTCCGTTGCTCCGCTTATTGCCGGACATCTGCTCGGCATGAGGAGTTGAAAAGGTGAATAACGAAGATCAGGAATCTGGGAAGGAAAACGCAGCGAATGCTTCAGGCGAAGCGTTTACTGAATGGTATAACACAATTGTCGAGGAAACGGGCCTAACGGACAAACGGTATCCTGTCAAGGGGATGAATGTGTGGCCATATTATGGCTGGAAGGCCATGTCGCTCATAGATGGTATCATCCGCAGATCCTTCGATAGCAGGAATCATCAGGAGGTATACTTCCCCCTTCTCATACCCAAGAATGAATTTGAGAAGGAAAAAGAGCACATAAAGGGATTCGACGCACAGGTGTTCTGGGTTATGAAGGCAGGAGAAAATGATCTCGACATTCCTCTCCTTCTTCGTCCCACAAGCGAAACCGCCATGTATCCGATTTTTTCACTCTGGATTAGGTCACATGCGGATCTTCCCCTGAAGGTGTATCAGATAGTCAACACATTCCGCTATGAGACCAAACAGACAAGGGCGTTTATCAGGGTGAGAGAGATACATTTCATTGAGGGGCACACCTGTCATGCCACCTTTGAAGATGCCGAAGGTCAGATAAAGGAAGACCTTGAGATAATGAATGAGGTAGCAGCCAACCTGTGTATTCCTTACAGGATACACAAGCGTACAGAGTGGGACAAGTTTCCTGGTGCATATTACACATATGGGGTGGATATAGTTCTACCCGACGGAAGGACACTGCAGGTGGCATCCGTCCATCAGTATAGGACAAACTTCTCAGTGCCCTATTCGATATACTATGAAGATGAAACTGGAGATAGGAAGCCGGTACATCAGACAACATATGGTATGAGTGAGAGGCTGCTGGGTGCAGTTGTTGCGGTGCACGGGGACGAAAAGGGCTTATTTTTCCCACCTTCGATCGCTCCTTATCAGGTCGTTGTAATACCCATTCCGGTAAAGGGAAAACAGGAATTGATCAGCAGGGGCGCAGCGAAGATAATGGAAATACTACGCAAGGGAAAGATACGCGCGATGCTGGATGACAGGGATATACGGCCCGGCAATAAGTTCTTTGAGTGGGAAAGGAAAGGTGTTCCACTGCGTATAGAGGTGGGCAGCAGGGAAATTGATGAGGATAAGGTGACTGTGGCAAGGCGGGATAGTGGTGAAAAGGTAACCGTCACTGTCAAGGGACTTTGTCCTGCACTCCGAAAGATTATGAAAGATGTGGAGCGCCAACTCTTGATGAAGGCAAAAAGCAGGGAGAAGGGGTTCGAAAAGTTCTGCGAGACACTGGAAGAGGTGTCGCCTGGTCTCAACAAAGTATGGTGGTGCGGCTCGACGGCCTGTGGGACTCAAATGGAGGAAAGGACCGGCTACTCAGTTCTTGGTTCTCCTCCATTTGGGAAGAATGGTAAAGGCAAGTGTGTGATCTGCTCCGCAGACACAGAGACGATCGCGGTTTTGGGCAGGCCGGTGTAGTCAGGCAGCACTCTTGCGCCTGAACAGCACGGCTCCCGCAGCTCCCAGTCCAATGAAGAAAACCATAAGACTGTAGACCCCCTCGTTCCCACTCGAAAGGGGATTCCACTCGCCATATGCGATGCCGTATCCCCAGTATACCGCCAGTCCGGCAACTATCATGGCAATCGAACCGCCAAATTTCAATCTGCGTCCTAGCTCTTGGGGGGTCACTGCCAGTCGCATGCCTTCGTGCTTAATAAGATTTCCCGGTGCAGCACAATAATCAGACATATTTCTTAGACAGTTCCACATAACGCAGCAGTTTAAAGGTGGACGATCCCTTTGCGCATCCTCTATAATACACAGGCCAATACGGGTGAGGAGATGGTAAATGTGGAGCTACTGAAGGAAGAGGGGCGCTGTGCGCTCATTTTGTCAGATGGTGAAAGCACCATTAACGCTATAGCTGCAGCGTGTTCAACCAGTGGCATACATGCAGCTATGGTGCTCTCGGGAATAGGGATGATGCGGGAAATGAAAATCGGGTATTGGAATGGGAATGAATATGAAATAAAGGAAT
>JAVZQA010000055.1:0-8765 GCA_038881315.1 Methanomassiliicoccales archaeon
TGCTTTCAGTGACTACGAAAGATCGCGATTTCATATACGGTAGACGTTGCCATCCCATGTATCGTGCTGTTTGAAATGAAGAGCTGTACTGCCGCTTGCTTCATGGAATGGTTTCCTTGCATATTCTTACTTGTAAATTAATTTATAACACATATGCAATAACTGTATTTTTATGTATCGCCCGTTCCTAAATGTTCTACCTTATTTCTCAGATTGCGTGTATTTATATCCAATGTCTGAATATTACGCCCCTCTTCTAAATGGCATCAATTCACCTTCGCATATCTTCCTTTTCATGCAGATGTCTGCGCAGTATTTCCCTCAAAACACAAACCATGAAGAGGGGAGCGTATGAACTTAGAGATTCATTTCCGGCATATTTATGGGAAGATCAACACTTGGTTGCGTGCCTTCCGTGGTTTTTATGATAAATCCTTAGACCGTGATTCTGTAGACTTCGTTACAAGGTTGTTATATTCTGCACGCAGTATTATTTTAGTAATCTCATTTCAGGCAGCTGTTATAGCCGGTATTTTTGCTTACGTATCAGGCTTCTTCAATCTAATCGATTTCCTTCTCATACTGTTGGCATTCGTCCTGCTTCATGCTGAAAGTAATCTTCTTAACGATTATTTTGGCTTCAAATATGGACACGATACCGCCGATTCCCCCAGGAGAAGTTACACTCTGCATCCCATAGCGGATGGTATCGTCACACGCAAGGAACTGTTCGTCACTGTCTGCATAATCTCCGCCATACTAATTTTAATCGCCTTCCATTTCCTCGTTATTCGCGGAATTTGGGCACTTTTGCTCATAGCACTGGGAATTCTTTTTCTGCTGTTCTATGATATCACTTCCGTTTCTCTGAAAATGATAGGCTTAGGGGAGATCTCTTCCTTTATCGTCTGGGGACCACTAATGATTGGAGGCGGTTATTTTGCAATAACCGGGCACATAAACGATACTGTTCTGCTTGGAAGTCTGCCCTATGGTTTAGGTGTCATGTCAGTGCTCATGGGAAAGCATCTCGACCAGAGATCTTTCGACGCTAACAGAGGCATTGGAACGTTGCCTGTCAGAATAGGAGAAAGCCCTTCCAGAGTTGCGCTGCTCAGCATGCTAGCGCTGATGTACTTGATCACTGGCATCTCCATAGTCACCGGTCTCTTTCCGCTTACCCTGTTAACTGTCTTCCTCAACTACAGAGGACTCGCTGCTGCATTTAAGGTTATAGATAGACCACGGCCAGACGCACCGCCGCCAGGTTATGTGGGTTGGCCTCTCTGGTATCACAGACAGGCTTTGTTGCACAACAGACGTTTCGGCTGGCTGTATATTTTGGGCTTGTTGCTCTACTTATTGCTTCATGTTGCTGGACTGCATCTTTTTGTTTAGATCGTTCTCAAATTGCGCGCATCTCACAACGCAGTCGCCGGAAAATAAAACTACTCGGCTCTAATTAAAATAGTAATTATCTTATTTATTGGTATATGAATTTAAATATGTCCAAGTGACAAAGCTATAGGGAGATTTAAATGAAGGGACTCAAAGACCGCGTAATCGTTGTGACGGGTGGATCGATGGGGATAGGACGGGCGACAGCAATACGCCTAGCAGAAGAAGGGGCGAGGGTGGCCATATGTGATATAGTGGACAATGATGGCCGAATGCTCGCAAATGATTTGAAGGCGCGTGGCCTGAATGCATCCTTCTACCATCTCGATGTCGGCAAAGAGGCAGAGGTGCAGGAAGTTTTCGGACGGATTTCTAAGGAACTCGGTCTGATTTATGGTTTGGTTAACAACGCTGGCATTTCAGGTGTCAGCAAGCCTTCCCACGAGATAGAGGAGAAGGACTGGGACAAGGTCTTCACGGTAAATGTAAAAGGTGTGTTTTTCTGCACAAAGCATGCAATCCCACAAATGATTGCCGGAAAGGGAGGCTCTATAGTTAATCTTTCATCAATCTACGGTCTGGTTGGGGCGGAGGATGCGCCACCGTATCATGCCACAAAAGGGGCAGTCAGACTGATGACCAAGACGGACGCCCTTTTCTACGCAAAATATGGTATAAGGGTAAACTCTGTGCACCCAGGTTTCATTGATACACCGATGGTGCAGAACTTTGCAGACAGCACTGGAAACAGGTCGCTCGTCTACGATCAGCTGCGTTCCCTCCATCCACTTGGCAGGTTAGGCAAGAGTGAGGAAATAGCCAGTGGAATTGCCTTCCTTTTGTCTGATGAGGCATCCTTTATGACGGGTTCAGAGCTGGTCATAGATGGTGGGTACACTGCACGCTGAAATCCAGTTCTGCATAAATTGAGCCGATACATCGGCTTAAAATCCATTAATGTCCTTTTAATCAAACCGACGTGGTGTTATTTATGGTAGTAGCAAGTGATTTGGATGAAATTCACCCCAATGGTGGTCATTCACGGCTCGACACTCTGTTCAGACCTTCCACCATTGCAGTGGTGGGTGCTGCGCGCGAGAGATCTAAGGTAGGCAATATCGTCTTAAGGAATCTGAAAGACAGCTTTCACGGAAAACTCTTCGCTGTGAATCCATCTGCGCAATCGGTAGAGGACATTCCTTCCTTCCCAGCATTGTCCGATGTATCTGCCAGGGTTGATCTAGCCGTGGTTACAGTGCCAAGGGAAGCGGTGCCAGGTGTGATGCAGGATGCAGCAGCATCGGGCGTGGGGTCGGCCATAGTGATAACATCAGGTTTCAGGGAACTCGACGAAAAGGGAGCATCTCTGGAGGCGGAGTTGTTCAAAATAGCAAAAGAAAGCGGTATGCGAGTGCTGGGTCCAAACACATTGGGTCTCATCACACCGAGCTTCAATGCAACCTTCAGTTTTTCAGATGTAAAACTTGGAAGCCTTGCCCTGGTGACACAAAGCGGCGGCATAGGTGTGTATATGCTTAACTGGGCTCACAGAACACGCACAGGTTTGAGCTACTTTGTAAGTCTGGGTAATGAGTGCGACATCAAGGAGGCGGAGGTATACACCTATCTTGCGAGTGATCCGCAGACGAAAGCCATATTCAGTTACAATGAGGGTATAGCAGATGGAACCGCATTTCTAGAGGAAGCGCCAGTAGTGGCAAACAGAAAACCGCTTGTCTTTCTGAAAGGAGGTGTGGGAAAGAAAGGGGCTCAGGCAGTAAAGACACACACTGGAAGTCTCGCTGGTTCCTCAGAACTTTTCAGGGCGGCAGCAGAAACGGTCGGAGGCATTTATGTGGAAAATCTCGAGGAGTTTTTAGATTTGGCCAAGATAGTGCTCTCGAATGAGGAAGTGCGTCCTGAGATAATTGTTATAACGAATTCAGGCGGCCATGGTGTCCTTACCACAGATGAAATTGAGAGACAGGGACTCAAATTGGCCGAACTCACAGAGGACACGGTCATGCGGCTGCGTGAGGTGCTGCCGCCTCAGAGTGCTCCCGCTAATCCTCTCGATTTATCAGGGGATGCAACCGCCTCAAGATACAGGAGCGCTCTGGAAGTGGTGAGGGATGTGAAGGCAACAAAACTGGTTGTTGTGCAATCCCTGCCCACCGTAAGCTGTTCCGAACTCGCGAACGTACTGCTTGAGTTCAAGGGCAGCAGTATTGTCGGTGTGGTGATGGGACTCGACGAAGATGCAGCAGTCAGAATACTGGAGTCTGCAGGCATACCTGCCTACAGATTTCCTGAGGATGCAGTTCGGAGCATCAAACTGCTGCTTGAAAAACGGTCTCCATCAACCAAGATACAGAAACCCTCGCCTGTTCATGATGCCATAGGTATCGCTTCATCCAACGCTCCACCCGAAGAGAGAAATTTCAGACTGCTAGAGAGTTATGGTATAGGTACGGCGGGATGGAAAATAGTGAGTTCGGCGAAAGAGGCGGTCGATGCCGCGAATCGCATAGGCTACCCGGTCGTAATGAAGATTGCATCCGAAGGACAGGTTCACAAAACGGAACTTGGAGGGGTGGTTGTGAATGTACAGCCCGGGGATGTGGAAAGCACGTTCAATAAACTGAAGGCGCTTTCAAATGCCATCCTGATTCAACAGCAGCTACCAGGTGTGGAAGTTTTCGTCGGTGGTATATCTGATCCGGTCTTTGGCAAGTCGGTTGTGGTCGGGCTAGGCGGCATTTATGTTGAAGTCTTCAGAAGTGTCAGTTACGGTCTCTGCCCTGTAGACAGAGAAGAAGCGCTCAGGATGATCTCCTCAAGCAGAGTGCTCGAATTGTTGAAGGCAAGAAACAGGAATTATAGTGTTGAGGCGGTTGTGGATGCACTTGTCAAGATTTCAAGGCTCATGGTTGATATGGATATCAAACAGCTGGACATAAACCCGCTAATTGTCAATCAGAATGGTGCCTTTGCGGTGGATGTCCGTTTAATCCTATCTTGAGCCCATCGCGCTGATTTTGCAAGAGGCATGGAGTACCTATGTCTGCCGCCGCGTCCTCCGACATGCGATTCTATGCAGACGGACTAAGCACTGCTGAAGCACTCAGGCGCCTTGAGACATACGGGTATAATGAGGTTGCAGAATACAGGCATAGCTTTGCATTACAAATTGCGAAGAAATTTTGGGGTATAACTCCATGGATGCTCGAGATCACTATTGCTCTAACATGGTTCCTGCACAGATATACGGATGCCTATATTGTTGCAAGTCTACTTCTTTTCAATGCGGGCCTCAGCCTCTTCGAAGAACGCCACGCCGATGCCGCTGTATCTGCATTGAAACAGAAATTGAGCATCAAGGCCAGGGTGAAGAGGGATGGAAGCTGGAAGGAGATAGAGGCAAGGGAACTTGTGCCTGGCGATCTTCTGCGCATTCGTTCGGGAGATTTTGTGCCTGCCGACTGCGTCATAGAGGAGGGAGAATTGGAAACAGATCAGTCGGCCTTGACCGGTGAATCACTTAGTGTTTCAAAGAAAAAGGGGGAACAGGTCTATAGTGGAAGCATTGTAAGGCGTGGCGAAGCAACGTGTTCGGTTGCGGCTACAGGCGCTAAAACCTATTTTGGCCGCACCGTCGAACTCGTTCAGTTTGCGAAACCAAAACTGCACTTTGAGGAGGTGACTGCAAAAGTGGTCAGGTGGCTTCTCCTCATGGTTGTCTCTCTGCTTTCCCTCAGTATTATTGTGTCAGCACTAAGGGGGGCCAATTTGGAGTCGTTGATACCATTGATTGTTATACTCCTCGTATCAGCCATACCTGTAGCACTGCCTTCCATGTTTAACATAAGCATGGCGCTTGGCTCTCTGGAATTGTCAACAAAAGGCGTGCTTGTGACAAGACTAAGCGCGTCAGAAGATGCAGCCAGCATGGATGTTCTGTGCACCGACAAGACCGGCACACTCACCAAGAACAAACTGGTTGTCACTGAAGTAATACCTTTCAATGGTTCGAGCATTCAGGAAATTGCCATTCAGGGTGCACTCGCTTCAAGTGAGGCAGACAGGGATCCTATCGACATGGCCTTTTTGGAGTATGCCAGACAGTTTAAGGGGAATATAAATGCAGTTTCAATTCTGAAATTCATGCCGTTTGACCCGTCCACAAGGAAGACAAGCGCACTCATATCTGATGGTTCTGCGACATACACTGTTTGCAAAGGTGCTGTCGACACAATACTCGACCTATGTCATTCCGCAGAAGAGGAACGCACTGCAGTCCGTGAGCAGGTGGGTGTGCTGACATCCAAGGGATACAGGGTACTTGCGGTTGCAAAGGGAGAAGAGGGGGGTGCTTTCAGCCTCTCCGGATTGGTTGCACTTAGCGACGAGCTCAGGGAAGACGCGGGAAAGCTGATCAATGAACTGGAAGGGATGGGTATTTCGGTTAAGATGTTGACTGGAGATGCCCTTCCGGTTGCCAGGGAAGTTGCCCGCGCACTGAATCTTGAAGGTGCTGTGGAAGACATGTCATCTCTCCGCGGTAACAAGGAGGGATTGAGCGAGGCTGTCCAGAGATGCTCCGGTTTGGCCGGTGTTTATCCTGAGGATAAATACAGCATTGTTTCCTCTCTTCAGTCACAGTTGCACGTTGTTGGCATGACTGGTGATGGCGTAAATGATGCAGCAGCACTCAAGCAGGCTGAAGTGGGTATAGCCGTCAAGGATGCAACCGATGTTGCCAAGAGTGCAGCAAGCGCTGTACTGATGAGAGAGGGTCTGGAACCGGTTGCGGATATGGTGAAGATTGGCCGCATGATATATCAGCGTGTTGTAACATGGGTGATAAACAAATTTGTAAAAACTTTTCAGATAGTGGCCTTTGTGGTTATCGCGTTTCTACTTACAGGTATCTTTCCTGTCTCAATATTCAGTATGGTTCTGTATCTCTTCCTCACCGACTTCGTGACCCTCTCTCTTTCTACAGATCGGGTCAGATATTCGAAGAAGCCTGAAACATGGAAGATCTCCACTTTTGTGACGCTGGGCGTGTCGCTTGGTCTGTTTGTTGTCCTCGAAACACTCCTGTTCCTCTTCTCCGGCATGTATCTTTTCGGCCTGAAACACGATATAAGCAAATTGCACACATATGTTTTCGCATACCTGGTTTTCAGTGGTGTGTTAAACGTGCTTATAGTTCGGGAAAGGGACAGGTTCTGGAAGTCGGCTCCCAGTCGCCCCCTGCTGCTCTCTGTGCTCCTGGATATTATTCTGGTGACAGCAATTGCACTCACTGGCTTTTATTCTCTAGCTCCACTTCCAATCACTCCTGTTTTGTTCAGCCTGGGATGGTCTGCAGCAATGACGTTCCTTGTAAACGATCAGATTAAGTTGATCTTATCTCAAAGGGAACGCTATACAAGAAAGGAGGTTACGGTGGTTTAACAGTGGCATCTTTGCAAAAAACGTTGATAGTGCAATCGACTTTCGCGCCCAAGAAAATGGTGAGTGGGAATTATCCGCTTTTTCCATGCCTGCAGATAAAGCTTATAATGCCTCGCATCCACCTGCCGTCTATTTTTTTAAATACTTCCATCAGGAACAGCTGTGACCACAACGTTGGTCTCGATAGTTTCCTGACTTAATCGTGACGCTAAATTGCCTTAGTATTCAGGGAATCAGTTAATAGTCAGGTTTTGCTCTAGCTGCGAGGTCCGTTCGAAGGGGAGGAGCAGATGACCGACGGTTCAAAAAAAGAAGAGAAGGATAATACCGCCACGGTAAAAGAAAGCCAGTCAGTTGATGAGACACGACGTGCTTTCATCAAAGCTGCGGGCGCATCGGCAGCCGCCTTAGTATTCGGAGCCCTCTCATTTGAGCGTTTCGCAACTCCCTCCACCAGATACGCTCCGGCGATGAAGAACTATCCAGTAGCTGTGCTAGTGGATCCTTCAGGGCAGCCTATCAAATCTGCTGCAATTCCGACAGCCACACCCACTTCAACATCCTATCCCATCATGGCATTCAACTATCCACTGCAGGATGAACCCAGCATACTTCTGAAGCTCAGCGGTGTTTCAATTCCAAATGGCGCCGGGCCTGAGGGAAATATAACGGCCTTCAGTGGCATCTGTCAGCACCTCGGGTGCATTGTCCCTCTGCTGGATTATCATCCACATGGAAGTATACCGTTCGAAGCGCAACTAATCGGTTACAATGAAAACAACTGGCCACAGTACGGACTCATTTTCTGCAAGTGCCATGGAAGTCAATACGACCCAACCAAGGGTCCACACAACCTTTACAATTCAGGACCTGCACCAAGTCCGGCAAATCATTCTCTCCCACAAGTCTTGCTGTACGTAGACAGCGAAGACAATGTGTATGCCATCGGGATGAACCCGGTCAATGCAGTTATCAGGACACATCTGCAACTACCGGGTGGAGAGGAATATGGTCCGGAAGTGATGAATGAGAATCTTTCTGGAGGAACGCCTCTTCCACTCTACAAGGGACCGGCGCTTCCAACCCTTCCTTCTGAAATCAAACCGCCTGATGCACCTCTATATGTCACTGTTGTTGCAAGCAGTTCCAACGGGCCATGGCCTGGAACATACTGAGCGGGTGTCTTCGTGCGCGAGGAAAATGAGTATAATTTGATGGAACTTACCAAGCCCGACGCACCTACAGAAGGTTCCTTCAATATCACCTTGAGACCGGTGACCCGCAGGGAACTGCGGCTGGATTACTGGACAGGCGCATTCCTCGCAGCCGCACTGATTTTTCAAATAATCACCGGCATACTGCTTGCATACTATTACCAGCCGGGGGAGCCCTATACTTCAACACTTGCACTCATGGGAACAGTTCCATTCGGAGAGTTGCTGCTCACTTCTCATCTCTATATGGCGTACGCAATGGTGGGGATGGTCTATTTCCACATGTTCAGACAATATTTCGCGGGTGCCTACAGGGGAAGGTGGAGATGGCTACAGTGGATTATCGGGGTTTTCATCTTCGCATTTGTCAATGCAATAGCGATAATCGGCTATCTACTTTCCCAAACGTACATAGGAATGGCCGCACTTCACGTGTCTGAACTGCTGGTTGAGAGGAGCATAATAGGGCGCCTCTTCCCTGGTTTGGCTAATTTTATTGTATCCCTTATGGTGGGCAATGCCACCACCCTTCAGACATGGGAGCACCTCCTAATACTGCATGCCGCCATACTTTCTGTCATAGTGCTCGTGCTGGTAGCGATTCACTTCTTCCTGTATGAGAAATCCGGGCCATATGAAATCAGCAGACATACAAACAAGAATGAGAAATCTGTGCCATGGTTCCCAGTA
>JAVZQA010000056.1:0-8658 GCA_038881315.1 Methanomassiliicoccales archaeon
CCCTGATAGATAGAACGATTCCATATTATGCAGCAATTCATTGGCTGTTTTCAGCGCCTGCATTTCCTGTTTAAGTTCATCCATTCTTGTCTGATAAGAAGCATCATCCTTGTCCTGCAGTACATACCCCGCCATTTCTTTTGCCGCAGTAAGGAGAAGTTTATCCATCCTCATTGTGATTTCGTTTCTGAACTGCTGGATGAGTTGTAGCTTTATGCTCTTTGAAAAATCATCGCTGTAGAGATTGGGACATGAAGGTGGAAGAGATAGAAGGGGATGAAGGTATATCCTGGTGGTTCCGTATTCATAGTATTCCTCATATCCGATTCTTACTGACTCGTTTGTTGAAAATTTTATACCCTTTGACGTAAACTCTATGATTTTAAGTGATCGCCCCTTCCTTGAGTTCCTTAACTTCACAGAGTGAACTCTAAGTATACCAATAATAAAATTTTGCTACACTGTTCCAATTTTGAGATTCATTGCTTGCGGTAAACGAAGAATTTGATTTGTAAGCATCTACACTTGCCATAAGGGAAGCTTTGCTCTATTTGCCTATAAAGTACGAATTCTGATCATGGAAAGCTGGAAAATAACAGTCGGACATGCACAGTGATCGCTTTGAGGAGGGAATAGTTGGACTGTAGAAGTTGTGAATTGCGTACATCTGTATCCTTTGCCTGAGATTATTCGAACCACTTTCTCCCACATTGTTGCAAAATTATATTCGAGGTGCACGAATCGGTAATGGTTTTGTATGTGATTTCAGATACAAATGCATGGTATTCAGAGACACAGTTGCTGAGGTCCTGGTGGAGAATCTTCAGAAGTGGGGAGTCAAGCGTATATTCGGAATACCCGGAGATGCGATAAATACAATAATGGATGCAGTGCGCAAGACAAAAGACATTGAATTTGTGCTTGTTAGACATGAGGAAGCAGCGGCTTTCGCTGCTTCTGCTGAAGCAAAGCTTACTGGCAGACTCGCCGCTTGTGTTGGTACCGCTGGGCCTGGAGCAATACATCTTCTCAACGGTCTCTATGAGGCAAAACTGTCAGGAGTTCCCGTAATTGCAATGACTGGTCAGGTCGATTCCGATCTTATAGGCACTGGATATTTTCAGGAGGTTGATCTCATACATCTGTTCTCTGATGTGTCCGTGTATAATCAGAGGATATCATCGGCTGGAGAGGCTCCTTCGGTCATAGAAGCTGCGTGCAGAAATGCAGTGGCAAGAAGAGGCGTTGCTCACCTGTCCTTTCCTCTGGACATACCTAGAATGGAGATACCAAAGAAAGTAATTGAGTCTTCATTTAGTTACACGAGTACAATCTGCATCCCGCCAGAAAATGACCTTGAAAGGGCTGCCGAAGTGCTCAATGCCTCATCCAGATGCATGATACTTGCTGGCGGAGGCGCAAGGGCATGCACCCAGGAACTGAATGATATCTCTGAAAAGCTTGCTTCCCCGGTATCTGTGACGCTGCCTGGTAAGGGTGCTCTACCTGATGATCATAAAAACTGCCTGGGAGGTCTCGGACTCATCGGAACTCAACCCAGTCAGGAGGCCATGGAGGAAGCGGATACAGTTCTACTGATAGGGACATCCTATCCCTATACACAATTCTTACCCAAAGACGCAAAATTCGTCCAGATAGACAATGACCCTGCGAATCTTGGAAGAAGGGTGCCAGTGACCATAGGCCTGAGGGGAGACGCCTCAATGACACTCCAAAGATTAATTCCCCTCCTGAAGGAAAAGCAGGACAGATCTTTCCTTGAAAAATACAGGCAGAAGATGACGGAATGGCGGGAGAAGATGGATAAAGACTGCAATGACATGAAATCCCCAATCCGACCGCAGATAGCTGCCAGAGCGTTGAGTGATGTGCTGCCCGAAGATGCAATAGTGTGCGGTGATGTGGGAAATGTTACTGTGTGGATTGCAAGGTACTTCAATGCAAAAAGACACAAATTTATCTTCTCACCTTGGCTCGGCTCAATGGGAGTGGCACTTCCATCAGCGATAGGCGCAAAGCTTGAGCATCCAGATAAGGCGGTGGCGGCATTTGCTGGAGATGGTGGATTTGGGATGCTCATGGCAGATTTTTGCACGGCGGTTAAGTACAATCTGCCCATCGTATGCGTCGTAATCAATAATGGTATCCTCGGCATGATACGGTTTGAACAAGAAGTCATGGGACACCCCAAATTTGGTATTGACCTTCACAATCCTGACTTTTCCAAATATGCAGAAGCATGCGGAGGAGTCGGTATAAGAGTCGAAAAAGCTGAAGAGGTTAAAGACGCGATCGCTCAGGCCTACAAGAGCGGTAAACCTGCAGTTGTTGAAATAATGGCAGATCCTGATGAAAGACCGATGCCGCCCAAGATAATGGCCACGCAGGCGTTCCACTACGCCACTGCACTGTTCAGAGAAAAATTCGAATCCTGATCAGACTTCGTATTCCGTGTTATGATTCAGGATGCCATTCAACGAGGCGGACGTTTCACATGGAGCAGAGCAGTGACTTCCCATGCACACAAAGGCCATTGGGACACCGGCCTCCCTGGACTTAGAGACCATAGAGATTGCGGTCTCACTCAGTGACGAAGTGTCAGCAGTTCCAATATCGACGAGTAGGAGTTCCTTTCCGGGCAGGAAGCGTCCTGCAGCTGTTCTCCAAAGGTCCTTAAAGCCGTCGGTGGAGGCGTCCCCTACGATGTAGCAGACTGCTGGGGGATTCAGAATTCTTCCAAGGGCAAGGAAGATGGAACTGGCATATGGACCATGCGGCAGTGCTTCAGGAACAAGCAGATTGACCATCTCCTTTGCATCAGACATGAGTTCGTTTTTTTCCAGCACGTATGCAGTGCGCAAATAAAGCAGAACGGCAGCGGTATTGGAAGCCATGGCAGGGGCGTCGAAGATATTGACATTACCTGTGGCTAGAAGGCCTGGTTCCTGTCTTTCTTTAACTTCAACATCCATGTCAGAAAGAAGCGAAGCTGACTTGTATGCCCCCAATCGTTCAATGACTGTTTCAATCATGCTTAACACCCGCGCAGACTGTCTGATTGAGTATAGATCAATGAGCGCGTGTCCCATCCAGACCTGATCGTCGAGAAAGCCCCGAACAGAGCGTGACTGAGTGTGGGCAAAACCCTGTTCGGTTAGGAAGGCACTAGATGCGAAACCATCTATCGCATTGACAGCCGTCTCAATCATAGAACTGTCACCCACTGATTTCGCGAACTCAAGCAGCGCACTTCCAACCATCCCAGTGTAATTGGCGTATACTGTTCTGTCCACCTTGGGCTCAACCCTCCTGTTCCTCTCATCGATTAGTTTTTTCACTGCATTCCGCAAAAGGTCAGAAACCCTCCGCGGTTCCATAGAAAGTTTCGCAGCAACCGCTTCCACGGACATCTGTCTGAAGAGGACATGCCTCCCTCTTTCCTTCATTTCCGGCGTGCCGCTGAGATGAAAATATAGATCCGCGACCTTGAATTCGTCTCTCTCCAATGTCCGTTCAGCCTCGCGGGTGGTCCATGTCCAATAGTCGCCATCATCACCTGGAAAGGCGTCAGCGTCCTGGCTCGCAAAGAAGCCGTAGCCGCTTCCGAGTTTTGATACCAGGAAACTGACGATTCCCCTGGCTGTCTCCAGGTATGACGCATCACCCGTTATTTGATAACCGTGCAGGAAATTTGTGAGAAGTCCTGCATTATCATATGACATCTTTTCGAAATGAGGAATTTTCCATGCTTCGTCAGTCGAATAACGATGAAAACCACCTCCAAGCTGATCATGTATGCCTCCCGATTGCATACCGTCAAGTGTCAATCTTATGGCTGAAAGCGCCTCTTTTTTTCCGCGCTCTGCCATTTCCATCAAAAATTCAATCGCTGAGACATGCGGAAATTTAGGAGCATAGCCGAAGCCTCCATGTGCCGTGTCAACTTCGTCCAGTATACCCTGAAGTGCTGCAAGCATTTCCGGGCGACCCGCTTCACCTGAAGAGGTAAGAACAGGAGGGCCTATTGCCTCTACGAGTTTCCTTCCAAATTCGCCTGAACCTTCATCCTTCGAGTAATATTCATTAAC
Organism: Methanomassiliicoccales archaeon; assembly: GCA_038881315.1. Taxonomy (GTDB): domain Archaea; phylum Thermoplasmatota; class Thermoplasmata; order Sysuiplasmatales; family Sysuiplasmataceae; genus JAVZQA01. Next base: position 4,110 of record JAVZQA010000056.1, read on the forward strand.
CCTCTTCAGCACATCTATGAAACCTGGCATTCCATTAGCTGCCTTTGGTGGGAAGTATGTACCACCGAAGAATGGTATTCCATTTGAGTCCATAAAGACAGTAAGGGGCCATCCGCCCTGCCCTGTCATTGCATTCATTGCCTTCTGATACCTGGCGTCTATGTCCGGCCTCTCGTCACGATCAACCTTAACAGCCACAAAGTGATCATTGAGATACGAGGCTATTTCCTGGTCTGAGTATGTTGTCTCATCCATTACATGACACCAGTGACACCAGGAGGCACCTATATCGAGCAGAATGGGCTTTCCCTCATTCCTGGCCTTCTCAAATGCCTCATCACACCATGGAAACCAGTCTATGGACTGCGTAGATGATGCAAGAAGATACGGACTCTTTTCAGATGCTAGTCTGTTCTTACGTGCTGCTGACACAGCTTACACCTTCAATTTCATAAATAAAACATTTGGCAATTAAGAAAAATTAGGAGCGTAAAAAAAATACGCGAAACCTTACCTCGAACTCTTCTTTTTTGATGCCTTGGACTTCTTTTTAGCCGGCATTTGATTCAACTCCATTGACCCTGATGCCTTCAGCAAATAAAAATTTTTAGAGTCTTCAGCTTCTGATCCTTGATTCTTCAGCCCTGCACATCATCGTCTGTGGAGCGATTGTTGGCAGCAATCACATCATCTCGGATCGCAGTTGTGCATTTTCCGCTGATTACTAACGCGACGCCAATTGTGGCCTCCAACAATGCTCCCCGCTTCAACTGAATACCCCTGCCAAACGAAGGGAATAGCACTTGAAACACATGTGCGGGCACATCCTCATTTGCAGATGTAGGATCGCATTTGTATGCAAGTGAGCTCAGTCTGTGCCTGATGAAGAGGAGGTCCTGCTCCTTACTCTCCTTTCTTATGAAGGAAATCAAAGGTGCGGGGTTTCCATGCTCGAGGTGCAGTAGTAACTCGTGGATACTTCCATTATGTGAGGATGTGGAAAATTTTGCTGATGGAAGACCGCAAATCAGCATACCGAGCAGCAGGGAATCATATACTGCAAAAACTGAAAAAGGATTGAAACTGTTGATCTCAAGCATTGAAGTCGCAACCTCGGTTATGGGAGAAACGGATGCGTGATCTGGCGTCGAATGAAAATGGAGAAGAGCGGTTTCCGCCTCCAATTCGAGCAAATGTACCGGTGAAACTCCGTCCTTCAGCTGGCCTATGGCAATTTTCAGGAAAAGCTCTGGGAGGGAAGAGGAAAGCGCCTCCCTAACTTTCTTATCCTCCGCCTTATCGGGCACAAATGTATTGCTAGCGATTCTCTCCGGATCCATTCCATCCCTCGAAAGATACCGCCTTATCTGTGCAATCTCGCCCGAAGGTGATGAGACCGAAAAAGTTGAAGCGAGCGGAAGCGCTACTGATGAGGTGAGACTATCATCAAATCGCAAAGCACAGTTTACTGCGGACAGGGCAGAGAGGGAGGGGGACGAAAGCAGATTCCTTCTCAACAGGATTGATCTGCTTAGATCAATGAGGAGGGAGGTCTCTCCCCTGGAAGCTATTTCCGCAGCGACAGAGGCTACTCTACCCCACGCATCACTTTCAGCTGCCGAAATAAACTCGAATTCCAATTGGGACAGATTCAGAGAACTAGCGGGCATTGTATCATAGCGCCTTTGGGGTAGCTTGGAAAAGAAGAGCGCTGCTCTCACGGCGGGAAGCAATGTCTCCCTTCCTTCGAGCAAACTGCCAGAATGAAAGGCCGAATGCAAAAGTCTGATTGCAGACAGTCTTTTGTCGTCGAAACAATCATACCCTCTGCTAAAGGAATTCCAGAGTGTGGAAACATTGCGCCTGTACCCGAATACCGAAAAGCCACGAAGCACTGTCTCCACAACGAGTGATGGGTTGGAAGCGAATTGCTTTAGATAGCTTGTCTCATTTATGTCCTCATCATTCTGTATTTCACTCATTGGGTTGCCCGCTCTTGCTCACGCCTTGCTGACCTGGCCTGCCTCATCTTTCTTCTCTCCTCCCCTTCCTGAAAGAGCTTCTTGTCTTCGTCTGTTTCAAGTATCAGCCTTGGCACCTCAGCAGGATGACCGTCCCTGTCGAGAGCCACAAGTGTGACTATGGAATCACCCGCGTAGTGTCTTTCCCCTGTTCTGAGATCCTCTGATGTCACTTCAACCTTAACCTCCATTGAGGAACGGCCAACGTAGGTGAGACGCGCATCCATAGAAAGCAAATCGCCTATGTGTACAGGCCAGAGGAAATCCATGTGCTCTATGGAAGCGGTTACCACATTCATATTACAGTGTCTTATTGCTACAAGACCAGAAACTTCGTCTATCATCTTGAGTATTGTTCCTCCATAGACATTGCCCGCAATATTTGCATCTGTAGGCATCATCATCCTCGCTATATGTGAAGCACTATCCTGCACGCGCTTAGACCGCATCATATTCACACCAACTGCAAGCTAATGTTCGAACCATTCATTAAATCGTTGCATATAATTTAGTCATCTCCATCAAGCAGAAATTGGTCAAAGGTTCCGTATGTGGTGCGATCTGCCAAAGAGGAGATGCGCCTTGAAGTCATATACCACGCTTCCGGAGAAGAATCAACTGCAAAGCAGCGTCTTCCGTGAAGTATTGATGCGAAGGCGCCTGTTCCTGAACCGCAGAACAGATCCCCAACTCTCTTTCCACTCAAAGTAGTGCTCAGCACCATCCTCTCCAGCAGCGCGATTGGCTTCTGTGTGGGGTAGGAGAGATATTCAGGATGGTTGCCTCTCAGAGCTGGTATGTCCCATACATCCCTGCAGTTCACCATCGTATAGTGCCCCGCCGCATCGCGTTTTATATCAACGTTGGAGAAACCGTACCTGTATTTGACGTAAGACTTTTCCTTCTGAGGAAAAAATGAGTGTCTGCCTGTCTTGCTGTAAAGCAGTATATTATCATGCTTTCTGCTGAAATGCCTTCTCCCAGTACCTCCTGTTTTGTAAACCCAGATTATTTCGTTAAGAAAATGATTGTAGCCGAAGATTCTATCCATCACAATGCGGGCATAATGCACTGCATGCCAATCCATATGAAGGAATATAACACCCCTGTCGCTCAGCACCCTGTAGGCAGCACGTATCTGCCTTTCGAGCCAGTTAACATACTCATCAAGTCCTTTCCACCGGTCGTTGAATGTTAGAGACGCAGTTTGCCTCGATAGAACCCTGTTTGTGAAAAAAGGGGGATCCAGATAGAGCATATCCAGGCAGGAAGAGGGCAAGGAGAGCATAACCTCTTCCGCATCACCAAGGACGATCTGCCCTACGATCTTGCCATCCTTATAAAAAAGGGCCTGGTTGAAACCATCGAGTATTGCTTTCTCCTGCAGTGTCCTACCCATTTAGCCCCGCGATCCAAGCCTATAGGACAGATATATTAAGGTGTTCCTGACTAGCCGCGCACTTGGTGAAGGCGTGTTGCCGACAGGCTACGTTGTGGTCACATTCTTCATAGCGCTCATGCTTTCCTATTTAGTGTATGCACTTCTACACCCTGAGCGGTTCTGAAAGAGGAAAATGAAATGAATCCTGCTGGAATAGCAGAAATAATCTTCCTCGTGGCACTGATAATGCTACTTTCCTATCCGCTGGGCATCTACATGGCCAGGATCTTCCTTGGAAAGAGATCGTTGCTTGACAGAGTGTTCGGTCCCCTTGAACGGGGTCTCTATGCCCTGATGGGTATCAACCCCAAGGAAGAGATGGACTGGAAAGAGTACCTGAAGGCACTTCTGATAACCAATGCACTTTTTGGTGGCATTGCATTTGCAGTTCTTTCATTGCAACAATACCTTCCACTCAATCCAAACCATGCTGGTCCTTTGTCGATGCCACTAGCCTTTACGACTGCTGTTTCCTTTGCTACCAACACAGATCTGCAACATTATACCGGAGAGTTGCAACTCAGCTATTTCTCGCAAATGATGGCTATAACATTCCTGATGTTTGTTTCAGCAGCAACTGGCATCTGTTGCGCCGTCGCTTTCATAAGAGGAATATCGGGACAAAGCGGGACTGTTGGAAATTTTTACAAAGACTTTGTAATTTCAATGACAAGGATATTGATACCTATTACAATAATAGAGGCAATAGTTTATGTTTATCTGGGCATTCCACAGACTTTTCAGGGGGCTATCGTAGCACATACAATTAACATGGGGAATCAAACGATATTCAGAGGACCGGTGGCCACACTTGAAGCAATTAAATTCCTTGGAACAAATGGCGGTGGTTACTTTGGTGCAGGTAGTTCATATCCCTTCGAAAATCCAGGTCCCATCACCAATTATCTCGAGATGATCACGGAGGCGGTCATTCCATTCGGTCTCATCTTTTCATTCGGTCAGATGACGAGAAACACAAAGGAAGCAAGGATGCTTGTGGCCGTAACGCTTTCACTCTTTCTGATAGGACTTGGTGTCGCGCTATTTGCTGAAACATCACCAAACCACACCCTTCTAACGCTCCCAA
>JAVZQA010000057.1:0-8597 GCA_038881315.1 Methanomassiliicoccales archaeon
TTATAGCCCGTGGAAACCATAGTTGCAGGCCACTTAACAAATGTAACATTCACCGTTGTATCCTGGCTGATGTTTCCTTCATTTTGAAACATTGTCGGAGAATACCCGTTCACCACATTCACAAAATATTCATAATTGCCAGTGGGAACGACAAATATGATGCTGCCTGTGGTTGAATTGAGCGTTGATGAGACCCCTGTCTGATTTTGCAGAGTGATTGACCACTGTTCTCCGGAGGGTAGACTGCTTTCATAAAAAGTCACGCTGTAACCCGAGTTAAGTTTGAGAGTATGTCCAGCCTCAAGCTTGACCGAACTATCCGTCCAGTATAGTATTCCTCCGGAATAAAGCTTGAGCGTATAGGTGCCTGGTGCAAGTGTGAGATTGATGTCTCCTCCGGTGAAGTTGTACGGAGTGCCGTTTACAAAGAGTGTCCCTGATATATTTCCCTGAAATGTGAATGAAGCCGTTACATTCAGGAAACTAATTTCAGACTGATTATATATCTGGGAAAGCGTGTCTGTCCCGGCTAATATGCTGGTGGAAAGGGCACCATTAGATGGATTGTAGCTTTCATACGAATCGACGTTTCCAATCGTCTCGGCCGTATCACTTCCAAAGTTGAATGCGCTGGGAACGAGCTGATAGTTGTTTCCGTTCCAATACTCCAGCTGAAGTTGGAGTTGTGATTGGGTGTCATTCGTACTTGTTCCTCCACCTGGTCCACCCATTATGAGTTCGGCGTCAAAGTAAGTGCCATAGGGATTGTAATTATATCCATCCACTACAAACCCGGAATCACTAGTAGGCTTTGGTGCGAAGATGAAATAGACGTTATCATAAGTTTGCCATCCAGTGCCGTCATTGTATTTGAAGGTAACCTCTGGTCCCTTCGGGCTTGTTGATGAAAATACTGCGAGCTTTACTACAGCAGGATATGACAGTGTTACATTATTGCCCGGAAGAGCGGAAGCCCAGTCATAATAGAACCCTGTTCCGCTTGAGCTCGAAACGGAGCCATTTCCCGAGAGCGTGGAGTTATATATGCTTGCGCCAGGCGATGATAAATTCCACACGTTGTCTATGAATGAAAAGTAATTGAAGGACGTGTCCAGCTGCACCACATTTTGTATCCAATAAACATACGTTGTTCCTGTGTACGAGAAGGTGAGCACCACATTTAATTGAAAAGTCATAGAAGTCGCAAGACCTGAGGGAAGGGAGGAGTTGTAAGAACTGAGAGAACTTATATTGATCACGCCCAGAAACGAATTTGTATGGTATTCGTAGGGTCTTCCGTCCGCGCCAATGCCATAATCAGCAACACCCATGGGTGCAGGTTCCTTGCTGTAGCCGAGGTATGGATTAATTTGCGATGCACTGAAATGAGCTGAATTGATGTGAGAAGGCATGAGCGTTTCCCCTCTGTATGCCGCATTTGATCCAATATGTCCTCTAGCCGCACTCGCAGATGCAAAAGGAGACGCAGCCAGCATCAATGTGAATACTATTACAACTATCGTTATACCCACACTTGGATGAGATGCGCTTGTTGCGCCAGCTTGAATCTTCCTACAAGCAATTCTTCGTCTCATTTACCCCCTCATCCGCATTTCAATATAAATGTAATTGATGAAGCTATTCTCAATTAGTCAAAATCTTGCGTTTCGTTATCTAAGAATCTGTTAATTCTAAAGCAAGAACATTCATGGGAGGGTAATGTTTTGATTCGTTCAATTCTACAATTCTAATAGTAATAAATTTAAGGCAATTATTGGTCATGTAGGAATAATTGACATACAGGGAATCTCTCCACTTACGTGGATAACAGGATAACAACATCTCCTGTGTGTGTTTGGTATTAAACTTCGTCCGATTGCTGAAATGTGTCCTGTGTGTAACCGGCGCACCATACACATTTTAACATAGACTGGAAATCTTCCAGATGATCATGGCATCAGATTCGCATGCTGTTTTACCTTCCCTGACAGAGAGGAAAACTTGTACTATGCATCGCGCTACTACACGAGTTCAGGTGATATGGTAAATGCGAAGGAAGCTATAATGACGTATTTCTTGAAATGCAGCCAGTGCTCCTCCATTTATAGACCGCTCGAGTACTAGAGGAATTATATTAGTCACCGGGAAGCACTTGGCTTACATTTCAGGCTGAATCACAATAATGATCCATCAATGAGAGAAGCGATTGTAGGACAGATGATCACAGGTATAAAATGCGACGAATGTGGAGTCGAGACGACCTCTTTCTATGCGAAGGAGAGCAATGGCACTGTCTATCATTTCTGAAATTGAATCCATAATAGATGCCAAATACCTAAGGTTAAGGCCGCGCGTACGGTGTAAATTGTGTAGTGGAAGCATCATGTCTTATTCCATGCATTGTGTTACTACGATTTTTTCTTTTAGAAAGGATCTTTACGCGTTTCAACTATTCGGCCATATACGTCCCTCTACAGGCAATAGCGAAAATCAACTTCTAGATGGGCTGTTTGAAAGCTCATTTTCAGCTGGTTTATCACACGTGAGTTTAGAAAAATTCAGCGCTATAAGCAGGTGTACCTGCTGCTGTCTAGTCTCAAGTCGGAAGGGTCTTTGGCGGCATTGATGCGCGTAGCTCTTTTCATCATAGTGGCGATGCAAAGAACTACCTAGATCAACAAGAGAAATTAAACGGATAGTTTTTGTCATTCTGAGATCAAAGGCACAAAGTCAATTGCACCAAAAATATATCTTTTTACTGAACACTATGCATTAAATATTAGATATCTCCTTACTTTTTCCATAAAATTAAACTTTGAATGGTATTGGGTTCAAATACCGTTCCGAAGAGAAAGTGATATCTTGGAGGGCGAAACTGCAAGACTGTTGATTAAAAGGGAGAATGAGTCTTTTTTAAAACGTAGCGTTAGGTCGGCTGAAACATGGCGCAAGGCTTTGCAAGAGACACCCCTTGGGGTTCATTCAAACTACAGGTTTACTGCCCCTTATCCAGTTTACATGCGGAGGGGTTCAGGTTCAAGGATAGTAGACGTCGACGGAAATGAGTACATTGATTTCAACATGGGCTACGGTGCCTTGGTTTCGGGGCATGCAAATCCTATTCTGGTGGAGGCACTCAAGAACACTCTTGATGAATCGCATATGCTCGGATTTGAGACAGAACTCGGCATAGCCGCCGCAGCCGTGGTCAATAAACGCTTCTCAACAGAAAGGGTCAGATTTTCAAACACAGGAACCGAGGCAACGATGCACGCGCTCAGGATGGCCAGAGGCTTTACTGGAAGGGAGAAGGTGTTGAAATTTGAAGGTTGCTACCATGGAAGCAACACCGATTTGCTTTTTAGTGTAAAGCCGAAATCAGACGAAGCTGGTAGCATGGAGGCGCCGCTCCCTGTCCCAGCTGGTCCTGGTATCCCTTCTGGTATGAAAGGGCATATTCTGATTGCACCATTTAACAACATAGATGCGGTGAGCAGTATAATGCAGGCGCATCAGGATGAAATTGCAGCCGTCATACTGGAGCCATATCCAATGAATATGGGTGTAGTGATTCCAAAGCCTGATTTTATACGGGGACTTCGTAAACTGTGCGATAGAACTGGTTCCTTGCTTATATTCGATGAGGTTAAGACTTGCGGCAAGTTTTACGGAGGAGCTGAAGAAGCTTTGGGTGTAAAGCCGGATTTGAAGATACTTGGTAAAGCCATCGGGGGCGGCATACCTGTTTCAGCAATTGCGGGAAGAAAGGAAATTTTCGAGAACGTAGGTCCAGGAAGGATCTCACACGCTGGCACATTCAATTCAAATTCGCTTGCTATGCAGGCGCTGAATGTCGCTCTGGAGAAAATACTTACAAGGGAGTCCGTAAGGCGTGCACAGCAACATTCAATTGAGCTCGCTTCTGCATACACCGACATATTAAGCGATAGAAGGATCGAAGCACACGTGCCTGTTGCAGGTTTGAGTGGAGCGATCTCCTTCGCAAAAAAACAGCCCGAGAACTGGCGCGAGTTTCTGATGGTGGATACCGGCAAATGGAATTACTATTACAGCGCAATGACCAACAGGGGCGTCATACCTGCGGCACCTGGGCCTGATGAGCAATGGACAGTGTCTGTCATGCATACGGAAGAGGATGTTGTCAAATCTGTAGAGAGTTTCAAGGAAATTGCGACTGCGCTTGAATACAGTTTCGACGGTATCGAAATCCAGGAAAGCGTTTGAACCCATGTCTCGATTAAATGGGAACTCTGCAATTAACAGGAATCGGAGGTACCACAATAATATGCAACAGCTTTCTGAGAATCTGCTCGCTTTAACCATTCTATGTATTCACCGAATGAAGGACTCTCATAGAAATATGATGGTGTCTCGCTTCTTTCAAGGGGTGCAGCTCACAAAGCAGATTTATCTTGTATATTGAATCCTTGCCTACCACAGCGGATAATTTCTGCGATTTCAGTGAGATGGCAGCGCCTCAAGTTAGGAGCGTGCAGTGTAGACCCATGTTTTCAATGAGAGGCAAGAGGGCTTTCATTTCACCAAAGCTTTACTCAGTCTCTCATTTTTGCAAGTGTAACTGCAATGAGGAAAGGCACAGCGATCCAGAGAATGCCTACCAGCAGCAACGTCGGTGTCGTCACTCCGAAAGAGGACGGTACTATTGTAATCGCTGAAAACAAACCAAGACTCTTTGTAAATAAGATCTGGACAACGTTGGAATAACCTGCTGGGCTTGCATAATCAAATGCCAGTGTGCCATAAACATAGTTGTTGCTAGTATTTGGTATGCCTAGGCCGGCAAGGACTGAGAGGGAAATAACCGACCAGAAGAGATCCATTACCACAAACACGCCTATGGCAGCTCCGAGAACCGCGCCCTGTGACCTTACTAAGTGCGAAAATAGATAGACTATTCCCAGAAATGCGACGCCTTCGACAATGTACGTCCATATGAAATAGAGACTGAAATATGCGGTAAGGTACATGTGGAAATAATGAAAGATGATAAGATCTGCAAACGCCATGGAGACTATTACCGCAATCACTATTGAGACCGCATTGGAAAGAAATCTTGATGAAATCAAGCTCCCACGTGTGACAGGTCTCTTGAGAACGGACTCCAGCACGCCGCTGGTTCTGTCCTTACCATATGTCAGATAAGCAACAAAGACAGAGAGTATAGGTATCAGGAATCCGAGTATTTGAGATGTGCCTGAATAGACTAGCGACTGCAGCGCCTTCTGTGTCATGGGTGTGTAATCGGTTAGTATGGCATTGAGCGAGCCAGGAGTGTATGGGATTATGTAACCACTTGGGCTTGTTGCGACCACATTGTATGTGGTATTGCGATCCTTGTAAGTTACATGAGGGAAGATGTTGAGAACAGTGAAACCTGACAGGTTTGTATAAACGAAGGATGGATTGCTAACTATCTGGGATGAGGAAAGTGTGGAACTTCCGATATATAGATTCAACGGAGAGGCAACACTGCCACCTGCTCCGACATACATGAGTTCAAATCCAAAACGGGTCGTGTTGCTCCTGTCAACTATTCCTGGCAAGATCTCAAGACCTGATGGGACAGACGTATTGGGAACGTAAATCTCTGTGCTGGCGGACAATTGTGCTCCAAACCTGCGGTATGAGAAATTGAAGTGGATTAGCATGTTGGGGTTGTTTGCAATCGGCAGTGTCGTATTTGCGAAGCCATTTGCACTTGAGGTGCCTGTATAACTCACACCATTAAAACTGTATTCCACATTAACATTTGAAATGGGCTGCCCATATGCATTGTGCATGTAGGTAACAATGTGAATGTTTCCGCCTTCTGGGTAGTATCCAACTGTGAATGTCGGACCGGAAGGAATTGTTGTTGGAGAATATGTGGAGGCTGCCTCATATGCTAGCAGAGAGGAGAGACCTATGATTGCGACCATCATTATTATCACGAAACGGCTCGTGAGCGTCCTCTTTATTTCGTAAATAATGGGCTTCATTCTTTACCACCTATGACCCTAAAGAAATACTCCTCAAGGCTTTCCCCGACAGGGTAAAAACGGATTATTTTGTAGCCTTCTTTAATCAATTCATCGGCAATGGACGGTATCTCATCATACTGTATCTTGATGTCCGTGACAGTGCAGTCGTTTCCTGAAATCCGGACTTCTCCATATTTTGAGAGCAGCTTTCCGCATCTGTCATCCATGTTCTTTATGTTCAGGTGGAGAACCCAATTGCCGAGGGTCTGCATCTCGCTCCTATCGAGCAATTTTATTAGTCTTCCCTGGTGTATGATCGCTACACGATCCGCGATGTCCTGGATTTCGCTCAATATGTGGGATGAAAGTAGAACTGCCTTTCCCTGTTTTTTCAGCTCAATGATTAAATTTCTAACGAAGAGAACACCCTCTGGATCAAGGCCATTGAGCGTTTCATCGAACATGACGCTGCTTGGATTACCTATCAGTGATTCAGCTATCGAGAATCTCTTCTTCATACCCTGGGAATAGGCTCTCAGTTTCTTCTGTAGGTGCGGAGCGAGACCAACCTGATTCAGGAGCCTCATAACCTGTTCATCCGCCTCCTTACCAGACAGACCATAAAAACCAGCAAAATATTTCATCAGAGGAACAGGTTTGGCATTCGGTTCAAAATTCGGTAGTTCGGGAATCCAGCCTATCCCCTTGGCAGCCTCTACTTTCTCCTCCACAATGTCATGTCCGTCCACAAGTATTCTGCCCGTCGTTGGAAGCAGGATGCCGGCCGCCATGCGTATTGAAGATGTCTTGCCTGCACCATTCAGCCCCACTAGCCCAAGGATTTCACCGTTACGGACAGAAAGATCTAACGACTGGACTGCTGGTGGACTTCTCCTATTGTATATTTTTGTAACTTGCTGGAATTCAATCATGTGCCTTTTCGCGCTCTTTTCGATCGGAATCGATATCGATATATTAACTCTCCGCCCGCTTCATTTCCCGGTCTAATTCTGTCACTTTTTTTGATGGAAGGCGCTCTAATGAAAATAATCCACTGACAGAGTTGAGTGGGAACAGCCTTGCTGCATTTGTTTCCATACATAAAACTGTTGAATACCAATATGAACCATACAAAAATTGATATACGGAATGCAATTCATTCCTCCTTCGGAATGGTACGACGGCCAAAGTGGTGGTGAAACACCTGGTCTCGTCCGATCCCAGCAGTTAAGACCACCTACGTTCCTGGTGGTACTGTTGTGCGCGAGCCAACGGGAAACCTGACCCGCAAGGGTTAGATGTCTGCCGCCCAGGCAAATCAATCGAGATCCTTCGGGAGATCGAGGAAATTTGCCGTTTTAAAGGCGTCAGTTGTCTAGAACGCTGTCGGCCATTCCGCCTGCTTGCAGCACCCGGTTCTGATAACCGGCAGATAAGTTTTAAAAAAGCCTCACAAGGTTGATCACACGGTGCCCGATGGCTTTCACCGATGAGACAGCATTTATCACGTCCGTTCTAATTGCGGTCGTCCTGCTCGCCGGCTATCTTGAATGGAGCTTTGCAAGAGGAAGAATGATGCGCGGAAGAGCCAGGCATGCTGCGGCAACGCTCGAGCGGGATGAAGCATATAACGCGGCAATAACCTCAAGGGCCATTGTCAGAAGCATGAGATCTCAGGGATATGATGTATCTGCGGCCGAAGTGCTCATGCAGCAGGCCGAAATGGAGGTTGAGAATGGGAGTTATCGTCTTGCCAAAGAGCATTCCCTCGAGGTGAGGGACATGCTCATGCGCATAAAGGGAGGGACTTCCAGCGCGCCTGCTGCAGCTGACAGTCAGCCACCGTTTTCAAGTGAGGAGGTTCAAGAGGAAAGTGAGGGGACACCTATGCCACAAAACAGTGCTCCCAACGTCGGTGAAAAGAAGCAGCTACCTCGTAATTATATCGAGGCAGGTTTTACAATACGCCTTGCGGATGAGGAAATGGCGGGGAGCGCAGCCGTACCAGAAGCATCTGCTGAGCTAGAGAGAGCCAAGCAGAATTATGCATCCGGGAATTACGATGCTGCTCTAAAACACGCGCTGAAGGCAAGAAAGTTCATGGTGTCAAATAATAGCCAGGCGTCCGGGATAGAGGTGATACCTCCAATACATCCTAAGGTAGGGGATGAGGTTGACGCATCAATGGCACCTTCGCAGGAAGAAGTTGCCCCACACAATGAGATGGCCTGTCCTGTATGCGGCAAGTGGCTCCGGGAAGGGGACAGCTTCTGTAGAAAGTGTGGATCTCCAGTCAAAAGGACATGCGCACAATGCGGTTCTGAGCTTTCGGCTGACGATGCCTTTTGTGGCAAATGTGGTGCAAAAGCAGTCGCAACCTGAAATAATCTGAACCTCGTGCTCTCCATTCAAATGGAACGTTTGCATTCCCATGATAACAAATAAGATTATATTCAGTGGCAGCATTGAACCCACGTGCCTTTTGGAAGGAAGGGGCGGTTGATTGGAGACTAGGGCGGGCAGCCGAAAATCGGAGGAAAAGATACTTGATGAAATAGTTACGGAGGGACAGCTTTCGTCCTGCTCACTGGTATC
>JAVZQA010000058.1:0-8521 GCA_038881315.1 Methanomassiliicoccales archaeon
GGCATCCAACTAGGTTGAGGAGGAAACATGACCTAGGCAACTGTGAAATAAGGTGGCTGACACAGACTGTTGGCGCTGGTAACCTGGATCCTTCAAGGGTCAATTCCATTTCTGCTGCCATTTCCTCCTTCCTTGAAAGGCATACTGACGCCCTCGTGTTGCTTGACGGACTCGAATACATACTTGAAAATAATCAGATTACAAAAGTGATAGGCATGCTTGAGGGGATCTCGCAGCGTGTGATAGCTTACGGTGCCTGCATGATATGCGCGGTTACCGAGGAAGCGCTTGACGCCAGAACCCTTTCTCTACTTTCAAGAGTTTTGGAAAAGCCGCCACAATCAACGGGTGACGTGATGGCAAGGAAACTCGATGAGTTCTGAATAGGGGGGAGGTGCCCCACCATGACAAGGGTGATGCAATTAATCCCTCCAATATGAAAACTGTTAATAATGCAATTGGAGTTGTGGTGGTTCTGCCGTGCCTGCTCTTAACTAGATACGCAGGGGATGTTGCTGAATGTCGACCCCGCTCATTACAATAAAATGTGATAACTGTCGGGCTGAAATTGAACTGGATCAGGGGACTGTAGAACTCAAGAAGAATTTGGGAAAGCGCATCGAATGCCCCCTATGCAGGAACAGAAGGATAGCGGCAGCAAGGAGTGAACTCCAGGATGAGATTGAGGAAACTGAAGGGAAAAAGGCAAGAAATGTACAGGGAGTCAAGTCGCTCTTCTGATTATATACCGAGTCGCGGAGATGAGACCTGCGGAAACTGACAGGAGCAAGGGGAAAAGGATGAGATGCACCTGTACGACAATTCCATGACTTGATGCACTTGCCGCTGACGAGGAAAGGAGGTAGACACAGAGGGCCTTTCCGCAGGATGATATTGCAGCCATTGAGAATGAAAGAGAAATTGTCCGCATAATGTAAAACAGCGCTCCTGCGGCCACGGACACTAATGCGCTGAAAAAATAGACTGTTGGCATTGATACACTGAATATTTGCAAACCAGAACCGTCTGCAGCGCGATGAATCAGATAAGGCAGGAAGAGGAGGAACACCAACCCGACAATTGCTGCGATTGCAGCTCTTTTCGTTTCAACCGAAACTGTCATGTAACACACCGCATGAGTAGACTAGCGGGACTCAAGCCGATATTTTGGATTGAGCCGCTGATATTCATGAGTCCATATACCGTCTTGGCTGTAAAGTTGAGAGCCGCCCTCGAAGTATTCTCAGCCACCGTATATGGGATATGAAAGGTGATTGAAAGAAGACCGTCATATCCTGGCTGTAACGCGATAGGCGGAGCTTGTGCATCGAATAACAATGAACCGTTATGGTTTTGGAGCAAAACAAGGAGTTCTGAGAGTTGTAGGTCAAACGGTCCAGGATTGTGGATATGGACAGTTAAAATTAGACCAACGGTGGTGTTGAGAGTCTCCTCATATAAACTTGCACCTGAAATCGAGGTGGCTGACAGCACAAGATCCGCATATGCTGCAGCCATTACTGACAGAAGCATCAGCGAAAAGAGTATTTCGAGGAGCAGAAGCAGTCTGCTTGCCTTCCTGACGCTCACCTACATGGGACTCATCAACCGACTTAACTAACTTTTCAGACTGTTATCATGAGCGTTGCCAGGGCAGCATTTTCGCCATCTTATCATGTATAAATAGACCATATTTCCAATTTGAAGAGCAGGCGTTGTGCCCGTATAGAATCGCATGAGGCCTTGGGATATGTTTATATAATAAATGGAAAGGACTGACAATTGATTAAATACAAACACCCTCTATGATCTGATCAAATGGGAGCATCAAGCATAGAAGAAACGGAACAAAGCGGAAAGATTGTCAGGGTTATTGATGATATGGATAGCCGCATCCTTGCAATATTGAGGGAGAATGCAAGGACAAAAAATGTTGAAATTGCCAGAAGAGTGAGCCTGACAGAGGGTGGGGTCAGGGCCAGGATTGCGAGGATGATCAGGGATGGGGTAATCGAAAAGTTCACAGTCATAACCAGAACCAATGACGTGGGCTGCATAGTTCTTATAAAAACGCAGCTCGATCAGACAAAGCTGATAATGCGGCGTCTCAGAGATATGTCCAGTTCAGTCTACGAAACGTCGGGGGAGTTTGATTTGGCAGCCGAGCTCAGAGCGGACTCGATAGATCAGCTCAACCGCAGGGTGGATGAAATCAGGGCGCTCCCGGGTGTTGTGGAGACAATGACGCTCATCAAGCTCTCCTAAAATAAATCTTATAGAGTGTTAGGGACTGCAGATACACAGCTAAATGAGAGATGACGAACTGTTCACACCGGCAGGGCTAAGGCGCCTGGCATCGAGATTCTCATACATCGCGCTGTCCATAACATTCATCACAATTTCGTCGCTCATTTGGAGCGATTTCGGCTACCTAGATCTGGGCATGCTCATACCTGCTTGGATAATACTCGTACTGGCAGGCACAGCACTCATTGTGGGCGCCTCCGGCGAGTTGACAGTTAAGCTTGAGAAGTATTTCGTGTTATTCCTGCTGCCCGGTATTGCTGCCTTCTTCGCCGTGCTTGTGCAGAAATTCCCTGTCTATGGCACTGATGAGTTGGCAATAGACACCTACAGTGCCTATCTGTTCCTCCATGGCATTGATCCATATATAAACAGCAACATGGTTTCCGTCTTCACCTTCTACAATGTACCGAAATATCTCATTACGCCCATAAGGACTGGAGGCTATGTGACATATCTTACATATCCTGGTCTTTCGGCTCTGCTTTTTATACCCTCCCTGGTCTTCGGTCTGCAGAGCAATCTTGTGCTCATCGCGTTCGATATCCTCTCTTTCATTGTCCTCTATTGGAGGTACAGACAGACTGGACTTGCCTCTGTCTTTCCTTATGCCGCATTCCTTTTATTGATTGATATAAACTGGATATACTACTCGGTTGGCGGCGTCACAGACATTGTATGGGTCGTCTTGCTTGCATTGTCTTTCATCTACAGAAGGCATACTGCAGTATCAGGCGCATTTTTTGGCTTTGCGGTCGCGTTCAAGCAAACACCTGCAGTGGTGCTTCCATTTTTCTTGTATTTCATATACAGAGAGGGGGGAAAATCTGTACGAAAGGCTGCTGAATTTCTATTCTGGCTTCTGATATTCTTCCTCATTCCAAATCTTCCCTTCATATTCATGTCCCCTTCTGCCTGGATACACAATGTGGCAGGGGTTGCAACACAGCCAATTGTGGGCATAGGTATGGGTCCTTCCATCATATCGTTTGCGAACATGGCTGCGGTCGCACCCATGGTCTTCTATGCGTTGCCTGCATTGATAGGAGTGTTCCTACTTGCACTGTATATCAGGAATTATGACAGAATGAAATATACCTTCTTTGCAATTCCGATTTTGCCCTTCATTTTCTATTACCGCCTGCTTTTAAATTACATACTGTACTGGCCGTATCTGATACTGATACTCCTGCCTGAACTGCTGATTTATTCAAAAGTTGTGGATGTGAAAAGGACTGTAAAGGCTGCAAGGAGCATTAGGGTGTTTTTGGCAAACAAAAGGTTCGAGGCTGTTCTTCTTTCCGGTGTCGTGCTTGCTTCTGGAGCGGTGAGCGCATACGGTGTCTACACCGCCTCATCGCAACCGTTCCGTATTATGGGTGTGGGAGGTTTCTCCGATCCGGTTTTCATACCTGGTGTTATAACGGAGATGAATGTCACTATCAAATATTCACCACTCAATGGAGAAAGTGTCTACCAGCAGGTCAATTTCAGGATATTCCAGTCGGGGGCGATAGTAAACGCGAACGGACTTCTCTGGACTGCTCAAAACCCAGTGCTGGAGCCAGGTGTGAATAATCTTACTCTCCTCCCGAACACAAATCTAGATTTTCTGCAGCAGGGGGTGCCATTCAGGCTGATAGCATATTATGGAAATTATCAGGCGTCGCTTTCAATGCCCGCGGTCAAGCTGAACAATACAATCGCGTTCGTCAATCCTTATCTCATAGACCCTGTGCAGTATCCTACGAGCAACGCGCCCCCTGGCTGGGATTTTGCGCCCAATCAGGCAGCAGGCAAGGCCTATGCGACCTTCACAGATGATCAGGTGACTCTCACAGCTGTAAGGGAGCATGCGGGTACTGGTTGGGCAACCTCCCAGATCTACAACTCTGAGATCAACATGACTGTGCTTGCCTCAAAGGGGTATCTTCTCACATATCGTCTCCTTTTCGGATCGGACTCATATATCGAAGAGAGCAATCTAACTGCCGCGGGCTTTCCTAATGTATTTTACGGCGTTCAAATCGGTATCGACAATGGAACCAGACAGATATGGATAGGATACAATGCATCGGTGCCTTTTGAGAGAGTGGCCCCCTCAAATACAATGATAGTCGTTATAACAAACAGTCTAGTGGTCAATTTCAGCTGGGCGATGAATCAGGTAATACAGGCCGGGTGGCCGCTGCATGGTAGTCAGTATTTCTCCTACCTGGCAGGAAGCTATACTATCAACGGGACGTTCAGCGCAACCTTTAATAGCTTCTCACTAGAACCTTTTAGGCAATGAACCTGCTCTCGGTCCTGCTCCCGACATACAATGAGGCGGGTAATCTTGCACCTCTTGTAGGAGAGATCAAAAAGACAGTTCCAGACGCTGAAATAATCATAATAGATGACGCCAGCCCTGACGGAACAGGTGAGACCGCAGACAGACTAGCCTCCGAATATGAGAATGTGAGGGTGATACACCGGGCGCAGAAGCTGGGTCTGTCGAGTGCGGTTTTGGTGGGCGCAGCAGTTTCCGAGGGGCAATTCGTAGCGGTCATGGACTGTGACATGCAGCATCCGCCTCAGCTGCTTGCAGCCATGCTGAAAACTGCCCAGTCCGGCGCGGATGTGGTGATTGCATCCAGATACACAGAAGGAGGAGGGTCAAGCGCTGGCATTTTCAGAAGAGCCCTTTCCAGGGGAGCTACAGTTGTCACGCATCTTATGATGCCCGAGACACGGAAGATAATGGATCCGCTCTCAGGTTACTTTCTATGCAGAAGGGAACTGCTTCTAAAGGTCAGGGTGCCCTCCGGGAGTTACAAGATACTGCTTCCTCTAATCGCTTCAATGGGATTGAATAAGAGGATCATGGAGATTCCGTTCGTTTTTGCGAAAAGATATGCGGGAAAAAGCAAGTTCGGTGTATCAGAAACTGTACGCTTTCTATATCTCCTCCTAAATCTGTCAAACTACAGGCTCTTCAAATTTGTCGCTGTGGGGGTTGCAGGCGCGATTGTAAATGAACTGCTGCTCTTCCTGCTTGTTCCGCACATGGAACTGCTTTTAGCATCTGCGGCCGCCATAGAAGCCTCCATTGTTTCCAATTTTGCAATGAACAACGTATGGACATTTGCGAGGAGAAAGAGTTCGAGTCTGTTCTCCCGTTTCGCAAAGTACAATGGAATAGCACTCATCGGGGCGGTCACGAACATAACGCTACTTGCAGTTCTGGTACTCGCGAGACTCGAGTATCTAGCGGCAAACTTCGTGGGCATTGTCGCAGGTTTCGCTGCCAATTATCTTGGCAGTGAACATATGGTCTGGAAACTGTAAAAGATAGTGATTTCCTTAACCCTTGTACAGGAGTTCTATATAGTTCAGTTCGACGCTGCCTGCGGGCTGCTTTCCAATATACATCAGATAGCCCCTGAATTCCGTGTCAAAATACGGCCTGCTGACATGTATACTGACAGTCACATTTCTAAAGGAGGAGTTGCCGTTTGAGTATATAATCGCTGAATAATAGAAGGGCGAGTACAACGCATTGGAATTGATATGCAGCACCGGGGTTCCAGCGGGTGCATTTATGCTGAGATTCATAATGACGTCATAATTGCCCGGCAGGAGTGTGATATACGGGCCATACCACATGGCTGCATAATTCACATTTACTTCTTTTAGCGCATATGCGTTTTTACTTTGGATGAAGGTGCCAAACCTGGCATGCGGAGCATGCAAAGCAGTGCCCGAGGCGCCGATTACCAGAGAACGCCAGTCAAAATACTGTACTTTTGGCTCAGCTCCCGCGACATACGCCGTTGTCGGTCCTGTATATGAGCGCATAAAGAGATAGATGGTGCCTGGATATGCTGTCTCAAAGATGTATGCACGAAGTCCGTAGAGCGATTCATTGAATATTGATTGCATAAGATATGGTGGCAGAAGCAATTCTGAAGTATCTATGAAAACAAATTTGGGAAGATTAGCTTCATTGAATGGAAGGTAAGGATAAAACTGTCTCGAATATTGGGTGTAAATACTGTATGCATGCGTATCTTTGGCCACATATGGAAAGAGGTTGTTTGAGGCAAAGACTGTGGCCCTTTCTCCAACAATAGAAGAGAGCGTAACAACATAACCATAGGCGGGGCTGGGTGCGTATGAAACGTGGTAGCCACCATAGGGCGTGCTGTTCCAGGTCTGAGGGTTGAGAGGCGACAATACAAGATTCAATATCAAGAGGGATATGAGAAAAACAGATGCCCGTTCGATAAGGTGCTTCTTTGTATGTCCGTGGCTCCTGGCAAATAGGAGGAAGAGGACGGTCAGGAGCAGCAATGAAAAGATAACTATGTACGCTGCAGGTGCAGAGGGATGCAGCAGATAGCTCTGCAGGCCAAGGAGCGCAATCACGATGGAAATGAGAAGAAGGAAAACAGATGGACCTGCCATTCCACGCTTCTGCAGTGAGGAAAGAGATGATGCAGCCGCAACAGCAAGTGGGGGAAATGCTATGAAGGCATATTGATTGCCAAAATAACTGGAAAAGGCGCTGTAGAGAAAGAAGGATTCCACAAACCATGGAAGACTAAGGAGCAAGTAGCGCGGTGAAAGCAAGGGGGTGAACCCAAGAGCCGCAAGCAGCAGCAACCAATAGACAGGTGAAAGGGACGGTTCAATGTGGCCCGGCACCAGGAAATATGTCAATGGTGGATGACCTGCAGCAGCTACTGCACCTGCAAGTGGGAATATCAAAAATCTCTGCATTGCAGTCACCACAAGAAATGCCAATGCAGAAGAAAGAAGCAGAATCATGCCTTCCCACTTCCTTTGTCTTTCAGCCAGGAGAAGCAAGGCCGCTCCCGCCGCAAGAAAGGGGAAGACCTGCAATGTCAATGTTCCGATTGCTAGTATCAGAAAATAGACAACGTTCCTTCTATACAGCAGGGCTGCGATGAACAGCAGATATTCTAGAGGTAAGAAGGCTTCCCAGTGGAAATCATAGAAAGTTGCGGAAACAACCGGAAAACTCATGAGAAATAGAAGACAAAGAAGCAGTGAAAGTCGATATGAAAGCCCAAAATACCTTGCTATCAAATACAGTGGAAGTGAGGATAGAGCAACAAGAGCTGCCTGCAGTGCGAAGAGCGTCTCCGCGGTAGGGAGCAAGCGAAACAAATAGGCAACCGGTATTCCCACAAATGCAGTGTTAATCTCCAGATAGCTATTCAATCCGGAAGTGCTGAAATCAGCGGTCTCGTACATCAGGCGGCCGTGGGTCGTCGTCCAAAGTGACTGCAGCATTATGCCGAGATCCCAGTCGTAGGTGAGGAAATGCAGGTACTTCAGCATTGAGACAGCGAAAAGTATTGTGAACGAAGATGCCGAAACCAGAGCTAAAGGTACTGCGGCCCTCCGTAGGTCCTGCATTTTTGCATTATCAGGGCGCATGCAAACAGGGATGTTTTCTCCATTAAGTTAAATTATGTGCTTACGGAATGATAAGATGGAGAAGCATGAAGACCGGACTTAAAATTGTTGCAGCTGTTGTGACTACAGCCGTGGTCATCTCTGTTGGACTGTTTGTGGGGGCATATTACTTCTCAACACCCTCCCTCCTCCTTAGACCTGATCCTGCACTTACTGACCAAAACATATCGGTATCACTGTCTCCTCCCCTCGTACAACTTCAGGGTGGTGCAATCATAAAGAACATAAATGTGAGTGGAAACGGCAACAGCAGTGTGGAGCTGCTTCGAGGTGCATCCGGTCTCATTAGAATATACACTCCTGGCATTTATGTGGTTAAAGTGAATTACAGATCCGCTCATGGAAGTGGGGAGCTAGTACAGCGACTGAAGGTGATGCAGTCGTATTTCAATATGGACGCGTTGAATGCTGGGGATGGTGGCAATTACACGTTCAGTGGAACATTTGCCGCAGCCAATCCCTTTGGCATTTTGAAGATACCATTCAGCTCAGGAAGCTTGAAGACAAACATAACACTCATATCAGCCGCATGGAAGCTGGCGGGGGAGGTGGAACAGGAGGTTATAGGCTCGTCCTATGCAGGTGTCAATCAACTGAATCTAGTTCTGAAGGCTACCGGAAGTGGAAATCTTAGCCTCATTGCCGGGACGGGGAGCTATACTGTACAGTCGGAGATGAGCGCGCATGCAAATGCAACCCTGTCATTCAACGCAATCGCCATCAGTCAATT
>JAVZQA010000059.1:0-8364 GCA_038881315.1 Methanomassiliicoccales archaeon
GCCCGAGGAAAGACCTGCAACCAGCTCGAGATTGAAAGCACGCAGGCCGAAGGCGAGAGCCAGCAGCCATACAGGCACAAAGACAAGAAGCATGTCTATGAAAGAGGCGCCAATTCTCTTAACCCAGTGTATTCTCAGCACGCTATTTTTGAATAGCAATTCAACCGCAACAGGCATCCTCATCCCTGCCGTATGAATAAGGAAAGTTGCATATAAGTCTATCGTTTGTCTGACGATTGTCGGTCAATATCAGTGGATGTGGATTACATTACTCCATGTATCTTAAAGCAACAGACGGCTCTATTCTCGAGACACGTCTGGCAGAGCCCATGACTGCAAGTGCAGTGAAGGATGCGGAAAGGATGACAAGCAGAATGATGGTAGATGCGTTGAATGAAAACGGCAGGAGTTGACCAAGCTGCACGGAGATAATGTAGCTGTTGAGCAAACTCATGGCAACACCTATTGCAGATCCTATGATAGCAAGAAACATGAATTCCATGAGGAAGGAGGCTGAAACAAGCCTTCTAGTGAAACCAATGGCCCTCATCAGACCAATCTGTTGCCTTCTCTCAATTACCGAACGCATACCTATGATACCCAGCCCCGCAGTACCCGCGACCAGCCCCATACCTATGAATATCTCCGTCATTTCCACTATCCCTGTTATCGCTCCTGTCAGCTGGGAGGCTATCTGAGAAAGATCGACGAGCACTGGGTTGTACTTATAAAGTGTTCTCCTAAATGTGACGGAGGCGGCTGCAGCAGAGACGCCCGATTTCAATCTGACAAAAAGCACCGGATATGCAGAATGCAGCAAGCCTAGATGGGAAAGAACTGATGTTGACACGAAGATTCCCTGCAGTCCAAATTCCCTGAGAACGGCTATCACAGTCACATTTAAGGAGCGGTTGCCTGAGAAGAGTTCTATTTTCCCGCCCAGCGGTACCACAGGTGCGTTTGTAGATGTAGTCGAGTAGTCCCCCTGCTTTATGCCTCCAAGCGACATGTCTATTATCGCGTAATCTCCGCCTGCCACTGCCTGCCATAACGCTCTGGGAGAAGCGAAGTTCTTGTTTTGAAGAGCAATTGGGTAGGTGTTATAGAGATAGAATGGAGTTTCCCCCTGAGATGGAACACCGACAAGGGGATAGACAAAAACGCTGCCATTGTATTCAGCAGCGGCACTGGTGTCGTAAATCAGGCTCTCATAGTTTATGAGCTGTGAGAGGGATGCATTTTCGCTTACGGTGGAGGTGAGATTGGTTCCACCTGCACTGTAAAGCACGAAGCTGTATCCTCCCCCCTGCTGCTGCACAGTGGATATCGCAGCACCATCGATCATGTTGCCCAGCACGGAAACAGATATTATGCCAAATACAACGAAAGCAAAGAGCGAGAGGGAAAGTGCTGTTCTCAGTTTTTTGTGAAACAGATATGAAAATGCCTGTCTGGTCGCAGGTAGAATGACACCTCTCTGTCTTCCCCTGGGGGAAAGCAATGAAAGAAGAAAAGGTCTGACGCCCATGAAGATCATGAGACCGCCTGTGACGAGGAACACCCCCGACTCCACATAGACATAATAGGAGGAATGGAGGGCGCTGAACAACTGCCAGCTTTGAGGCAGTCCCCAGAATAGCAGAAGCCATACCCCCGCGATGAGCAAACCTGGGGTGATGAAGCCTCGCGCTGAAGCAATGAGAGCCATGGAGAAAGGAAGAAGGGAAAGGGAGAGCATAGCGAGCATAAGTGAATTTATTACGAATGCCGAGTAGAGCAGAGGCGGAACCACGGCGAGAAGGAGCGATGCAGTGATGTAGAGTTTAACCGGTCTGGTTCTTTCGACCATCCCTCTCATTGCCGCAGTCGAACTCATTGAGGAAATAGAGTAGCTTGTCACTGCAATGACGAGAAGTGTTGCAAGTCCACCAGCGCTGAAACCATATATAATGTCGGAAGGGGTCACTGTGAAGGATGAGAGCAGAGCACCTGTGTCGCGTAGCGGAAGCGAAAATGTCGAACCAAAGATTGCAATGAAACCTATGACCATTATGAAGCCAATGCCTATGCCCGCGATTGAGCCGGCAAAGCAGGAGAGGAGTGTATAAACGAAGCCTTCGCCTGTGAAACCACCGAGTATATCACTCTTACGCGCCCCGAGCACACGCAGCAGGCCAAGCTCCTTTGACCTTTCCTCTGCCAGCGTATAGAATATTACTACAACGAGTATCAGACCCGAGGCCATTGCAAAAACGCTCAAGGCCAGATAGAGGTCGGAGATACTCCTGATTTCACCGTTAACACTTTTCAGTGCCCCTTCCACCACCGAGTATGCGGACAGTCTTGTGCCTGCAGCAGTGCTTGCAGAAGGGAGGGTGGAGTTCAGCCATGACATGACCCTGCTCCCAAGCTCTGCCGCTCCCAGAACCGTTCCAGTGTTAGCCACTGCAATCATATTTATTTCATTAGGAGCGTTGAAGAGTTGCTGAGCCGTAGTAAGGGGGAGGAAGGCGTTGAAACCATAATCCAGATATCCTCTGTAGTTGTCCCTCACGATTGCAAAAACTGTAGCATTGATGCTGCGATTGCCCTCAAACAGCGTTATCCTGTCTCCAGGTGAGGCGTCGAGCACACGTGCTGCATATTGGTCCAGCAGGACATTTCCTTCCGGTACCGACCATATCTTTTTGCCAGTCACCGAAATGAAGGGGCCGAGCAGGGCAGAAGCGTTGCCGCCTTCGGCAACCAGTCCCATATCGATATAGGGCACTCGGCTCGTGGCATCAAACGCGCTGACCGTCTCATATATCATGGGTATGATTCCAGAGACCTCAGCAGGTGGCGAACTGTTCTCTATTACACCTGCAGCACTCTGATTGAAAAACGGACCTGAAAGGGAAGATCCCGCAGTGACTGTTTCATCTATATGACCATAGCTAAGTAACACCACATTGTCGCTCAAAGTCAGCATCGTGCTCCGCATAACGAGGGCACCGGTTATCATGGAAGTACCAACCATCAGACCCACAACTATCAGTGCGAAACGGCGCCTGTTGCCCGCGCTGCTCCTTAGGAATATCTTGAAAACAGCCCTGTGCCTGACCACAAGAAACAAAACTAACAGGCAGGCTATTACGAATGCAGATAGAACCACGACTGTCAGGCTCACGTCAAATCCCCACTCACCTTTCCATCCACAATATGCACATATCGCCTTGCGCTTGAGGCTACCCTCGCGTCATGAGTGACCACCACCAGTGTGGTGTTGAGGGACGAGTTCAGTTCACCGAAGAGACTGAGTATCTCTGCGCCTGTTTCGGTGTCAAGATTACCTGTGGGTTCATCTGCCCAGATTATGTATGGTTCATTGACTAAAGCCCTTGCTATTGCCACACGCTGCTGCTCTCCCCCGGAGAGCTGAGATGGCATTGCCCATGCCTTATCAACCAGTCCTACGCGCCTTAGCGCTTCCATTGCCCTTTTGCGTGATTCAGATGCGGGAAGACCGGCTATGAGTGCGGGTAGCTCCACGTTCTCCAATGAAGAAAAAACAGGTATCAGTGCATAATTTTGAAACACAAATCCCATACTTCTGGCACGGAAGTGACTCATTTCCCTGTCATCCATGGTGGCCATGTCAGTGCCGTCCACAATCACTTTTCCCTCACTGACTGTGTCGAGTCCTGACAGGCAGTTGAGAAGTGTGGTTTTGCCGGAGCCGGAGGGACCCGTTATTGATAGATAATCGCCGCGTTTGATGCTCATTGTTACATGGACAATTGCGGGAAAGCGTTTCCCGCCCATAACATAGTATTTCGAAACATCAATAGCCCGAAGCAGGGGCGCCTCATCATTCATCCGATTTATTCAAAAACAACTGGCGTATATACTCTATCCGTTCTGCGTTTCCTCCAACCGAGGGTGAGTTGTCTGCATTATGATCTTGTGGCACTTGACTGTGACGGAACGCTGATCGATGCGCGAAGATCATATGACGAAGCGATAATACAAACCGTCGAGATAATAACCGCAGAGTTCAAAGGGGGACAGACAAAGCGGAACAAGGGATGGAAGAAAGCGGTGATGGCCCTCCGTCGTACTGGCTACTTTAACAATGATTGGGACACAGCATGTGCACTCACATTGCTCCTTATCGAGGCTGGTTGTTCGGAAGCCACCTTGCTCAAAAGAATAACTGAATTCGGGGTTTACGGCAAGGGCATCCATGATATCATCGAATTCGAAGGCAGACAGATGAAGAACAGGCAGGAGACTTATGCCGCCGCACTGGAACACATGGGTTATCCGGGGAAACCGCCGGTTAGCAGGCTTGCGTCTGTGTTCGACGCCATCTATTACGGCACAGATCTTTACACCCTTATTTATGGAGCAGAGCCGCCACTGATGTGCGAGGGACTGCTGCGAAGAGAGAAGGTGCTCGTCGACGCTTTCTTTTTAAGGGAGCTCACTGAGGCCGTCGGGAGGAGACCCATTTTAATAACGGGAAGACCCAGAAAGGCGGCAGAAATGGCACTGGGAAAACTGCTAAATCTCTTTGATCTCTCGGCGAGCACTTTCACTGCAGACATAGGGACGAAATTCGAAAAGCCATCTCCATCGGGATTGCTGAGAGCATCTGAGATCACGGGTGCGAGACACGTGCTATATGCGGGCGATTCAATGGAGGATCTGCTGATGGCCGAAAACGCAGCGAGGCAGGGGCTGACCGTCGATTTCGTTGCAGTGACTGGCAGTACTATTGGTGGGAGCAGGAACAACTCTTTGTTTCTGAAATGCGGGGCAATCGCCGCAGTAAGGCATGTCAGCGAAATAACGCAATATATCAGAGGGCTGGACTGATGACTGTGGACGCGCGAAGTTCGGAAACAAAAGAGGCTATCTCCATGCTGGGTGTGCGTTCTGCTATCCTTGAGACCACCGCACTCCCCACAATCACTCCATCCGCACCGGCTGAGACAAGCGCGTGAACGTGCTCTTTTGTCGAAATACCGAAACCTACAGCCACAGGCTGTGACGATATCTCCTTGTATCTGTGGACAAGCTGTACTATACCTTCAGGAAGAGATGCCCTTTCGCCCGTAACACCGTATCTGCTCAAAAGATAAAGGAAGCCGGCGGTCGAACCTGCTATCTTCCTTGCCCTTTCATTGGAGGTTGCGGGAGATGCGAGAAGCACCAGATCTATGCCGTATCTTCTACATACCTTCGAAAGATGCCTTGACAACTCCAGAGGGAGATCCGGTACAATGAGACCGGCGATTTCAGACGTCGACAACCAGGCAGCAAAACGCTCTTCCCCGAACCTGTGGACTGTGTTGTAGTAACACATTATCACAACAGGCACTTCATGGGACAGAGAGGCGCATCCTTCGATAACAGTTGCAACACGTGTCCCAGACGCAAGTGCTCTCACGGAAGCTGCCTGTATCGTTGGGCCATCCGCAATCGGATCTGAAAAGGGAATACCCACCTCCAGAACATCCGTGTGTCTAGCAACTGCAGCCGCATATTCGATGAAGCGCGCCGGTTCTGGATCTCCGCCCATGATATAGGTTATCAAAGCAGATCGGCCGGTCTCCTTTGCCGTCGCAAAAGCATCAGAGATCCGTGGCAAAATGCCCCTCCTCCATGTGCGCCGCCACGGTCTCCACATCCTTGTCCCCACGGCCGCTCAGATTTATCACCACAATGGCATCCCCCGACATCTGCTTCGCCTCCTGCACTGCCGCATACACAGCGTGAGCCGATTCCAGGGCAGGAATGATCCCTTCAAGGCGGCTAAGCAGTCTGAAGCCCTCAAGTGCCTGTTCATCTGTCACAGCAGTGTAACGCGCTCTGCCCGTCTGCTGCAGATATGCATGCTCCGGTCCTACCGATGGATAATCGAGTCCTGCACTTATGCTTGAGGTCTCAAGTATCTGCCCCTCAGCGTCCTGCAGCAGCTTGCTTCTTGCACCGTGGAGCACACCAGGTTCTCCTGCGATCAATGGTGCGGCATGTCTCCCTGTCTCAAGCCCCGCGCCCCCTGCTTGCACGCCAAGCAGTGCCACCTCACGTTTCGATAGAAAGGGGTGAAAGGCGCCGATAGCGTTGCTACCACCGCCGACACATGCTACAATGAGATCGGGGAGACGGCCCTCCTGCCTGAGTACTTGAGATCTAATCTCCCTGCCTATGATGCTTTGGAAATCCCTGACAATGGTCGGGTAAGGATGAGGGCCAACCACACTGCCAATGAGATAATGGGTATGCTCCACAGTTGCAACCCAGTCACGCAATGCCTCATTAATCGCATCCTTCAATGTCATTGAACCACTCTCCACCTGATGCACCTTGGCGCCTAGCAGGCGCATGCGCACAAGGTTAAGACGTTGCCTTTCCGCGTCCTTCTTTCCCATATAGATCTCAGCCTTTAAACCAAGGGCTGCAGATGCTATCGCTGTGGCAACACCATGCTGACCTGCTCCCGTTTCGGCTATGACACGGCTCTTTCCCATCATACTGGCGAGAAGAGCCTGCCCCATTACATTGTTGAACTTGTGGGCGCCGCCGTGCACCAGATCTTCCCTCTTGAGGTAAATGCGGGCCCCGCCAGCATGCTTGGTGAGATTCGATGCAAAATATAGAGGTGTGGGCCTTCCACCAAAATATCTGTTGTAATAGGCAAGCCTTTCCTTGAATGTTCTGTCATTCCTGAATTGCTTATATGCATCCTCAAGTTCCTCCAGCGCTCCAACGAGCGTTTCGGGCACGTATCGCCCGCCAAATTCACCAAACCAACCTTTCAAACAATCATCTCCCTAGCCAGCCCTATGAACTCCTCCACAAGCCTCCTTGACTTCATACCACTCTCCTCAACGCCGCTCGAGACATCGAGCACATCCGGTCGTACTGTCCTTACCGCCAGAGCGAGATTACCTGCATTCAGTCCACCGGATAGCATGAAAGGCACCGGGGATGTGACATCCCTTATCCTTCGGCTTATCTGCCAGTCATGCGTTACACCAGTTCCACCCATTCCTCCCCGCAGCGTGTCTGAAAAAAGCATGGATGCAAATGGAGCGATGCGCACTGCTTTCTCCACTGCGTCCTGAGAGGGAGAGACGAGTACGATTGTCTTAATGCCCTCTTTCTTCAAAGAGGCAATCAGTTCGGTCTCCGGTTCAAAATGAAGCTGCAGAAAATCGGGCTCAAGGAAGGCGACCATATCCTTTAGATTGCGCTCATCACTGTTGGTTGTTACCACAACTGTTGCTGCTAAATCGGAGGCCATTCGGATGAGTGGTTTTGCCTCCAGGGTGCTTATTGAACGCCTCGCTCCATGCACCTCCACCACAAAGCCGATGTAATCGGCTCCGGCTGCAGAGCGCACATCCCGCTCTGTTCTGTTACCGCATATCTTTACGCTTGGCAAAACTTGCCGCCTCCACCAGTTTTTCGAGAAGTCCCGGATCCCTCATTATGGAGGTGCCCACAAGCACGGCGTCTGCACCCGCCTGCAGCATGGAGACCACATCCTCCGGGGTTGTGACGCCGCTCATCCCTATGACAGGCCGGTCATGACCCGCATCCCTCAGAATGCTTTCCGTCTTTCCCTTGTGTAATGTGAGATCCCGCAAATCTCTGTTATTTATGCCGATCATATCAGCGTCAGTTGAGAGAGCTTCCCTGTACTGCTCGACAGAGTTGATCTCCAGAACAACCTCCAGTCCACGATTGTGCGCCTCCTCAATAAGCAGGTCGCGGTTGTATTGCGACCTGTCGAATATCTCCTGGATCAGGAGAACAGCATCCGCACCCGCTATTTCACCCGCCTCTATCTGCTCCCCATCTATAATGAAGTCTTTCATGAGCAAGGGAACACCGACTTTGGACGCCTCCATTAGATCATCGATAGATCCGTTAAATCTGTGCGGCTCAGTTAATACCGAAAGGGCGCATGCGCCCGAGCTAACAAAATGGTTGAGCACCGCATTGACAGGCGCCTCTGAGTTGTGATCAGGACTTGAAGGCGTTTTTCTCTTGAATTCCGCAATAACGGGTGAAGCCGACTTCTGCACAGTCGAGAGAAGCGAAGATCTCCCCTTTTGCCTGCTGCCCTTTATTCTGTAGTAACCGGAGGTGACCAATGAAAATGCGTTTTCTATGAAATAATCAAGTTCGTCCATCTTTCTCACCATTTGCGAGGCGGAGGAAGTTTTCCATCGCTTCCCTGGCCTTTCCTGTCTCTATTGTATTGCGTGCTACTTCAATACCCTCATGCATATCCCGCACCTTATCGGCAACATAGAGGGCTGCTGCTGCATTTAGGAGCACCATGCTCCTTTCCCCCGCACCTGCCCT